>CAZGKE010000021.1:0-35324 GCA_964526035.1 uncultured Gammaproteobacteria bacterium | reverse complement strand
AACACGGCTGTTCCTACCGCGAGCCCGGCGGCTTCATCCGCCGCATGCGCGAGGAGGAGGGTACCTGGCTCGGGCACGTGATGGAGCATGTGGCGATCGAGCTGCAGAACATCGCCGGCGAGGACGTCACCTTCGGCAAGACGCGAAGCATCGACGGTCGCCCCGGTGTCTACACGGTGGTCTACGAATACGCGCAGCGCGAGGAGGGCATCGAGGCCGGTGAGCTGGCCGTACGCCTGCTGTGCTCCCTGCTGCCGACCGATCTGCAGCCGGAAGGCAGCGTCCCGGAAGGTTGGGACTGGCCGAGCGCGCGCGACGAGTTCATCCGCTACGCGCAGCGACGCGCGCTGGGTCCGTCGACCGCCTCGCTGGTCAAGGCGGCAGAAGCGCGGGGGATTCCCTGGTTTCGTCTGAACGAGCAGTCGCTGGTGCAGTTCGGCCATGGCCGTCACCAGCAGCGCATCCAGGCCACGGTCACCGGGCGCACGCCGCATATCGCGGTGGAGCTGGCCGGCGACAAGGAGGAGACCAACAAGATCCTGGCCTCGGTAGGCCTGCCGGTGCCGCGCCAGATCCTGGTGCAGAACGATTCACAGGCGGTGCGCGCCGCCGAACGCATCGGCTATCCGGTGGTGACCAAGCCTTACAACGGCAACCACGGCCGCGGCATTTCCATCCGCCTGACGAGCGCCGATGAGGTGCGCGATGGATTTGCCAAGGCGCGCGAGCACTCGCGCTCGGTGATCGTGGAGACTTTTCTCGAAGGCGATGACCATCGCCTGCTGGTGGTCAACGGAGAACTGGTCGCGGCGACCCGTCGCCGACCCGGTCACGTGGTCGGCGACGGCAAGCACAGCATTGCCGAACTGGTCGACTTGGTGAACCAGGATCCGCGCCGCGGCGTCGGTCATGAAAAGGTGCTGACCCGCATCGAGCTCGACGCGCAGGCCGAGATGATGCTGGCGCGCGTCGGGATGACCGCCGAATCGGTGCCCGCGGCGGATGAGGTGGTGTTCCTGCGCGCCACCGCCAATCTCTCCACCGGCGGCACCGCCACCGACGTCACCGACATCATCCATCCCGACAACCGCGACATGGCGGTGCGCGCCATCCGCTCCATCGGCCTCGATGTCGGTGGCGTGGATTTCCTCTCCACCAATATCGCCGAAAGCTACAAGCAGATCGGCGGCGGCATCTGCGAAGTCAACGCCGCGCCCGGCTTCCGCATGCACGTGGCACCTTCCGAAGGCACGCCGCGCGATGCCGCCGGGCCGGTGATCGACATGCTGTTCCCGCCGGGCGCACCGTTTCGCGTTCCGATCGCCGCCGTCACCGGCACCAACGGCAAGACCACCACCGCGCGCATGCTCGCGCACATCGCCAAGATG
Source organism: uncultured Gammaproteobacteria bacterium (assembly GCA_964526035.1). Lineage (GTDB taxonomy): Bacteria > Pseudomonadota > Gammaproteobacteria > Xanthomonadales > BPKI01 > DAOMOD01. The sequence continues at coordinate 33,936 of CAZGKE010000021.1, read as the reverse complement.
GCTGGCTTCACCCCCGGACTCACCACCACCGACGGCGTCTACATCGACGGCCAGCGAACCGTGGAGGGCGACATGACCGGGCCGGTGTCGGCGCGCATGGTGCTGGCCGATCCGCAGATCGACTTCGCGGTGCTGGAAACCGCCCGCGGCGGGCTGCTGCGCGCCGGCATGGGGGTGCGCGAGGTCGATGTCGGCGCGGTGCTCAACGTACAGTCCGACCATCTCGGCATGAAGGGGATCGACACCCTGGAGCAGCTGGCCGAGGTCAAGCGCATCGTGATCGAGGTGGCGAAGGACTGCGCGGTGCTGAACGCCGACGATCCCAACGTGCTGCGGATGTCCGGCTACACCGATGCGGCCACCATCTGCTACGTCACGCTCAATCCCTCGCATGGACTGGTGCGCGAGCACATCCGAGCCGGCGGCCGTGCCTGCGCGCTGGAGGCCGGGGTCAACGGGCAGATGATCACGCTCTATGACAAGGGCAGTCACATCCCGCTGCTGTGGACCCACCTGATCCCGGCGACGCTGGAGGGCAGGGCGCTGCACAACGTGCAGAACGCCATGTTCGCCGCCAGCATGGCCTACTCGCTGGGCATCAAGCTGGAAGCCATCCGCCAGGCGCTGCGCACCTTCGACACCACGTTCTTCCAGGCGCCGGGGCGCATGAACGTCTATGACGAACACCCCTTCAAGGTACTCTTCGACTATGGCCACAACGCCAACGCGGTGCGGGTGATGGCCGATCTCGCCGAACGCCTCGATGTGAGCGGCCGGCGCATCGTGGTGATGGCCGGCCCCGGCGATCGCCGTGACCAGGATCTGGAAGCGATCGCCGACGCCGTGGCCGGCCGCTTCGACCACTACATCTGTCGTCGCGACGATGCGCTGCGCGGACGCGACGGTGACGAGGTTCCGCTGATCCAGAGCCGCCGGCTGAAAGCGCAGGGCGTGCCAGAAGAGGCAATCTCGATCATCCCCGACGAGCAGGAGGCCATCGACGCTGCGCTCGCCATGGGTCAGCCCGGCGATCTGCTGCTGGTCTTCGCCGATCAGCTGACGCGCTCGTGGAAGCAGATCATCAAGTTCCAGCCCGAAGGCGAGCGTGTGAAACCAGCCGAGAAGCCCGCGGCGGCCGCCGTCACCCTGCCCGGTGAAGGCGCCTCCGACGAAAGCTTCCTCGCCAGCCTTGAGGGCCTGGTGATCGACGAACGCGGCGTCCATCTGTCGCGCGAAACCGATGACTGAGCCTTGCCTGCTTTCGGCATCGCAGCGTCTGTCGCGCCGCGAGAGCCAGCATTGAAATGCGTCCGGATTCCGTAGCCGCACCTTTCACCGACTCGCGCCGCCTCACTGGTCCCAACCTGTACTTCGACGACTGCGGTGCCGTGCTGGAAACCACGACAGCGCCGACGCCGGCACAGGTTGATGCCTGGCGCGAGCGGGTCGGGCAGGCGCTTCGCATGCTGGCGTGGCCCGCCGGCGCGCTGGCCGTGCGCCCGCACCGAGGCGGCGCGGCGCTGGCATTCGCGGCGCCCGCAGATCAACTGTTCACGGCCACCGAAGTCAACGAATGGGCGTGGAGCGCGGCCTGCGCGCAGCCGGTGCTGCATGCGCCGGGCCATCCGGCGATCTGGGATGACGCGCTTGCCGCGGTGACTCTCAGGTCCATGGCGGCCGACGAGCGTGATCCAGCGATGATCGCGCTGCGGAGCGAGGCCGAGCGTCACGCCACACCGCTGCTATGGGACGACGACTCGGTTTCCGTCGGGCTTGGTGCGACGTCGCAAACCTGGCCGCGAGCGGCGCTGCCGGTGCCGGATAAGGTGCCGTGGTCGGAACTGCGCGGGATGCCGGTGGCGCTGGTAGGCGGCTCCAACGGCAAGACCACCTGCGTGCGCCTCATCGCCGCCTGCTGTCGCGAAAACGGCTGGCGAAGCGCCTGGAACTGTACCGACGGCCTGTTTGCCGATGGTGCACTGATCGAGGCAGGTGACTACTCCGGACCCGCCGGTGCGCGCGCTGTGCTGCGCCACGCGCAGGCCCAGGCAGCGGTGCTGGAGACCGCGCGCGGCGGGTTGATGCGTCGCGGACTCGCCTTCGACAGGGCGAACGTCGCCCTGGTCACCAATATCAGCGCCGATCATTTCGGCGAGTACGGCATCGACGATCTCGATGGACTGGCCGAGGCCAAGCTGGTGCTTGCGCGTGGCCTCAAGCCGGATGGCGTTCTGGTGCTGAACGCCGACGACGAGACGCTGTTGCGCCATGCGCCCGCGGGCGTTCCCACCGCCTGGTTTTCGCTGGATGCGGACCATCCGCTGATCCGCGCGCAGGCTGCCGACGGTGGTCTTGCCTGCGCGATGAGCGACGAACGCCTGCTGCTGTATCGGCATGGGGCGGTGCACGACCTGGGGGCGGTGGCCGAGATGCCGCTGAGCGTTGCGGCTGCCGCGTGCTACAACATTGCCAACCTCGCGGGCTCAGCGCTCGCCGCCGCGGCCATGGGCGTCGATCTGGATGCGATCCGTCGCACGCTGGCTCACTTTGGTGCCCGCCGCGAGGACAATCCCGGTCGCCTGCAGCGCTGGCATGTGGACGGCATCGAGGTGCTGGTCGACTACGCACACAATCCTGCGGGGCTGCGAGGACTGCTCGAAGTGGCCGCGGGATTGCGCGCAGGGAGCGGCAGACTGGGGCTGGTGCTCGGCCAGGCAGGCAACCGCGGCGATGCCGAGATCCGCGACCTCGCCCTGACGGCGGCAAGCTTCCGGCCGCAACACGTAGTTCTCAAGGACCTCGACGGATTCCTGCGCGGTCGCGAGCCGGGCAGTGTGCCCGCTCTGCTTCGCGAAGCGCTTCTGGAAACGGGCGTTGCAGCGGCTGACATGGAGACCGTGCTGGCCGAAGTCGACGCGGTGCGGGCACTGCTCGCCTGGGCCAGGCCGGGTGACGTACTGGTGCTTCCCGTTCACGCCCTCGGCGCCAGGGAAGCGGTCAGCGCCATCCTCGAGGGGATCGCGAGCGTGCAATGAGCGTACCGTGCCACTACGGGCCCGTCACGTTTTCCGAGACGGCGGCGAATCCCGGTTGCAAAGTCGACCGAGCCACAGCGCAGGCCTCCCGACATCGAATCTTCATCATGCTGTGGCAACCTTCGCTGCCGAATCAATTCACACAAGCCCCCATCGGCGATGACCGAAAGCAGTTCCGACACCGCGCGTGACACCCTTGAAGAAGACACGCCGCGCAATCCCCGACGCCATGCCGATTTCCAGGCGGTTCTGCAGCAGGCGCTCTCGCGCCGCGCTTTTCTGAAGGGCGGCCTCGGCGCCGCCGTCGTCGGCGTGTTCGGCCTTCCGCTCGCCGGCTGCGCCGTGCGCGCGCCGGGTCTTGCCACGTCGACCTCCTCGCTGCTGGGCTTCACGCCGGTTCCGACCAGCACCGCGGATACCGTCAGCGTGCCGCCGGGCTATCGGGTGCAGGTGTTCCTGCCCTGGGGTGAGCCAATCTGCGGGAGCTATCCGGCCTTCGAACGCGACGGCGGCAACAGCGCCGCGGAACAGGCCGAACAGATGGGCATGAATCACGACGGCATGCATTTCTTCCCTGCCGTCGACGAAACCGGTGCGCCGCGTTCCGATGCCGGTCTGCTGGTGATGAACCACGAGTACATCGACTGGCTGTTCCTGCATCCGCAGGGTCCGACGCTGCGCGCGCCGCGTCCGGCGCAGGAGGTGCTCAAGGAGATGAACGCCCACGGCCTCAGTGTGTCCAGCATTCGCCGCGGGGCCGACGGGCAATGGAAGCTGGTTCGCGACGAGCGCAATCGCCGCATCACCGCCTGCACGCCCATGGACATCTTGGGACCGGCGCGCGGCCACCCGCTGCTGCGCACCGCCTACAGCGCCGACGGAACGCGTGCACGCGGCACCATGAACAACTGTGCGCACGGCTTCACGCCATGGGGCACCTATCTCGCCTGCGAGGAAAACTGGCAGGACTACTTCGGCTACCGCGACGCCGTGGCGCGCCCCGAACTCGATCGATATGGCGTGAGCAACCGTCCCGGGCGCTTCGGCTGGTACAGCATCCGCGGCTGGCATGCGGTGCGCGCCGAGGACGATCCCGATGCTCAGTTCCGACGCTTCGATGCGACCGCAAGCGCGGCGCAGGCCGATGCGGACTTCCGCAACGAGCCCAATACCTTCGGCTGGATCGTCGAGATCGATCCGCAGGATCCGTACAGTACGCCGGTCAAGCGCACCGCTCTTGGCCGCTGCGCCCACGAAGGCATCGTCTTCCAGCCTGCGCAGGAGGGGCGGCTGCTGGTGGCATACTCCGGCGACGACGCTGCGTTTGAATACATCTACAAGTACGTCAGCCGCCAGCCGTATCGCGCAGCCGACGCCGGTGGACATCTGCTCGACGACGGCACGCTGTATGTCGCGCGCTTCGAGCCCGATGGTCGCGGGCGTTGGATAGCGCTGCGCCATGGCGAAAACGGTCTCATCGCGGAAAACGGTTTCCGGGACCAGGCTGAGATCGTCATCAACGCCCGCGCCGCCGGCGATCTGGTTGGCGCCACGCCGATGGACCGCCCCGAATGGGGCGCGGTGCATCCGCAATCGCGCGAGGTCTACTTCACCCTCACCAACAACGCTGCGCGTACGCCCGATCAGACCGACGCCGCCAATCCGCTGGGCCCCAACCCCTTCGGGCATATCGTGCGCTGGCGTGAGGATGCCGCGCTGCCCGAATCGGCCGATGACCCTGGAATCGAAGGTTTCTCCTGGGACATCTTCGCCTTCGCCGGTGACGAGCAGACCGGCTCGGTGGCCGGCCAGGCGCTGGATTCCAGCAACATCTTCGCGGCGCCTGATGGCCTGTGGTTCGATGGCGACGGTCGACTGTGGATACAGACCGACGTCTCGCGCAGCAACATGAACGAGGGCCGGCATGCGCGCTTCGGCAACAACCAGATGCTGTGCGCCGACCCGGTCAGCGGCGACCTGCGCCGCTTCCTGGTCGGACCGGTCGGACAGGAGATCACCGGCGTTGTCGGCACGCCGGACGGCCGCACCCTGTTCGTCAACGTGCAGCACCCGGGCGAGACCACCGGCTACGAAGATTTCAGGCGCGGTCGATACACGTCGCACTGGCCAGACGGCGCACCGCACCGCCCACGCTCGGCGACGCTGGTGATCAGCCGGGAAGACGGCGGCGTGATCGGCGCCTGAGCGCCCTCCCGCGAAGGCACTGACAGGCTGACTTGCTGATCGTGATGCGCTACCATTTCAGCGGTTGCTGGCAGCCGTTTCCGTGATCCAGCGACGTATGCCAGCCAATGCGCAAGGGAATACCATGAAGCTCACCTCGAAATCCGGCCACATTCGCAAGACGCTTGCCGCCGGCATAGTCGCCGCGCTGGGCAGCCACGCTGCTGACGCGGCCGTCTTCAACGTCACCAACAACAATGATGCCGGCGCCGGCAGCCTGCGCGACGCGCTGCTTCAGGCAAACGGCAACATGGAGGCCGACACCATCGACCTGTCGGCCATTTCCGGCCAGACCATTTCGCTGACCAGCGGAGTTCTGCAGACCTTCTACGACGACGTCACGATCAACGGCGCCGGCGTCACCATTGATGCGGGTGGCAATTCGGGCGTCCTGTATGCCTACTTCAGTGACGTCACGATCAACGAGCTCACCATCACCGGCGGCAGCAGTACCTATGGTGGCGGCATCCAAGGGAAGTACGGAGCCCTGACGCTCAACGACTCGGTTGTCACAGGGAATTCCGCCGAAATTGGCGGCGGCATATTTGCGAGTTCATACTCCGGCGACATCTCCTTCAATCGCAGCCAGATCACCGGAAACACTGCCTACACCGGAGGTGGCCTTTACGTCATCAGCTACAACGACGACGTCAATTTGATCGACAGCGTGATCTCCGGAAACAGTGCGGACGAGGATGCTGCGCCAGATTCGCCGCCACGTACGAGCAGGCTGGCTGCAAGGCTCGATGAGCGCTTCCCGGGCTGGCGCGACAGCCGTGGCGTGGGCTTGCTCGGGGGCGGCCCGGTTGCCGGCGGCGGAATCGCGCGCACGTATTATGGCGATGTCCGCATCTCCGGCACCACCATTGCCGGCAACAGCAGTGACGGTGAAATCGGCGGGCTGGGTGCGATTTCCGGGCTAGGCGATGTGAGCATCGAAACCTCGACTTTCTCCGCGAACCAGGCCGCTGACGGTCTGGGCGGGGGGGTCGCGGCAGGCAAATACGAAGTGCTGCTGCGCAACAGCACGATCTCGGGAAACAGCTCCGACGGCGACGGCGGCGGGTTCGCGGCCTACGCCAACTCGTACGGTGGCGGCAAGGGTACGACCGGGAAGGGCGGGAACGGGGTTCTGGCGCTCGAATTCCTCACCGTCACCAACAATTCAAGCGCCACAGCGGGCGGCGGACTGAGCCTCTACTCCTACGGTTCGCTTGATATCGTGGCCAGCACCATCGCGGGCAACACGGCACCTGTCGACCCCGATATCAACTTCATTGAACCGGCGCAGACGGCGGACGTTGCTTTCTCCCTGATCGGCGTCGATCCCTCCACCGGCACGCTGAACAAGGACGCCGTGAGTACGGCGCTGACCGGGCAAAACCCGCTTCTGGGCCCGCTTGCGGACAACGGTGGTCCCACCCTCACCCATCTGCCGGCAGGTGCGAGTCCGCTGATAGACGTCATACCGCCGGGTGATGCAGGCTGCGGCACCACGATCACCGTCGACCAGCGCGGTGAGGCCAGGCCGACGGGTCCGGGCTGCGACATCGGCGCGCTGGAACTCACCGGTACCCCGCCTCCAGTCATTCCCGAGGCGACCGCCGTTCCGATGTTCGATCGGATCGGGCTGGCAATCATGGCCGGGCTGGTCGGACTGCTGGGCTTGTTCGGACTCAGACGGCGGCTCTGACCACCGCGGTTTTCACCCTTGGCATCGCGGCCGGGCCTTGCCCGGCCGTACTTTTTCAGCTGATCTGCGTATGCCGGAACCAAAGCAGCCGGCGCTCGTGGCCGGTCGGCGTCCTGCCGATATAGACGAACTCGAGTCCCTTGCGCGGCCACACGGCGTAGCGCAGATGCTCGGAAAACAGCGGATTCTCCAGTTCGATATAGACGCCATCGGCAGCATCATCCGGATGGTCGCGGCTGTAGCCCTCCAACGCGGCGACCGCCACCGTCAGCAGGCGGCGCACGATGAACCCGTCGCGATGGGCCGGCGCAATGAAAGTCCGGTAGTAGTAGAGCGTCCTGCCGAGATCTGGCACCAGGCGCGGTGCAGCCGTGCATACGCCGGCAATTGCGCCAGTGCCGGTGCGCGCGACCGCGACGATTTCGTCAACGCGCGCGCGCGCTGCGGCGGCATCGGTGAGCGCGCCGTGCTCCAGCCAGAAGGCGATGATTTCTCCGCGCAGCGCATCGTCGAGGCGCTTCCACAGCGCCTGGTATCGGTATGCACTCATTCCGGGAGCGCTCCAGGTCGGACGTCGTTCATCGCTTCATGCGCTTGGCGGTCCCGCAGAATGCCAGTATGTTGGGCCGCCACGCCAGCGCCATGACCATTCAAGTGAGCGATTCCGTCGATCCTTCCCCTGACGTCACTTCCGAGACCGACGACAAGACTGAAGCCGAACGTCGCCGTCGAGAAGCCCTGGCGCAGCGAATGCGCGACAATCCGGCCGAGGCGCTCAGGAGCGAGTACTCGGCGAGTTTCGTGACCCTTCTTGAGCGGGCGCGAATGAGTGTGGCGGTGTCCACCTACCAGGCGGGCCAGGTCGTTCTGCTGAGGGCCGATGAGGGGCGCCTCAACACCCACTTCTGTTCGTTCAATCGCCCGATGGGCATCGCCGGCCGCGGGCAGCGCCTGGTGATCGGCACCAGCAACGAGATCCACGAATTCCGCAATACGCCAGCTGTGGCGCCGAAGCTCGAACCGCGCGGGCGCCACGATGCCTGCTTCATCCCGCGCCGGGTGCACTACACGGGCAACATCGACATCCATGAGATCGATTTCGCCGGCAACGAACTCTGGCTCGTCAACACGCGCTTTTCCTGTTTGTGCACCCTCGACCTCGACCACAGTTTCGTTCCGCGCTGGCGACCGCCCTGGGTGTCGGCGTACGCGGTGGAAGACCGCTGCCACCTGAATGGCCTGGCCGTGGTCGACGGAGTTCCGCGCTACGTCACTGCGCTGGGCAAGACCGATTCGGCCGGCGGTTGGCGCTCCAACAAGAACTCCGGCGGCCTCCTGTACGACATCGTCGAGGAGCGGGTTCTGCTCGAAGGGCTCTCGATGCCGCATTCGCCGCGCTGGTATCGCGGACGGGTGTGGTTTCTCGAGTCCGGCTACGGCGCGATCGGCTGGTACGATCCGGCCACCGCTGAGAGCGGAAGACTGGCCCAGATGCCCGGCTTCACCCGCGGCCTTGATTTCGTCGACCGGTTCGCGCTGGTCGGACTGTCCCAGGTCCGCGAGACCAACACCTTCGAGGGCATCCCCATCACCGCCGACGGGACTGAGCGTCGCAGCGGCGTCTGGGTGATCGACATCGAAACCGGCGAGACCATGGCGCTGCTGCGCTTCTCCGACGCCGTGGAAGAGGTTTTCGCGGTCAAGGCCCTTCACGGGATGCGCTTTCCGGGCCTTCTCGAGACCGGCCATCCCCTGATCGGAACCTCCTACGTACTCCCAGACGAAGCCCTGCGCGAAGTGGCGCATCCACAGACAACCTGAGCAGGCCGCCGGGAGGCGGCCGGGAACCAGCGTGATGCCCAGGGACGGACGAGCGCTGCAGGAGCAGCGCCGAATGTCCGCAGGACAGCCCGGAGGGCGCGCGCCAGGGATGGTGCGCGTAGTCGAACCGCCGAAAAAATGATGGTTCGATTCCTTCCAGATGCGAAGGACGCTGTGGCCGGGGGGCGGTCTGAAACTACGAAGAATGGTGGCCAGGGACGGAATCGAACCGCCGACACGGGGATTTTCAATCCCCTGCTCTACCAACTGAGCTACCTGGCCGTGCTGCGCGTGAGTGGAGGGTCCGGATGGACCGCGCGGAGGCCGCGTATTAGAGCCTCACGCCGTCCGGGCGTCAAGTCAAACCGCCAGCTGAACGGCTGGCGATGGCGCGGCGACGGGTGTTCAATGGGGGCCGTCCTTGCCGGTAGCCAACACCCACACAGGAGCAAGTCTCATGCCGCTGCGTATCGCCATTGCAGTTCTTTCCCTCCTCATGCTTGCCGGCTGTTCGGGCAAGTCGCTGCGCGACGACGAGGCGCAGCTCTTCTTCGCCAACGCGGGTGAGCCGGTCCGCGAAATCCGCGCTTTCCGGCTGACCAATTGGCGGTCCCTGGACCGCGATCACCTGGTGATCTGGCGATCGGTCAACGACGCCTATCTGATCAAGGTCAGCGGCCCATGCACGAATCTGGAGTTCGCGCAGACCATCTCGGTGGATTACCGGGCGCCGGTGCTGCGCAGCCGCTTCGATGCGATTCGCGTCGAGGGCTATCGGTGTCCGATCGAAACGATCAGGCCGGTGAACTACCGACAGGTCCGCGAAGAGATGCGCACCAGGCGTTGAGGCAGGACGGCCGGCATCATCACCCGGCCGGCGGCACGTAGCCGGGTGGCTTCTCTACGCCGTCGCCAAAAAAGTACTTCTCCATCTCTGCCGACAGAAACTTGCGCGTGGCCGGATCGAGTGGCGACAGGCGGTTTTCGTTGATCAGCATGGTCTGGTGGGCGAGCCACGCCTGCCAGGCCTGTTTCGACACGCTGTCGAAGATGCGTTGGCCCAGATCACCGGGCCACGGGGCGAAATCCAGGCCCTCGGCCTCGCGCCCCAGTTTTACGCAGGTCACGGTTCGCGCCATTCCTCGTTCTCCCAGAAGCGGACAAGTCTTGATCTTACCGGGGCAGGCAGGGCGATGCCGTGGAGATCGTCGGGCCCGGCCAGTCTGTGGCCCTCGTTGTCCGCAATGCGATCTGTCGCTAGCGCGGCTGCACACAGTTCCGCATGCAGCCGGAAGTGTGTGAATGCATGTTCGAACCCATCGATGCGGCGGCTTTCCTCGGGAGGCGCGTCGATTTCGGGCAGACTCCACAGAGACGGCCATACACCCGCGGGACCGCGTTTGACCAGGCGCACCTGACCACCGTCGTCGTATTCGATCAGCATCAATGCGCTGCGGGCCGGGATCTGCCTGCGCGGACGCGATGCAGGCAGTTCGGCCGTGCGGCCTTCAAGTCGCGCGATGCAGTCTGCGGCCAGAGGGCAGGCCCTGCAGTCCGGATTCGTTCGCGTGCATACGCTGGCGCCCAGGTCCATGATCGCCTGCGTGTAGTCGGCCACCCGGACGTCCGGGGTCAAGGCCTCCGCCTCGCGCCACAGCGCCTTTTCGACGCTGCCTTGGCCCGGCCAGCCGGCGATACCGCGATGGCGTGCCAGCACGCGCTTGACGTTGCCGTCGAGGATGGCGTGTGGCTGCCCGAACGCCTGGGAAAGAATCGCGGCGGCGGTGGAGCGGCCGATGCCGGGCAGTGCCTGAAGCGCCTCCGGCTGACGCGGAAATTCTCCACCGTGGTCGGCGACGATGCGCCGCGCGGTCTGGTGCAGGAAGCGCGCGCGCCGGTAGTAGCCGAGTCCCGACCACAGCGCCAGAACCTGATCCTCGTCGGCGGCGGCGAGCGAAGCGATATCGGGCAGCGCGGCAACGAAGCGCTGGAAGTAGGGAATCACCGTGGCCACTTGCGTCTGCTGCAGCATGATTTCCGCCAGCCACACCCGGTAGGAGTCGCGCGGATGCTGCCACGGCAGGTCGTGGCGGCCATGATGTTCGAACCACGCCAGAAGTCGCACGGAAAAGCCCGGTTTCACTCCTGCGAATCCGCCTCTTTGTCGCGCAGTGTGATCTCGATGCCTTCAAGCTTCATGTCATCCAGTGCAAGGCGCGGAATGCGTACCGCACCGCGAACGGGTGGCGATGGCGGCAGTCCGCTGGCAGCGCCGGGACCGACCGCGATGTCGCCGGCGGTAAGCCAGCCGAGCACGTCGCCGAACTCGGCTTCGCCTTCGAGGCTGAGGTCATCGCGGCTGAGGCGGAAGACGGCATTGCCGTTTCCGCCGCCCAGCGCGCTCCAGCGCAGCGCCAGTTCAACCGGTGCGATCGGGTCGCCTTCGCCCACAAAATCCGGAATCGCGCGTGGCCAGTGCGACAGCTTGAGCACGACCTCGCCGGAAGTCTGCGGCGGAGCGAGGTCGATGACGCCGCTGAGCTGGGCCAGCAGCGGCGGCGCAGCGCCGTACTCGAGGGACATGCTGAAATCGCTGAGGCGCAGGCCGCCGTTGCTGTGTCTGGGTACCGCGGCAAGGTCGAACACGAAGGTCCGCGGCGATTCTCCGGCGTCGCTGTGGAGACTTCCGCGTGCGTTGAAACGCCACAGCACGCCTTCGAGCAAGGGCGCGCTGTCAATGCGCAGACCCTCCAGGCTGAATCCGCGCTCGGTGGAAACGATGCGGCTGTCGGTCAGCTGCAGCTGGGTGGCGATCGGCGGCAGTCTGAGCGGCGGAGGGGGCCCCGCCTGCTCCTCTCGCTGGCCAAGCTGCCAGAGGACGTCCAGATCAATCGATGCGCCGTGCACGGAGAGCGAATCCAGGGATACCACGGGCTCGCGCAATGCGCGCCACGGCAGGGCCAGCTGCAGGGTCTCCGCGGCCAGCAGCACTTCTCCGCCCGGCAGCGCGAGCGAGATTTCGTCGAGTTCAAGCGACAGGCGGGGAAAAAGGCCGATGTCCGGCTCGGCACCGAAATTCAGGATCAGTCCGGTGCGCTGTTCCACCTGTTCGACCAACAGGCGTGCCAGAAGCTCAGGTCGAGTCAGGTGCCGCAGCAGGAGGCTGCCGGCGACGCCCAGTGCCAGCAGCACTGCGAGGACAAGCAACCAGCGGCGACGGCGGGTCATGGCCTGGAGTCGCTCAGGCGCCGAGCCGCTCGGGCAGCAGCGCGTCCACAAAGGCCTGCGGATCGAACTCGCGAAGGTCGCCGACGGCCTCGCCGAGACCCACGAAGCGAATCGGCAGCCCGAACTCCTGCGCCAGCGCAAAGACCACGCCGCCCTTGGCGCTGCCGTCGAGCTTGCTCACTACCAGGCCGGAGACCCTGGCCGCCTGGCTGAACTGTCGAACCTGGCTGATGGCGTTCTGACCGGTGGTGCCATCAATCACCATCAGGGTTTCGTGGGGCGCGTCGGGATCGAGCTTGGCCAGCACGCGCCCGATCTTGGTCAGCTCCTCCATGAGATTGGCTTGCGTGTGCAGGCGGCCCGCAGTGTCGGCGATCAGCAGGTCGGTGCCGCGCGAACGCGCAGACTGAAGCGCGTCGAAAATGACCGAGGCGGAGTCGGCGTCCTGTCCCTGTGCAATCACCGGCACGCCGTTGCGTTCGCCCCAGGTCCTGAGTTGCTCGACCGCAGCGGCGCGAAAGGTATCGCCGGCGGCCAGCATGACTGCAAGGCCCTGATCCCGGTAGCGGCGAGCCAGCTTGCCGATGGTGGTGGTCTTGCCGACGCCGTTGACGCCGACCATCAACAGGACGAAAGGCTTGCGGCCGCGCGGCAGGTCAAGCGGCACTGCGACCGGCCGCAGAATCGCCAGGAGGTCGACGCGCAGCGCTTCGAGAAGCGCTGCGGAGTCGGCGAATTCGCGTCGGTTCATGCGCCGCCGCAGGTCCTCGATCAGCGCCGTCGAAGCAGTCACGCCCGTGTCGGCAGTGATCAACGCCGTTTCCAGCTCTTCAAGCAGGTCTTCGTCCAGTTTCGGATTGCGCGCGAACAGTCCGCCCAGCGCTTTGGCCATGCCGCTGCCGCCGAGCCGTTCGCGCCAGCCGGGTCTGGAGGCTTTCTCCGGCTCGAAGATGGGCAGCTCGACCGTCTCCACCTCGGAAGGCGAAACTGGTGGCGCGCCGGCCTCGGCTGGCGGGGCTTCAGGTTCCGCTGCGGGCGCGGCAGGCCGGTCCGGGCTTTCGGGGGGGTGCTTCTTCCAGAACTTGAACATTCGCGGCAAACCGGGTGGGAAGGGGTGCGTGGGCGTGAACGGGAGCCGTCCAGCATGTGCTGACGCCGGCAGTCCGATCAAGCCTTGCGTGCAATGCAGGTTAGCATTGGGCCAATGAAGACGATGGGTCGAATCCGCATCATCGGCGGCAGTCTGCGCGGCTCGCGCCTGGACGTTGCCGACCATCCCGGGCTGCGGCCAACGCCGGACCGCCTGCGCGAGACCCTGTTCAACTGGCTGGCGCCGGTGATCGTCGGCAGCAGGGTACTCGATCTTTTCGCCGGCAGCGGCGCCCTGGCGCTGGAAGCGCTGTCGCGGGGTGCGGCTTCTGCGCTGGCCATCGAGCGCGACCGCGAACTGGCCCGCCGCATCGCCGACAACGCCGCGCGCCTGCGCGTGCCGGGTCTGGAGGTTGCGGTCGAAAACGCACTGGTGTGGCTCTCTCGCGAGGCGACGCGGCCTTTCGATGTCGTGTTCCTGGATCCGCCCTTCGATGCCGACCTGTGGAGCAAGGCGGCTGCCGCGCTGGACCGCGGCGGCTGGCTGGCGCCCGGCGCGCGCATCTACGTGGAAACGTCGCGCGACATCACCCCGGTACTTCCGCAATCGTGGACCCAGCTCCGCGAGTCACATGCCGGCGACGTCCTCGGCGCCTTGTACCTCTCAAACTGATCCGGTATGCATCCAGCCGCGGCGGGTGCGCCCCTGGGTCACCCGGCCCCGCCCATCAACCGCGCCATCACCGCCATGCGGACGTAAACGCCGTTGGCGACCTGTTCGAGGATGACCGACTGCGCGCCGTCGGCGACCTCCGAAGCGATTTCTATACCGCGGTTCATCGGACCCGGGTGCATCGCGATGGCGTCGGGTTTGGCGCGCGCCATGCGCTCGCGGCTGAGGCCGTAGTCGCGGAAGTATTCCGCTTCTGAAGGCACCATGCCCGACTCCATGCGTTCCTTCTGCAAGCGCAGGGTGATGAGCACATCGGCGCCCTCCACTGCGGTATCGGCGTGTTCGAACACGCGGCATCCGGCGGGCACGGCGTCTGGCAGCATGGTGGCCGGGCCGCACAGGCGCAGTTCGCCCACGCCCAGGGCGAGCAGGGCATGGATGTCCGAGCGCGCAACGCGCGAATGCACGATGTCGCCGATGATGGTGACCTTGAGCGCGGCGAAGTCGGGCTTGTGGCGGCGGATGGTGAAGACATCGAGCAGGCCCTGGGTCGGGTGGGCATGGTTGCCGTCGCCGGCATTCATCACCGCCACGCCTGATTCGACGTGGGCCGCCAGGTGCGCCGCCGTGCCGGACTGCTGGTGGCGCACCACGAACAGGTCGCAGCCCATCGCCTGGATGGTGCGCAGGGTGTCGAGCACGGTTTCGCCCTTGCGCGTGCTGGAGCTGCCGGTATCGAAATTGATGACGTCGGCGGACAGTCGCTTGGCAGCCAGTTCGAAGCTGGTACGGGTGCGGGTCGACGGTTCAAAGAACAGGTTGACCACGGTGTGCCCGCGCAGCAGCGGAAAGGCCTTGACGCCGCGCTCGGCGCTGGCCCGGAAGGCCTCGGCGGTGTCGAGCAGATCGACAAGGACGGCCGTTGGCAGGCCCTCCAGCGTAATCAGGTGGCGCAAGCGCCCGTTTGGGTCGAGCTGCTGGTCATTCATCGGGATTCTTCCTCGACCAGTTCCAGCCGCAGGGGATCGGGACCGCGCAGCTTGAGGTGCTGGCCGGGCGCCAGCTCAAGACAGGCGCCCGCGGCGTCGGCGGCGATCGGCAGCTCGTGACCGTTGCGTACCACCAGCACCGCAAGACTCACGCTGGCCGGGCGGCCATACTCGAAAAGCTCGTTGAGCGCTGCGCGCACGGTTCGACCGGTCCACAGGATGTCGTCGATCAGCACCACGTTGCGGTCCTTGAGATCGCCGTGCAGTCGCGACGGGTGGACTTCCGGGTGCAGGCCGAGGCGACTGAAGTCGTCCCGGTAGAAGGCGATATCGAGTTCGCCCACCGGTTCCTTGTAGCCCATGGAAGCAGCCAGCGCGCGCGCGACCCAGACCCCACCGGTACGGATGCCGACAAGCACCGGCGTGCTGTGGCCGGCGTCGTGGAGGTGACGGGCAAGATCCTGGCGCAGCTGCGCCAGGAGTCGGTCCACGTCTGGAAGATCTTCGGTTTTCATTCGTTGTTCGCCTGCAGCCATTGTTCGACGATGACCTGTGCCGCCAGCGCATCGAGGCGCGCTGCGTCGCGGCGACGGGCCAGACCGCTCTTGCGCAGCGCTGCAAAGCGGCGGTCGGCTTCGTTCGAAGTGAAGCGCTCATCGACGAGGTCCACCGGCAGCTGGTAGCGGCTGCCCACGGTTTCAGCGAAGTCGCGTGCCACCGTGGTGATGGGCTGCTCGCCACCGTCCAGGGTGAGCGGCAGGCCGACCAGCAGCCTGTGTGGGCGCCATTCGCGCACCAGCGCGTCGATTCGCGTCCAGTCGGGCCCGGCATCGCCACGGGTCACCACCTCGACCGGGCTGGCGCTGCCGGTGATGTTCTGACCGACGGCGACGCCGATGCGGCGGCTGCCGACGTCGAATCCCAGGACGCAGGACATCGGTCCGTGCGGCCTCAGGCGTGGCCGCTCAGATCGGTCATCTCGCCGATCTTCACGCCAACCAGAGCCGCGGCCGCCTCCCAGCGCTTCTCCATCGGAACCTCGAACAGGACGCGCTCGTCGGCTTCCACGGCAAGCCAGGCATTCTCGCGCATCTCGTGCTCCAGCTGGCCCGCGGACCAGCCGGCGTAGCCCAGGGCGACCAGGCGCCGGGCTGGACCGCGGCCATCCGCTACCGCGGCCAGAATGTCGCGAGAGGTGGTCAGGCACAGCCGCTCGTTGACGACGAAGCTCGAATCCCATTGCCCTTCATTGTCGTGCAGCACGAAGCCCCGTTCCGGCTGTACCGGTCCGCCAATCAATACCGGCGCGCCGGCCACCAGCTCATCCCCTGTCGACATGCCCATTTGCGCCAGGACGTCGCCGAGACTGTAGTCGGAAGGGTGATTGACCAGGATACCCATCGCGCCCTGTTCGTTGTGCTGGCAGACATAGGCGACCCCGCGCGAGAAATTGGGGTCATTGAGCGCCGGCATCGCGATCAGAAAATGGTGCGAAAGGTAGGAGGCCTCGGGCATATGGGTAGTGTAGCGGAGAGGGAGCAGGGAGCAGGGAATGGGGAGTGGGGCAAGGCTTGCCCAACGCTGTCGGCAACACGAGGTTTGTGGGAGCGGCCTCAGCCGCGACCGTTCCGTCTCTTCGCAGCGTAGCGTGTCGGGGCTGAGGCCCCTCCCACAGGGGGCGAGAAACATCTTGTGAGGCCCCCTTTGAGCCGATGCGTGCAATGCTTTCCCTGCTCCCTGCTCCCTGCTCCCTGCTCCCTGCTCCCTGCTCCTCACCTCTGTCGCAACACCCCACCCGGCAAGAACTGCCAGGTTCGGGTGATATGCAGCACGTCCACGCGCTCATCGGTTTCCGGCAGGGCCTGGAAGGGGGCGGAAAGCTGGACGATGCGCAGGGCCGCCTGATCGAGGATGGATTGACCGCTGGGCTGGATGATCTCGACGCTCTCGACGCTGCCGTCGCGACGCACCGCCACTGTCAGCACCAGCTGCCCGTTCAGATCGCGCTCGCGCGCCTCCTCCGGGTAATTGAGATTGCCGACGCGCTCGACGCGCGCCACCCAGGCACGCATGTAGGCGGCGAACTCGTACTCCCGCGTGTTTGCGGAAATGAACTTGCGGCGCGGTCGCTTGGCATAGGCCTGGGCATCGCGCTCGATTTCTGCCGCCAGCCGCGCCATTTCGAGCGAGCGCTCGATCAAATCGCGTGAGCTGATCTGATCGAGCGCCGGAGCGGCTTTTTGCGGGTTGGCCGGCGCCGCCTCGCGAACGGCGTCGCGTGCGCTGATCTGGTCCTCGACGCGTTGCGGTGCCGGCGGCGGCGCGGCTGGACTTTGCGGCAGGGGCACCGGGCCGGGATCCACCTTGGGAATCGGTCCGGCCACGGTTTCAGTGGGACGCACGCGTTCCTCGGTGTCGCCGCCGCCCAGCTGGCTGACCTGCGCGAGGTAGTCTGCCTCCTCCGGTTTGGCGGTGGTCTCGGCTTCCACCAGGATCACCTCGAGCGTAGGCAGCAACAATCCAGGTGTCGGCGCCACGAAGGTGATGCCGAGTACGACCACAGCGTGGACCAGCACCGAGAACAGAAGCGTGGTGCTGATGCGGTCACTGCTGCTGACGGTGGCGACGTTGTTCATTGCAGCCTGGATTGAATGGCGTCGAACAGCTGCCCGGCGATGTTGAGGTCGCAATGGGCGTCCAGCTCCCGGATGCAGGTGGGACTGGTGACGTTGATCTCGGTCAGCGAGTCGCCTATCACGTCGAGGCCGACGAACAGCATGCCGGCGGCGCGCATGTCCGGCCCGATGGTCTCGGCGATCTGGCGATCGCTGGCCGACAGGGGCAGGGCGACGCCGCGTCCCCCCCGCGCCAGATTGCCGCGATGGTCGCTGCCGCCGGGCATCCGTGCCAGGCAGTACGGGATCACTTCGCCGTCGACCAGCAGTATGCGCTTGTCACCGTCGCGGATCTCGGGGAGGTAGCGCTGTGCCAGCGCCAGTTTTCGCCCTTCATCGGTAAGCGTTTCAAGGATCACGTTGAGGTTGGGGTCGTCGGCACGACTGCGGAAGATCGAGCGCCCGCCCATGCCGTCCAGCGGCTTCAACACCACCTCGCCCTGGGTCTGCACGAAGCCGCGCAGGCTGGCCATGTCGCGCGCCACCATGGACGGCGGGCAGAACTGTGGATACGCCAGTGTGGCCAGCTTCTCGTTCATGCCGCGCAGCCCTTCGGGCCTGTTGACCACCATGACGCCCTCGCTTGCAGCGCGCTCCAGCACCATGGTGTCGTAGAGGTACTGGTCGTCCACAGGCGGGTCGCGCCGCATCAGGATCAGGTCGACATCGCGCAACGGGCGAATCTCGCTGGCACCCATCCGATACCAACCGGAGCGGTCGTCCTGCACGCTCAGCGGTGCCATCCGCGCCATTGCGACTCCGTTGTCCAGCATGAGATCGCCGCCGGTGGCATACAGCAAACGGTGCCCGCGCCGCTGCGCCTCGAGCAACATGGCGAAGCTCGAGTCCTTGCGGATATCGATGGACCCGATCGGATCCATCACGATGAGTACGCTGATCGACACGGAAAGCTCCGGGGGTGGGCGGACCGGCGGGCCGGCAGGAGGTCGCGATGGGTCCTATACTAGCCGCGGCGAGGCCCAGTGCCCAAGCGCCGAGGGGGATGCAGTTTTGATCCGTTTACAAAGGTTTAGCGGAAATACTTGACATGTTGGCTTGAGGTTCGTAAACACCTGTATGAATAAATTGCGTCGATTTCTGACGCGTACGAGCTCAACTGGTATTGGCTGGAAGGACGCCCCGGGGGGGGAGCGGAATGCCCGCGTTGGCGGGTGAAGGCCTCAACCGCAGTGCTCCGAAAGGGGGTCGGTGACGTGACTGATAGCAATCAACAAGGCAGCCTGAGCGGACTGAAGGTAATGGTCATCGATGATTCGAAGACCATCCGGCGGACTGCGGAAACGCTGTTGAAGAAGGAAGGGTGCGACGTGATCACGGCGGTCGATGGCTTCGAAGCGCTTTCGAAGATTTCCGACCATCAGCCGCACATCATTTTCGTCGACATCATGATGCCGCGTCTGGACGGCTATCAGACGTGCGCCTTGATCAAGAACAACCAGATGTTCCGGGCGACGCCGGTCATCATGCTGTCCAGCAAGGACGGCCTGTTCGACAAGGCGCGCGGGCGCATTGTCGGTTCCGAACAATACCTGACCAAACCGTTCACGCGCGACGAGCTGCTCGGAGCGATCCGCAAGCACGTCGACCGGAGCACGGCCTGACCATCGTCAGGGATGAGGCAAGGGGGGAAACGCATGGCACACATTCTGATCATCGACGATTCGCCGACCGACGTTAAGGTCTTCTCCAGCCTCCTGGAGAAGCATGGCCACCAGGTGTCCAGCGCGGGCACCGCCGAGGACGGCATCGAGCTGGCGCGCCGCGAGCGCCCTGACCTGGTGATCATGGACGTGATTCTGCCTGGCATGAACGGTTTCCAGGCGACCCGCACGCTCAGCCGCGACGCGCAGACATCCGGTATTCCGGTGATCATCGTCAGCACCAAGAACATGGAGACCGACAAGGTCTGGGGGTTGCGCCAGGGCGCCAAGGACTATCTGGTCAAGCCGCCCACGGAGCGTGACCTGATCGGCCGCATCAACCAGCTCCTGGGCGGAGTCTAGGACGCCCCATGGCGAACCAAGCGCAATCGCTGAATCCCTTCGAGGTCCTGGTCGACTACGAGCGCCGCAGTCTGGCGCACGTGGCCGGTGCCCCGGAACGGATCGAGGCCCCCGGCCTTTGGCGGGGCATCGGATTCCGGCTGGGTGCGCTGCGCCTGGTCAGCGCGATTCCCGAGATCAGCGAAATCCTGACGCTGCCGCCGACCACGCCGGTGCCCGGAACGCAGCCGTGGCTGTTGGGCGTTTCCAACGTGCGCGGCAATCTCATTGCCATGATCGACGTGAAGCTCTTTCTTACCGGAGAGCGAACCACGGTGCACGACTTCACGCGGGCCCTGGTGATCCGGCAGGCCGGCGGCAACGTCGGTCTGCTGATCGACGAACTGCTCGGTCAGCGCAATTTCAACGACGAACAAAAAGTGGACCCTTCAGATTTCGATGCGGGTTCGCTGCAGCCATTCATTTCCGCGGCGTATCGGTACGACGACGCCATGTGGGGCGTCTTCAGCATGGGGCGCCTGATCCGCACCCCGGAATTCATCCAGGCGGCGGCCTAGGGCGATGGCGCACGATTTCGAAAAAATTCTGGAGCGGGCCGCTGCCCGTCCCGTGATTTCAGGGGTGAGGTGAGACAATGAGCGCTACAGCAGGTGCAATCAAGTTCGAACGGACGGCCGGTGTCAACCTCTGGCTGTTGCTGCTTCTGGCGGCAATCGCCCTCCTGGCTGTCAACGCCTACCAGACCGGCGTGCGCAGCGAGGAAGACCGGCAGGCGGTGGCTCTGACGACCGACATGCAGGTGCTGTCCCAGCAGATCGCCAAGTTCGCCAACGACGCTGCCGCGGGCAACTTCGACGCGTTCGAAGAACTGCGCGTCACCCGCAACCGCATCGCCGCCATCATCCAGCAGCTGCGACAGGGCAACGACGAAACCGGCATGCCCGGTTTTGCGTCGACGCCTGGTGTGGCCGACGAGTTCGACAAGATGGCGCGCACCTGGCAGACCATCAACGAAAGCGCAGGGCGAATCCTTGATCGCGAGGAGCTGGTGCTGGACCTCGCCGAAACCGCGCAGTTGTTCTCCGCCCGCATTCCCCAGCTGCAGTCGCGCATGGACGAAGTGGTGCGGATACTGAACGAGCGCAATGCGCCCACGGCGCAGGTCTACATCGCCACCCGCCAGATGCTGCTTGCCGATCGACTGCTGCGGTCGGTGAGCGAAATCCTGCAGGGTGGCGAGCGCGCGATTACCGCGGCCGACCGGTTCGGGCGCGACGCGCAGGCCTTCGGCCGGGTGCTCGACGGCCTGCTGAACGGCAGCCCGGAACTCAATATCCGTCGCATCACGGTCGATGAGGCGCTGCGCACGCTCGGTGAAGTCTTCACCATCTACAGCGAGGTCGAGCAGAACATCGACGAAATTCTCACGGCCTCCACCGAGCTGTTCGAGGTGAAGGAAGCCGCCGACCAGATCTTCTTCGATTCGCAGACATTGCTCGATGAAGCCAAGACCCTGGCCGTGGCCCATGGTCAGCTGCCAGACGCGCGATTCTTCCCCAGCGTGTATTGGGGAGCGGGCGCGGTGGTACTCGCGCTGTTCTTCGTGATCATGCTGGTGTTCACCATCTTCCGCGACCAGCGCCGCCGCTTCGCCGTCACCGCCGAACTGAACCAGCGCAATCAGGAGGCCATTCTCCGCCTGCTGGATGAGATGGGCTCGCTCGCCGAAGGCGACCTGACGGTAAAGGCCACGGTGACCGAAGACATCACCGGCGCCATCGCAGACTCGATCAACTTCGCCGTGGAAGCCCTGCGCTCCCTGGTGACCACCATCAACGAGACCGCTGTGCAGGTAGCGGCCGCCGCCCAGGAAACGCAGGCCACCGCCATGCACCTGGCCGAAGCCGCCGAGCACCAGGCGCAGCAGATCACCTCGGCCTCGGCCGCGATCAACGACATCGCGGTCTCGATTGACGAGGTCTCGAAGAACTCCGCGGAAAGCGCCGACGTGGCGCAGCGCTCGGTGCAGATCGCCTCGAAGGGCGCAGCCATCGTGCGCGAAACCATCCAGGGCATGGACAACATCCGCGACCAGATCCAGGAAACCTCCAAACGAATCAAGCGACTGGGCGAATCGTCCCAGGAAATTGGCTCGATCGTGGAACTGATCAACGACATCGCCGAACAGACCAACATTCTGGCCCTGAACGCCGCCATTCAGGCGGCCTCCGCTGGTGAGGCCGGTCGCGGGTTCGCGGTCGTGGCCGACGAAGTGCAGCGACTGGCCGAACGCGCTTCGAACGCGACCAAGCGAATCGAGACGCTGGTGCAGACCATTCAGTCCGATACCAACGAGGCGGTCAGCTCGATGGAACAGACCACCGCCGAAGTGGTGGCCGGTGCCCGTCTGGCCGAGGACGCGGGCCTTGCCCTGGGCGAGATTGAAAAGGTGTCGAACGACCTGGCCGACCTGATTCAGAACATTTCCGAGGCGGCGCGCCAGCAGTCCCAGGCGGCTACCAACATCACTTCGACCATGAACGTCATTCAGGAGATCACTACGCAGACCTCGGTCGGCGCCAGTCAGACCGCCGAGTCGATTGGCAACCTGGCCCAGCTGGCTGCCGACCTGCGTCGTTCGGTGGCCGACTTCAAGCTGCCCGGATGACGCCAGGGATAGAAACGCATGACGATTTCAAGCCCATTGCTGCAGCATGTCCGCGAATCGCGGCCGTACGTCGCGCGGGGGCTTTCGTCCGCAGTGTGCCTGCTGTCTCCTGACGGAGCTGCGGGCCAAGAGGTGAGGCGCCGATGAGGCTGCAGGAAGACATCGATTTCACCACGCTGAGCTGGGTCAAGGCCGAGCTCGACGCCACGTTCAAGCAGGCGCGACAGGCGCTTGAAGCGTACGTCGAGGATCCGGAAGACAGCAGCCAGATGCGCTTTTGCGCGAACTACCTGCACCAGGTGCAGGGAACCCTGCGCATGGTCGAGCTTTACGGCGCGGCGATGGCGGTCGAGGAAATGGAAAAGGTGGCGTTGGCCATCCTCGGCGGCAAGGTGCCCAACAAGGACGACAGCTATGGCGTCCTGATGCGCGGCATGCTGCAGCTTCCCGACTATCTGGAGCGCCTGCAGGGTGGTCACAAGGACATACCCGTCGTCCTGCTGCCGCTGCTCAACGATCTGCGTGGCCTCACCGGTGAACAGCAGCTGGGCGAGCAGGTGCTGTTCTCGCCGGATCTTTCCCTGCCGCTGCCTGCCGATGTCGCCGGCCCGCCAAGGCCGGCCCCGGTGCTTGAGCTTGGACTCATTGCCGAGCGACTGCGCACAGGTTTCCAGCAGGCGCTGCTGAAGTGGTTCAAGCGCGACCAGCCCGAACATGCCCTGCACCGCATGGGTGCCATCCTCGAGCGGCTGGCCGAACTCACCTACGAAGAGCCCGCGCGCAAGCTGTGGTGGGTTTCAGCAGGTCTGGTGGAGGCGCTGAGCAAGTCATCGGCGCTCCCGGACGGCCCGCTCAAGCTGCTGTTCGGCAAGATCGAGCGCGAGATCAAGCGTCTCGCCAGCGCCGGCGAGATCAGCTTCCGCGTCGAGCCGCCTCGTGAGCTGACGCGAAGTCTGCTCTACCAGATTGCCATCCACCCAGGCGCCACGGCACGCGTCGATTCGATCAGGGCGGCCTTCCATCTGGCTGAGCTGCTGCCCAGTACGCAGGAAGTCGAACACGCCATGGGCAGCATGTCCGGACACAACCGGGCGCTGCTCGATACGGTGTCGCTGGCGATCAAGGACGACCTGTTGCGCGTCAAGGACTCGCTCGACATGCATCTGCGCAGTGGCGACGCACAGCCAGCGGCGCTGGAGCCGAACCTGGAAGTGCTCAACCGTGTCGGCGATACCCTGGCCATGCTCGGACTCTCCGTGGCACAGCGGGTGGTATCGGAACAGCGCGAAGCGCTTGGCGACATCGTCTCCGGCGAACGCGTTGCCGACGAGGGCGCGTTGCTCGACATCGCCGGTGCCCTGCTCTACGTGGAGGGCACACTGGACGACCAGGTTGAAATGCTTGGCAGTCAGGGGCCACAGAGCGATCAGCAGACGCTCCCGCAGGCGGAAGGCCGGCGCGTGGTCGAAGCCGTGGCGCGCGAAGCAGGATTCAATCTGCAGAAGGTCAAGGATGATTTCGTCGCCTTCATCGAGTCGCCCTGGGATCACGAACGCTTGCGTTCCGTGTCTCCGCAGCTTGAGCAGGTGGCAGGTGCCCTGCGCATTCTGGATCTCGAGGACAGCGCGCAATTGGTCATCGGGCTGGCACGGTTCGCTGAAACCGAACTGCTTGCCGGAAAACGTGTGCCGACTGCGGAGCAGATGGATCGCGTCGCTGACGCGCTGGCCAGCATCGAGTACTACCTGGAAGCGACCCGCGAGCACCGTGGCGGCCGCGACCGTATCCTTGAAGTCGCCAGGGAGAGTCTTGGCTGGCTCGGCTATTGGCCGCTCACCGAAGAAATGCTCAAGCCGGCCTTGAAGGCGGTTGAAACCGAGGATGTCACGACAGACCAGGAGCCTGAAGCACAGGCGCCAGTCGTTGCGGAATCAGTGCCGCCACCTGCAACGCCAGTATTCGAACATCGTCAGCCTGAGGAGGCAGCCGAGGTTCCGACGGTCGAGAAGCCGCGCACACCCGCGCCCGCGGAGCCCGGTTCCGCGCCGGCCGAAGCCGCCATGGGCTTCCAGATGGTGTCGTCGGACGACATCGATGACGAGATTCGCGAAGTCTTCATCGAAGAGGTGCAGGAGGAGATCGAGAGCCTTTCAGCACTGTTCCCGGAATGGCGCAACGATGTTGAAGACCTTGAGCGACTGAAGCCGATCCGACGATCCTTCCACACCCTCAAGGGCAGCGGGCGACTGGTGGGCGCACGCGCCCTCGGTGAGTTCAGCTGGAAGGTCGAAAACATGCTCAACCGCGTGCTCGACAAGACTGTCGAGGCGCACGAAGGCGTGGTCGCGTTGATCGATCAGGCACTGCAGGCATTGCCGTCGATGCTCGCCGCGCTGGAGGGCAGGGGCAGTCCGGGAGCACTGATTCCCGAGATCATGGAAGTGGCCGATCGCATCGCCGCTGGTGAGGATGCCTGGGTCAGTACTTCTGCCGCTTCGTTCCAGCCGGAGGTTGCGCAGATCGAGCCCGTTTCGGTCGCGACGGTGGACGAGGAAGCCGCCGAAGTCGCGACTGAAGATCAGGCAGCCGAGACGCCGATGGAGGCCATCGAGATTGCAAGCGATTTCGAGGAGCCCGTAGCGGAAGTCGAAGAAGCCCAGGACGAAACGGCCAGCGCCGACGAAACGGAAAGCGTGTTGTTGGAAAGCGACTTCGACTGGTCCGAATCCATCGAGCCCGGGTTGCCTGCGCAGCAGGACGAGCCTGCTTCGTCGGAGATCCCCATGACCGAGGGAGCGGAGGACGACATCGAGCCCGCTCAGACCTTCGGCGAGATCGAGGAATCGATCGAACTGGCATCCGTTGACGAAACCGATGACTTCGAGGCCCCCGCAAAGGCCTCCACCAGCGATGAGCCGGCCGCCGATGTCGAGCGCCCGACAGCCTGGGACGAGATCACCAGCGAACCGGCCGACATAGAAGTGTCCGGGCTGGAGCGCGACGAGTTCTCGTTCGCCTCGGCACCGGCCGATACGGCAGGGGACCTCACCGAGACCGATCGGCTCATCGCCGAAATGGCTGCGCGGTTCGCCGACGAGGAGTCCGCCGAAGTCGAATCGGCCGGCCTCGACAGCCCGGAACATGAACGCGAACCGGAACCCGAAAGCGAACCCGAACAGATCCCTGCACAATCGGCGGATGCTGATGTGGAGAGGGAATCCGAAGCCGAGCTCGAAGCCACCAGAGCGGAAGAGGACAGGATCTTCGAGGCCCCGATTGCCATCGATCCGGTGCTCTTCGACATCCTTCGCAGCGAGGTCAGCGGCCATCTGGAGGTGATCACCGACTACCTCGACGCCTGCCGCAGCGAGGGCGAGCCGATTCCCGCCAGCGAAGCTCTGCAGCGGGCAACGCACACCATGAATGGCGCCTTTGCCATGGTGGATGTGCCGATGATCGGAGCCGTTGTTTCACCGTTGGAAGGCTATGTGAAGCGGCTGCGTGCTGCTGACAAGGTGCCTGACAGTCGCGGCATCGAGGCGCTTGCCGATTCGGTCACCCTGATCTCCGCGGTAATGATGTCGGTGGAGTACAACGAGCCGATGCCGGACACGCGGCCGCTGGCGGCGGTGCTCTGCGAACTGCGCGACCAGCTCCCCGCGCCGCAAACGCCACATGGCTTGCTGACGCCCTTCGAGGACAGCGACGAGGAGCCTCTTGTCCAGCTGCCGGATGAGCCGATCGATGCGGTGAGCATGCCGCCCGCAGACCTTCTGCTTCCCGGCGAAGCGCCTGTCGGCAGCGTCGAAGCGCGTCTTACCGGTACCGACGCCGAACGACTGGCCGTGGGAACCTCATCCGACGGTGACTCCGACAGCGGCCTTGGCGACGCTGCCGAAGAGGCTGTCGAAGAGACTGCAGAGCAAACCGAAGACACGGCCGAGGCCGCCGGGATCGGTGAATTCGAAATCGAGTCGGAGTCGGCGCCCACGGTCGAGCCACCAACGCTGGAGCTTGAGCAACCGGAGCCTGCGCAATGGCTTGGCGACGCTGAGAGTTTCGAAGCGAGTGATTGGGCACGCACCGACAGTCCGTTTGGCGAGTCCGAGGAAGCGCGTGCTGTCGATCTGGACGACGAAGTGGCGCCGGCCGCGGAAGTCCCCGCCTTCGAACAGACCCCCGAGACCGAAATCGCCGAATGGTCTTTGGAAGAGACGGCTGAAGAGACAGAAGAGGCGACCATCGACGAGCTTTCCGAAGGCGCCGACGATGCCATCCTGGAAGAAGAGCTCGAAGCTCTCGCGGAAGATTCGCCAGCAAGCATCGAGATCACGGAACTCGAGGAAGAAGCATCGCCTGAGCCAGAGCCTGAAGCGCTCGACGAGCCGGTCGCCGAAGAAGAAGCGCTTGAGTTCGTGGACACGCTGGAGGACGAAGCGGAAGCGGACATCGAAGAGCCAGAGGCTCTGCCGAGCGTCGCCGCAGTGGCGCCGTCTGGCCTTGAGCTTGCACCCGGAGAACCCGACAGCCTGCCGCCGCTCGTGGATCCCCTGGATCCGGACGGTTCGCTCGACATGCCCGACCTCGATCCCGATCTGCTCGAAGTCTTCGTGCAGGAAGCGAGCGAGATTCTCGACAATTCCGATCGCTTGATGGCGCAACTGCGCGAGTCCCCCAACGATCGCGAGATCGTGGTCGGCCTGCAGCGCGAACTGCACACGCTCAAGGGCGGCGCCAGGATGGCCGGGCTCAATCCGATCGGCGATCTCGGACACGCCATGGAGTCGTTGTTCGAGGCCGTGGCCGAGGGCAAGCGGCGCCTGGGCCGGGTTTCGATCGAAACGCTCGAGTCTGCATTTGACCGCCTGCATGCACAGGTCACGCGGGTCAGCGGAGGTCAGGCGATCGCCCTGGCCGAAGGTACGCTGGCCAGGCTTGAGGGCCTGGTGCGCGGCGATCTGGTGGTGCCTTCCGCACCGACGCCGGCGGCCGATATCGACACTGCTGCGGCAGCCGAACCTGTCGCAGCCGACAAGCCGCAGGTGCCGAGGTTCATGCCGGTGGCTGATGCTCCGGATGACGATGACGAGACGGCGCCGCGGGTTCAGAGCCAGGAGTACATCCGTGTTCGCGCCGATCTCCTGGACTCGCTGGTCAACTACGCAGGTGAGGTCGCGATCTATCGCGGTCGACTCGAACAGCAGGTCGGCGCCTTCAGATTCAACCTCGTGGAGCTTGAGCAGACCGTCGATCGTCTGCGCGAACAGCTGCGCAAGCTGGAGATGGAGACGGAGGCGCAGATCCTGTCGCGATTCCAGCGTGAAGCCGAAACCGACGAAACCTTCGATCCGCTGGAGCTGGATCGTTTCTCGACGCTGCAGCAGCTCTCCCGCGCGCTGGCCGAGTCGGTATCGGATCTGGTCTCGCTGCAGAACATTCTTGACGACAATACCCGGCAGTCGGAAACGCTCCTGCTGCAGCAGTCACGCGTCAGCTCCGACTTGCAGGAAGGCCTCATGCGTACCCGCATGGTGCCGTTCGAGAGCCTGGTGCCGCGCCTTCGCCGTCTGGTGAGGCAAACCGCCGGCGAGCTCGGCAAGAAGGCGCAGCTCAAGGTGGAAGGGGCACAGGGCGAGATGGATCGCAACGTTCTGGAGCGCATGATTCCGCCGCTCGAGCACATGTTGCGCAACGCGCTTGCACACGGCGTGGAGACGCCCGCGGAACGCAGCGCAGCGGGCAAGCCCGAAGAGGGCACGATCCGCATTCGCATCGGTCGTGAATCGACCGAAGTGGTGGTCAATGTCAGCGACGATGGCAAGGGCATCGATCGCGACGCCATTCGCAGCAAGGCCATGGAACGTGGCCTTCTCAAGGCGGACGCCCAGCTGTCGGATCGCGACCTGTTCGGTTTCATTCTCGAATCGGGCTTCTCCACCGCTACCGAAGTCAGTCAGATTGCCGGCCGCGGCGTCGGAATGGACGTGGTCGCAAGTGAAATCAAGCAGCTCGGCGGCTCGCTGCACATCGAGTCCGAGCGCGGCAAGGGCACCGAGTTCGTGGTGCGCCTGCCGTTCACGCTCGCGGTCACGCAGGCGGTACTGGTGAAGATGGCGGACACCTTCTTCGCCGTGCCGATCTCCTCGGTGCAGGGCGTTGCCCGCATTTCCGTGGAAGAGCTGGAGAAGCGGGTTGCCGACGGAACGCCAACCATCACCTATGGTGGCGAGGAATACGTCATCCATGATCTGTCGGCGATGCTCGACCTTCCTTCCACGCGCGCGCTCGACGAGCCACAGCTCCCGCTGCTGCTCTCCAGAACCGGCGACCAGCGTTCGGCAGTGCGCGTGGATGCGGTGCTGGGCAGCAAGGAGATCGTGGTCAAGCCGGTCGGTCCGCAGATCAGCTCGGTGCCCGGGATCTTCGGCGCCACCATCATGGGCGATGGCTCGGTCGTGGTCATTCTCGACATGGCTCCGCTTGTGCGTCGCGCCAGCGCACTGCGCGAGACCACCGAAGCGGCGCTGACGCCGATCGTCAAGCCGACGGTGCCGGAGGTCGCGCGCCAGCGCATCGTCATGGTGGTCGACGATTCCATCACCATGCGCAAGGTCACAGGCCGCACGCTGGAGCGCAACGATTACGAGGTGATGACCGCCAAGGACGGTCTGGACGCGGTCGAGAAACTGCAGGACCGCATCCCCGACGTCATGCTGCTAGATATCGAGATGCCGCGGATGGATGGTTACGAGCTTGCCACCTACATGCGCAATGATCCGCGCCTGAAGGGGATTCCGATCATCATGATCACCTCGCGTACCGGCGAGAAGCACCGCCAGCGCGCCTTCGAGATCGGCGTCGACCGTTATCTCGGCAAGCCCTATCAGGAAGCCGAGCTGCTGCGCAACGTCGAAGAGATGGTTCAGGAGGGTCGCGGATGAGTTCGGTCGCGGTCGCGGTCCTGACCCAACCTGGCGCCGCAGCCGACCAGTTGCGCAGCGCCCTCGACAACGCCGGTGCGGAAGTCGTCTGGCAGGGGCCGCCGGACCAGCTCGACCTCGCTGCGCTACCCGGCGAAGTGGTTGTGGTCAACCTTGACCCGGATACCGAAGCCCAGCTTCCGACGATTGAGTCATTGCTGGTGGACGGCACCGTTCGCGTGGTGTTCAACGACGCCACCGTGTCCTCGGGGCTGAGCGGTTGGGATCTGCAGCGCTGGGCCCGGCATCTCGCTGCGAAGGTGCTGGACAGCAGGCAGTCGGCGGAACTGCCGGACCCGCCGCCCGGCTCGGAGCCGCTTTCGGTTCGCGCGTCGCAGCCGCCCTCGGCGGCTCTTGCCGAACAGGTCCCGGTCAACCTGCGCGTGGCCGGCAACGAGTACATCGAGGACGTGATCAGCGCCGAGATCGGTGAACCGCCTCTGCCGTACCAGGCCGCGGCCGACGACGTTGCGCCCCCACCGCAGCACGTTGCCGAGACCCGCGTCGAGCTTGAGCTGTCGCTGGAGGAAATGTTCGAGGCCGAGGAACCCGAAGAGCCCGGGCATGACACCGCGACGGGGACCGAGGAGACTTACGAGATCCCGCTTACTGGGACCCCGACCCCGGATTCTTCAGCCGCGATCGAGGATGAGACCTTTTTCGGTGGTCTCAGTCTTGAACCGATGGGCGAGCCGGAGGAACCCGGCGTCGATCCCGAGGGAGGCAGTGAGGCGCGTGCCGACCGATCAGGCGAGCTGGTGTTTACCGACGATCTCGATCTGATCACGGCGCCATCTGACGAATATGCGGCCGACCAGTTTGCCGAACTGGA
Source organism: uncultured Gammaproteobacteria bacterium (assembly GCA_964526035.1). Taxonomy (GTDB): domain Bacteria; phylum Pseudomonadota; class Gammaproteobacteria; order Xanthomonadales; family BPKI01; genus DAOMOD01. Next base: position 3,985 of record CAZGKE010000021.1, on the reverse strand, counting down.
TCAGGAGCAGGCTGAATTGCCGTCCTCTTCCGAGGAATCAGCCGACTCCGTGTTCGGCGAGCTGACCCTTGAGCCTCTCGAACTGCCGGGCTGGGACGACGAGGAACAGATGGGCGACTCCCTGGAGTCGGCCACCGACCGGAGCGCTGCTGCGGGTGCCTCCAAGGCGGCCGAAAGCGGCCATGTAGAACCAGAACCGAGCGGTCCTCCACGTCAGCTCTGGGTGCTTGGTGGGGCGCTCGGTGCAGCTGAAGCCATCGCGCAGTTCTTCCACGCACTTCCCAAACGCGTCAATGCGGCGTTTCTCATCGTCACCCACTTCGAGCGCGGCAATGCGGAATTGCTGGCGCGCAGCCTCGGCAGCTCGGGAAAGCACCGCGTCAGCGTTGCCGGGTCAGGCGCTGGAACAAAGGTCTCCCAGGGCGACATCGTGGTGGCCGCCGAAGGCACCTGCGTCACCGTCACCCGTGAAGGTGAGGTTCGCAGCGATGCGCTGGATTCGCCGGCTGGAACCATCGATCTCTGTGCGCGTGCAGCGGCCGATGCGTTCGGAATGGACGCCGGAATCGTGCTCTTCAGCGGCAGTGCTCGCGATGGGTTCGAGGGCTCGCTGTATCTGGCACAGAGGGGCGGCGTGGTGTGGGCACAGGATCCGGCGACCTGTGTGGCCGGAGCCATGGCCGAGGCCGTGCGCGGACGTGGACTGGCTACCTACATCGGTTCGCCGCGTGGACTGGCGGAGCACTTTGTCCAGGAATTCGGTCGAGAATGATGCGCCGCAACGAGGCCACACTGTCATGAGCGAGATTCGCGAGATCCGGGGCGTGATGATTCCGATCACCAACGGACGGGTCCTTCTTCCCAACGCTACCGTCGCCGAGGTCATCACCTTCGCCAGCGCGGAGCCCGTCGACAATGCACCGCCTTGGCTGCTCGGTCGCATCGGCTGGCGCGGCTGGCGGCTGCCCCTTTACTCGTTCTCTATGCTTTCAGGCGTGGCTGAAGAGGAAGGTCACATCAATGCCAAGGTGGCGGTGCTGAAGGCGCTCGGTGGGCATCCGCGCATGCCGTTCGTGGCGCTGCTGACCCAAGGTTTTCCACGTCTGACGACCATCACCTCCGACGTGCTGCTTCCCTCCGGCGAGGAGGGCGAGCTGGCCCCTGGTGTCCTGACCACCGTGATGGTCCGTGACGACCATGCCTTCGTGCCCGATCTGACGAATATCGAGAATCGGGTGATCGAGGCCCTGCAACACGCAGCCTGAAGCAAGTCCCCGGACGCGCGCCGTCTGCTGCGCGCGGCCTCACCCCATGTCACCGAACAGCGCCTGCAGCACCGCCAGCGCCATGGCGCCGGCGGTTTCCGTGCGCAGGATCCGCGGGCCGAGGCCGATGCGCAGAAATCCCGATTGGTCGAGGATCCTCAGGTCAGCCTCGGAGAAGCCGCCCTCGGGGCCGACCGCGATGGCTGCGCCGCGCGCCACGGTATCGGGATCCAGGCTGCGCATGGAGGCAGAGTCAGGGTGCAAGGCGACACGCAGCTCCGGCAGGGTCATCCCATGCACTTCATGCAGCGGAATCGGCTCGGCAAGGGTCGGTACCATCGCGCGACCGCTCTGCTCGCAGGCGGCGTGGATCACCGACATCCAGTGACGCATCCGACGCCCGGTGCGATCGGCATCCAGCTTGACCCCGGTGCGTTCGCTGATCACTGGCTGGATGGCGGCCACTCCCAGCTCGGTCGCCTTCTGCAGGATCCAGTCCATCCGTTCTCCACGCGCCAGCGACTGCAGCAGAGTGAGCTTGAGTGGCGACTCCGAAACGGCTGCATTGCGCGCTGACAGCAATACCTTCATGCGACCCTTGCCAACCGGTTCGATGGTTCCCAGGTAGTCGAAGCCATCGCCATTGAACAGCGCCACCGTGTCCCCGCGGCGCAGGCGCAGAACCCGGGTCAGCTTTTCCGAAGCCGGACCCTCGAGCTGCGCATGGCCTCCTACCGCCAGATCGGTGTCGACATGGACGCGGGTTGTGCGCACTACGTGGGTACCTCGTTCAGTCTCGGGTGGCCAGATCGATGGCGTCGATGGCCACCCTTGCCATCGACGCGATTTCATCCGGTTCGATGACGTAGGGTGGCATGAAGTAGACCACGTCGCCCAGCGGACGCAGCAGGACGCCACGCTCCAGGGCACGGGCATACACCCGCCGTCCGCGCCGTTCTACGGCGGCGAAAGGTGTGCGCGTTGCCCGGTCCTTCGCCATTTCGATGGCCAGAATCATCCCGGTCTGGCGGATTTCCGCTACATGCGGGTGCTCACGGAGGATGTCAACGGCGCTGCCCATGGCCTGAGCTTTCAGCCGGTTGTCGGCAAGGACCGGAGTGTCGCGGAGCAGGGCCAGCGAGGCGTTGGCTGCGGCGCAGGCCAGCGGATTGCCTGTATAGCTGTGCGAATGAAGAAAAGCCTTCCCCGCACCGTACTCGGCGTAGAATGCGGAGTAAACGGTCTCCGAAGTCAGAACCGCGGCCAGCGGCAGCCAGCCGCCGGTCAGACCTTTCGACAGACACAGGAAGTCCGCTGCAATGCCGGCCTGTTCGCACGCGAACATCGAGCCGGTGCGACCGAAGCCCACCGCGATCTCGTCCGCGATGAGGTGAATCCGGTGGCGGTCACACAGGGCGCGCAGACCGGTGAGGTAGGCCGGATGATGCATGCGCATGCCGCCCGCGCATTGCACCAGCGGTTCGACGATCACCGCGCAGACTTCGCCCGTGTGGCGCCCAAGCAGCGCATCCATGTCCAACAGACGGCGCTCGGCACAGGCTGCGGCGGTTTCGCCCGGCTCGGCATTCCAGGCATCCGGCGAAGGCGCGAACAGGGGTTCCAGCAGGAGCGGTGCGTAGGTGCGCCGATACAGTGGCACATCGGTGACCGACAGTGCCCCCAGCGTCTCGCCGTGGTAGCTGTTGGAGAGTGCAACAAAGCGCCGTCGCGAGGTCTCGCCTGTGTTCTGCCAGAAGTGGAAGCTCATCTTCAGTGCGACTTCGATGGCCGCCGAACCGTTGTCAGCGAAAAACACCCGACTGAGCGATGGCGGCGTCATCGCTACCAGCGATTCGGCGAGTTCGACTGCGGGGGCATGCGTGAACCCTGCAAGCAGGACATGCTCTAGCTCGCTCGCCTGGGCCTGCACCGCTTCGACGATGGCCGGATGGGCGTGCCCGAAAAGATTGGTCCACCACGAACTGATGGCATCGATGTAGCGGTTGCCGTCGAAGTCCTCCAGCCACACGCCGCGGCCGCGACGGATCGGTATCGGCGGCATCGCTTCGTGATCGTGCATCTGCGTGCACGGGTGCCATAGAACCTTGAGGTCGCGTTGTTGCCAGTGGGGGTTGGACATGACGATGTCGTATCGTTTTCGGCGATTGTCGCCGAAGTAGGGGGATCGTGCTCCCCGCTGGCTGGCGCACGTCGATGTGCTCGCATACGTTCGCGACCGCGGAATGTTGCTGTTCCTCTATTCTGCGTTCGTCCGCCTCCCGGCGGCCGAGTCACTTCTCTTTGCTCGTCCAAAGAGAAGTAACCAAGAGAAAGGACGCCCCGGTGCTGCGCTTCCTGCACTTCCTTTGCAGGAAGTCCGCGCGGGTCCTGCGGAGGTCTGACGACGGCCCTTGTCCCGCTTCGCAATCCTGCTCCGCGGGCCAAGCCCGGCCTTCGCCATCCATGGCTCCGGCGCTCGTCTGGCCGAAGCAGTGCTTCGGCTTTTCCTCCTCGCCCCTGTGCCGACGCCAGACGGGCGCACATCGTGTGCGCCCCCCTTCGGGCTTCCTGGCGGGCTCGGCTCCTGCCCGTCAGGCCCGGCCTTGGACGATCCTGCCCAAGTCGTTCGCCGGGGCGAAGCAGTGCTTCGCCTTCATCCGGCTCACCCTCCGGCCCCCCGCCGCGCCACAGGGTCCCCCTTGTTCCTTCGACCCGGCATC
>CAZGKE010000020.1:0-36230 GCA_964526035.1 uncultured Gammaproteobacteria bacterium | reverse complement strand
GATGGCCCTCAATCAGCTGCCGGTATCGGCAATTGCGCCAGGCGTTCGGTCGTGCGACGCGCAGAGATCACCAGGAAGACACCCAGCACCAGGGCCATCACGCCGACCATGGCCAGACGCAGCAGTTGGGTGCGCGTGCCCGCGGAAGCGACCTGCGCCATCGCCTCGGCGAAAGCGGCGTTGTCGTAGCTGCGCGCTTCAAGAGTGTCCGCGCCGGCCCGCAGCAGCCCGTGGCGGCCGGCATCGGCCACCAGCACGCCGCCGTTGAAGGCGGCCAGCGCAAAGCTGTCGAGATCTTCAGGGCCTGCCACGCGCTGCACGCGCTTCCAGTCTTCGCTGAACATGGCGACATCCGCCGGCTCGCTGCGCACGTTGCTGAGCGTGACCCACCAGTGGCCGCCGCCATCCTGTGCCAGCGCCACCGGACGCGCGCGGTCGTCGCGCATGCCGGGCAGACTCGACACCCGTTCCATCACGTCGGACAGTTTGTCGGTATGGCTGATGCACTCACCGGCGGCCTGCGATGCGGTGGCGTGGCTGCCGCGCTCGCGAAGACCGTTCGCACCAAGATCGAAGGACACGATGCGCAGGTGGTTGCTGTCGGCCACGTACAGACGCCCGTCGCGCCCGTACGCGATGCCGTTGGGCAGGCAAAGGCCGGTTTCGTCAACCTCATACTCGGCGAGAATGTCTCCGTCGCGGTCCACCACCACCAGGGCGTGCGTGTAGGTATCGGTCACCACGATGAACCGGCCGTCTGGCGTAAACGTGAAGCGGAACGCCTCGCCGAACGGACCGTCGACCGCGTCGTGTTCGGGCAAGGGCATGCAGACCCCGACGCCGTAGGTGCAGGAAAATATCGAGCCGCTGGCACTGTCGGCAAGATGCAGTTCGCCCTGCGCGCTGTACGCCATGTGCGTCACCGGCCCGCGAATGCCGAAATCGCGAAGGCCGAACTGACGAAGCTCGCCTTCCGGACCGACCACGTAGAGCCGCTGTTCGCTGGCCAGGGCGATCTCGCCGTTCGCTGCGGCGGCAACGGCATAGGCGCCGCTGTCGGCACGCTGGCTGGAGAAGTAGACCAGTCCGCCCACCGCCACCAGAAACGGCAGCGCGAGCAGCGCGCGAATCGCGGCCACCGCTGCCGAACTGCGCTGCTCGCGCAGCGAACGGGCCTGCGGGAAAAGCTTGATGGCCAGCGCATGGGTGGTTTCCCCATCGCATTCACCTTCGTCGTCGACGGCTGCGAAATGCACTTCGCGCTTGCCGTCGTCGAGGCGCAGCAGAGTCGGCAGTCCGAGACTGAGCTGGTCCGGGGCCATCAGGCTGGGCGTGGTCGATGTCACAGGCAACTCGAAGCGACGGCTGTTGCCATCGCTGTCGATGAAGACCAGCCGCAGATGATCGCCGCTGCGCGCGACCACACCGGCCAGCCCGCCCGCCCAGGCCAGGCGCTTCAGTCCAACTCCGCGGTGAAATACGCGCACGGCGCTCGGGTCCAGTCCGGCAAACCAGGACGACGCCGACGCAAGAACGCGATCAATCTCGCCGAAGTAATGCTGCGTCTGCCATTCCCGGCGTTTACGGAGCACCACGACGGCCGCGCCAAGAACGATGAGCAAGATGATCCACAAATGCATGAGAAATCCCCGGCGCGACCGACCGAACACCGGTGCGTGCGCCTCATTTTGAAGACAAGGTTGAGACCGATCAGACGGTCGCCGCCGACGAATCCCCGCCCGGCGGCGCGGGAGGATAGCCGCGCAGCGACGATCGCGCCAGCCTGAATTGCGATTGCGCCATGAAGATCTCGATGTGGCTACGCCGGCTCGGGCTCTATTGCCACGAGCCGGTTTCGCCAACCTGACCGGCTCTTGTAGTGCCGGGCTTGACCGGCACCGTCCCGTCCGGGAACTCCGCGTCGCCCCTCAACCCCCGTTCGTGGTGAGGAGCCATTGAGGCGCGCGAATCGCGATCGAAAGGGCGTCTCGAACCACGCGCCCAGGTTCTCCGCGTGCTTTGATTCGAATGCCGTGAGCGCATCGCAGGTGGTTCGAGACAGCCCATCGATCCGGCTGCGCCGGCCTCAGGGCTTCCTCACCACGAACGGTTGTGGAAACGTCGATCCGGCTGCGCCGGCCTCAGGGCTTCCTCACCACGAACGGTTGTGGAAATGTCGATCCGGCTGCGCCGGCCTCAGGGTTTTCGCACCTTGAACGCGATTCTCAAGGCGCAACCCCGAGAATCGCCTCGCGCTGGCGCAGCCGCTCAAGCATCTGTGCGCCGGGCCCTTGCAGCGCCTCTTCGGGCTGCCCAAGCTCGACGGCGAGAAGGCGAAGGTGCTCGCGACCGCAGAACTCCGGCGTCTCGTTCAGGCGCTCGACCAGGCGCAAGGTCAATGGCGAGGCCTCCATGAAGCGTACTTCGTCGTCGCGACCACGGATCACCAGCAATCCGGTGGGCTGTTCCGGCGCTTCCAGCGGCTGAAAATCGGGACGGATGCGTTGCACCGGGAACCGGTACAGCAGCGGCCAGGCGAGCGGGTTCACCACCGGTATGCCAGCAAGCAGATCGCCGTCGCGCTGATGCGGGATGTCGTCCAGTTCGGTTTCATCGATGGCCAGCGCCAGCTCCACCCACTCGTAGTGGGCAAGCTCCAGCATGAACGGCAGCTCGGACTCTTCGCGACCCTCCAGGAATCGCAGGAATTCACGCGCGATTTCGGGAAACAGCGGCGTGTGGCAGGGATGGTGGGCGTAGAACTCGCGCACCAGGCGCTTCCAGCGCGGGCCCTCGAGCAGGCGGTGCAGCACTGGGAAGTTGCCGCGCAACAGACCCTCCATGCTGTTGATGAAGAGGTCGCGGTAGATCTGCATGCGCCGGTCTTCGATACCCTCGGGCGGCGCATTCGCCTGCGGATCACGCAGATGGGCGGCAAAGCCGTACTGCACGCGCTGGAACGCTTCAGGCGCTGGCGACATGGCGCTGGTCGACCACGGCGTGCTCCGACTGCAGGCGGCGCACGGTGTCCACTTCGCCCAGCAGCTCGGCCATGGGCGGAATGTTGAAGTCGCGCTCGACCAGGGTCGGCAGTGAGCCGAAGGCGCGATAGGCATGCGCCAGCAGCTTCCATACCGGATCGATCACCGCGGCGCCATGGGTGTCGACGATCAGGTCGGGAGCTTCGTTGTAGTGGCCGGCCACATGCACATAGGCGATGCGCTCACCGGGCAGGGCCTCCAGGAACTGGACCGCATCGTAGCGGTGGTTGACGCTGTTCACGTAGATGTTGTTGACGTCGAGAAGCAGCTCGCAATCGGCCTCGTCGAGCACCGCGCGAATGAACTCGATCTCGGACATCTCCGCGCCGGGCGCGGCGTAATAGGACACGTTCTCCACCGCGATGCGGCGGCCGACGATGTCCTGGGTGCGGCGAATGCGCGCCGCGGTGTGATGTACAGCCGCCTCGGTGAAGGGGATCGGCATCAGGTCGTAGAGGTGGGCATCGTCACCGCAATAGGACAGGTGCTCGGAGTAGCAACGCACCTGGTACTCGTCGAGAAAGCGGCGCACCCGCGCCAGGAAGGTCTCGTCGAGCGGCGCGGGTCCGCCGAGAGACAGCGACAGGCCGTGACAAAACAGCGGGTATTTGTCGACGACGGCGCGAAATCCGCGTCTCAGTCGACCGCCCACGCCGATCCAGTTCTCCGGTGCAACTTCGACGAAATCAACGGCATCGGGCGCCGCGTCCTGCAGCGGACCCAGCAGGGCCCGCCGCAGTCCGAGGCCCGCACCGCTTGCGGCAGCGGTGGGGGTCGTCATGGCAGAAACATTTCGATCAGGCAGCGCCGCACTTGCCTTCTTCACCCTTGTCCTCACCGCACTTGCCTTCGCCACACTTTCCTTCACCGCACTTGCCTTCCTCACCCTTGTCCTCACCGCACTTGCCTTCACCGCACTTGCCCTCGCCGCACTTGCCTTCCTCACCCTTGTCCTCACCACACTTGCCTTCGCCGCACTTGCCTTCCTTGCCCTTGTCCTCGCCACACTTGCCTTCACCGCACTTGCCTTCCTTGCCCTTGTCGCCTACCAGCATGTAGCCGGCATCGAGGTCATTGAGGTCGAAGGAGGTGCTGGCCAGAGCGGCCGGCGACAGGCTCATCGAACCGATGAATGCGGCGCCAATGGCCAGAGTCAGGGGTTTCGCGATCTTCTTGGACATGTTGTTCGTTCTCCACTCGGATGACGACGGACCGTGGGTCCGCCTGAATTGTTTTGGCACCGGCGAGGCGGTGCACTCTCCCGTCCGATCGGAACCCCGGGATGATCCACAGGACAGGCCTGCTGACATCTGAGCGTTCCGACGAGCGCTGCAACAGTAAGCCGATCATGTGCCAGCCTCAAGACGTGGCGCAGCATCGTCCTACCTCATTCGCAGACCGGACGGGCCGGGATTCGCTTTCACGGCGGCATCAGTTCGGATCAGAACCACCAGCTCAGGCGCAGTCCCGTCATGCTGCGGCGGTGCCGGTCGCCGGACGCTCCCGTGCGGCTGCGAACCTGGTTCAGGGCAATCGACCCACCCCCCGGAAGCCAGGCATTGACGCCGAAGGTGATCGAATCGCTGTGGCCGTCGACATCACCCGGCAGATCAAGATCGGCGTGCGCCAAGCGCACACCGAACTCCCAGACAACCGCCGAATCCGCGCGCGGCGCCTGCAGCATTCCCTGGCGCAGGCTACGCCCGGGTCCACCCGGCGTCCACGACACGCTGACATGGCCGCCGCCACCCTCGATATCCGTCGCCTGCGTACGATGCAGGCGGGCCCAGAGCGCCTCGCCGAAGAAGCTCCAGGTGCCATTCAGCCAGACCGTTTCGAGGCCGGCTCGATCAACGTGGCGAACACCGTCCACGCTGCCGGTATCCAGGGTGCCGCCCGAGATCAGGCTGATCTCGGGACGAAACAGCAGTCGTCTACTGCTGCCCTGCGGAAACTCTCTGGATGCGGAGACGCCAAGATGGCGCGTCGATGATTGTCGAAACATTCGCGCCGCGAACAGGCGCCCGGCAGGCGCGCGGTCCACGGATTTTCCGCCCAGCATGAGTTGAGCCGAGAAGGGGCCGAAGTCGCTGTCAAGCTGGACACCGAGACGCCGCCCTGCCGAGGCCAGCGTGCGGCTGGCGCTGCGTTCCATGAACATCTGCAGATGCCCCGAGCTGAGCTCTTCGAGTCCCGCCGGCGGCTTGAACTGCCCGATGCGCAACCGTCGGCCGCTGCCGGCCGCAACCTCCACCCAGGCATGCGTCCAGCGCTTGCCCTCGGTGTCGTATTCCAGACGAAGTCGCGCGTCGTCGCGACGTAGATCGAGTCCCGGGCGCAGGCGTCGCCAACCGTCGACGGTGTCGCTGTCGGCATGCACCAAGTCGTACTGCAGCAGCAGGGTCGGGCGAAACTTCCATGGCGATTCATCGCCGGTAGCCGCACCGGATGCCATCGGCGCCAGAAGCAGCAGGAGCGGCAATGGAGAGAACGACATGAAGTCGGACGCAGCGCGAGAGGTGCGCGAATGTTACAGAACCATGACATTTCTGTGTCAGCCTTCACCCTTCGTCGAGAAGTCCCTCTTTGTCCCGGTACTCGCACAGAGACCGGATGACACAGCGCCCGCACAGCGGCCTGCGCGCCCTGCATACGTAGCGGCCGTGAAGAATCAACCAGTGGTGCGCGTCGCGCTTGAATTCGACCGGCACGTGCTTTTCCAGACCCTTTTCCACCGCCAGCACGGTCTTGCCCCGTGCCAGTCCGGTGCGATTCGACACGCGGAAGATGTGGGTGTCGACGGCGATGGTGGGCTCGCCGAACGCAGTGTTGAGCACCACGTTGGCGGTCTTGCGACCGACGCCGGGCAGCTGCTCAAGCGACTCGCGATCACGCGGCACCTCGCCACCATGCGCCTCGAGCAGGATGCGGCAGGTGGCGATGACGTTCTTCGCCTTGGCGTTGAACAGCCCGATGGAGTTGATGTAGCCCTTGAGCTGCTCTTCTCCGAGTTCGAGGATCGCCCGCGGTGTACCGGCCACCGGGAACAGGCGACGCGTGGCCTTGTTGACGCCGACGTCGGTGGCTTGCGCGGAGAGAATCACCGCCACCAGCAGTTGAAACGGCGAGCCGTATTCGAGTTCGGTGGTTGGATGGGGGTCGATCTCGCGCAGTCGACGGAAGATTTCAGTCCGCTTCTCGCGATTCACGCCGCCGCCTCGCGTGGGACCATACGCGCGGCGAAACGCAGATCGATCCACTGCTTCATCGCCACCAGCAGCGCGAGCACGAAGAAGGCCCCGGCCGGAAGAATGGCGAGCAGGAATCCGCGGTAGCCCGGTATCAGGGTGAACTCAAGCCAAGCGAAGCCCGGCCCGAACAGCTGCCCGGCGTGGGCGAACAGCGTGCCCTGCCCCCAGATCTCGCGCAGCCCGCCGATCGCCAGCAGCGCCCAGAGGAACCCGAAGCCCATGAACACACCGTCCAGCGTCGCGGCCAGCGGCGGCTGCCGCGATGCGTAGGCCTCGGCGCGGCCGAGAATCATGCAGTTGGTGACGATCAGCGGAATGAACAGGCCGAGCACGCGATACAGGTCATGCACGAACGCGTTCATCAGCAGCTCCACAGCCGTCACCGCCGAGGCGATCACCAGCACGAAGAACGGAATGCGGATCTCCGGCCGCAGGAACGGCCGCCCCAGCGACACGACAAGATTGCTGAAGGCAAGCACGAAGATGGTGGCGATACCCAGCCCCAGCGCATTGGTCGCGGTGTTGCTGATCGCCAGCAGCGGGCAAAGGCCCAGCAGCTGACGCAGTCCAGGGTTGTTCTCCCACAGGCCCTCGCGGGCAATCTTCACGGGATCGGTGGCGGCGCGCATGGTGGGTATTGTAGGGGGCGAAGGATCGATGTGTTGTCCGCCTGACGGCGGCCCAGATACTTCTTCCTGCTCGCCGCAGCGTGCAGGAGCGTCCCCGTGCGCGACGGTGGGGGTTCGCTATTCCTCGGTAGAGGGTATGCGAATCTCCGCGGTCGCAGCTTTCGCAGCTCCTACACAAGGCACGAGCCAAGAGAAGTGACTCGGCCGCCGGGAGGCGGACGAAACCCTGTCAGGGATGACACAACGAACAACCGCCGCCAGGTGGACGAAACCTCAACCGAGGAGAAACGAATCTCCGCGGTCGCGCACGGGTGCGCTCCTACAGGGATTGCAAGGAGCCGGGCCATGTGACCCGGCCTCCAGGCGACGCATCACATGCGCCGCCGCAACCAGATTTGATACACCGCCGGTATCACCAGCAAACTCAACAACGGCGCCGAGATCATGCCGCCGATCATCGGCGCGGCGATGCGCTGCATGGTGGCGGCACCGGCGCCGTCGGCGAGCATGATCGGAGCGAGGCCGGCGAGGATGGTGATGACGGTCATGGCTTTGGGGCGCACTCGCATCACCGCGCCTTCCTCCAGCGCCGCATCCAGGTCAGCGCGCGTGTTGAGCTGGCCGTCTTCGCGCGCGCGCGCCACGGCGCGTTCCAGGTACAGCAGCATCACCACGCCGAACTCGGCGGCGACGCCTGCAAGCGCGATGAAGCCGACCAGCACCGCGACCGACAGGTTGTAGTCGAGCATCCACAACAGCCACACCCCGCCGACCAGCGACAGCGGCACGGTGAGCATCACGATGAGCGCCTCGCCCCAGCGCCGGAACACGAACCACAGCAACACCAGAATGATCGCCAGCGTCGCCGGCACCGCTACCTTGAGGCGCTCGGCGGCGCGCGTCAGATACTGGTACTGACCGGTCCAGGCGAAGCCGTAGCCGGGCGGCAGTTCGAGCCCGTCGGCGAGAGCCCGCTCGGCGCGCTCGATGTAGCCGAGCAGGTCGCTGCCCTCGACGTCGACAAAGACGAAACCGGCCAGGCGCGCGTCCTCACTGCGGATCATCGCCGGGCCGCGCACGATGTTGATCTCGGCCAGCCGCGACATCGGTACCTGCACACCTGAAGGCGTGGCGAAACCGAGATCGGCCAGCGCTTCGGGGCTGTCGCGGAATGACTGCGGCAGGCGCAGGGTGATCGCGAAGCGTCTGCGTCCATCCACGGCGGTGGCCAGCGCCTCACCGCCGATGGCGCCGGCGATCCAATCCATGAACTGCGCCATCTCGATGCCGTAGCGCGCCAGTTCACCACGACGCGGGGCGATCTCCAGATAGCGACCGTCGGCCGCGCGGTCGGCGAAAGCGGATCGGGTGCCGGGCAGCTCGGCGAGGATCGCCTCGATGCGTTCGGCCAGGCGCGTCAGGGTGTCGAGGTCGTCGCCAGACAGACGCACGCCGAGCGGCGTGCGAATGCCGGTGGTCTGCATGTCGATGCGCGTGCGGATCGGCTGCACCCAGGCGTTGGTGAGGCCCGGCACCCGCACCCGTTCCTCGAGTTCCGCGATCAGGTCGTCCATGCGCAGGCCGGACCGCCATTCGGATTCGGGCTTGAGGCGGATGGTGGACTCGATCATGGTCAAGGGTGCCGGATCGGTGGCGCTGTCGGCGCGACCGATCTTGCCAAACACGGTCTCCACCTCGGGAAGTTCCTTGATAAGGCGACTGGTCTGCTGCAGCAGCTCCTGCGCCTTGCCCGGCGACAGGCCGGGGAGCGTGGTCGGCATGTACATCAGGTCGCCCTCTTCCAGCTCCGGCATGAACTCGCTGCCGAGCTGCTTCAGCGGCAACACGGTCACCACTCCGACGACCACCGCGAACAGCAGCGTCAGCACCGGAAAACGCAGCGCGCCACGCAGGAAGGGCCGGTACGCCCAGATCATGAAGCGCGACAGCGGCTGCTCGTGCTCGCCGCGAATGCGCCCACGGATCAGGAAGGCCATCAACACCGGCCCCAGCGTCACCGCCAGCACCGCCGCGGCGACCATCGCCCAGGTCTTGGTCCAGGCCAGCGGCGCGAACATGCGGCCCTCCTGTGCCTCGAGCATGAATACCGGCAGAAAGCTCAGGGCGATGATCAGCAGCGAGAAGAACACCGCCGGGCCGACCTCCACGGCGGCTTCGGCGATGGCACGCAGTCGCGCCTCGCCCTCCGGCGTCTTTCCGTCGGCCGCGCGCAGGCGTTCCAGGTGTTTGTGCGCGTTCTCGGTCATCACGATGGCGGCGTCGACCATGGCGCCAATGGCGATGGCGATGCCGCCGAGCGACATGATGTGGGCGTTGATGCCCTGCACGCGCATGATGGCCAGCGCCGCCAGCACGCCAAGCGGCAGCAGCACGATGGCGACCAGCGCTGAACGGAAGTGGCCGAGGAACACGATGCACACCAGCGCCACCACCAGCATCTCCTCGACCAGCTTGCGCGACAGGTGCGACACCGCGCGGTCGATCAGCGCCGAGCGGTCGTAGACGGTGACGATCTCCACGCCTTCGGGCAGGCCGCCGGCAAGCTGGTCGAGGCGGCGCTGCACGGCATCGATCACGTCGCGTGCATTCTGCCCGTCGCGCATCACCACGATGCCGCCGACGACTTCGCCCTCGCCGTTGAGGTCGGCAATACCCTGACGCGGCGCCGGGCCGAAGCGGATCTCGGCGATATCGCCGAGCAGCACCGCGGCGTTGTTGTGGTAGACACCGGTCGGCGCCTGGCGCAGATCATCGAGATCGGCGATGTAGCCGATGCCACGCACCGCATACTCGGCCTCGCCCATCTCGATGATGCCGCCTCCGGATTCGGTGCTGGCGCCGCGCAGCATTTCCATCACCCGGTCGAAGGGCACGTTGAACTGACGCAGCTTCAGCGGATCGACGATGGCCTGGTACTGGCGCACCATGCCGCCGACGCGCGCCACCTCGGACACGCCGGGCAAGGCCTGCAGCTCGAAGCGCAGGAACCAGTCCTGCAGCTCGGTGAGCTCCTCCAGGCCGTGGCGACCGCTGCGGTCGACCAGGGCGTACTGGTAGACCCAGCCTACCCCGCTGGCGTCCGGCCCCAGCACCGGCTCCACGCCTGACGGCAGTTCGCCACGTGCCTGGGTCAGGTATTCCAGCACGCGCGAGCGCGCCCAGTAGGGGTCCGTACCGTCCTCGAAAAGCACGTAGACGAAGGAATCGCCATACATGGAAAACCCGCGCACGTGGCTGGCGCCCGGCACCGCCAGCATGCGCGTGGTCAGCGGATAGGTGATCTGGTCTTCGATGACCTGCGGTGCCTGCCCCGGCCAGGCGGTGCGCACCGTGACCTGCACATCGGACAGATCCGGAATTGCATCCACCGGCAGCGTGCGCACCGCCGACAGCGCCAGCAGCGACAGGATTACGCTCAACATCAGCACCAGCCCGCGCTGCGCCATCGACCCGCGAATGATGGAGGCGATCATGGCGCGGGGCCTTCGCCGGGGAGTGGGGAGCAGGGAGCAGGGAGCAGGGAAACGAATGCGATCGGGAATCCGGAGCCGGTGACCAGAGAAACCAGGCGTCGCTTTGTGGGTGGGGCCTCAGCCCCGACACCTGCACGGGATCGAAGCGAAGGGACGGTCGCGCACGAGTGCGCTCCTACAGGGCGGCGGGCACAACCCCCGCTCCCCGCTCCCCGCTCCCTGCTCCCTGTTTCAATGCTCATGCCCACCCCCCAGCCGATCCAGCCCCGCGCGCAGCGCGCTTTCGGCATCGAGCAGGAACTGCGCGTTCACTACCACGCTTTGGCCTTCCTGCACGCCGTGCAGGATCTCGGTCCAGCCTTCGGCGCTGTGGCCTGTGTGGACCTCGACCGGACGAAAGTGGCCGTCGGACTCCTCCACCACCACGCGGTCGCCGTCGGCGGTGCGGATCAGTGCTTCGCTGGGAATCGCCAGCACGTTCTCGCGCGATGCACCGCGCACGGTGCCGTCCATGAACACGCCCACCTTGAGATGCCCCTGGAGATTGGGCACCGGGAAACGCACATGCACGGTCTGGGTGAGTGCATCGATCTCCGGATAGACATAGTCGGCCTTGCCGCGCCATACCCGGTCGGGCACGCCGGCAATGCTGAAGGCGCCGAAGATCTCGTCGCCCAGCCGGTCGATCTGTTCGGGAAACAGATCGGCGCGGATCCACACCTGGTCGAGGTCGGTGACTTCGACTACATCAGTGAGCGGCTCGACGTACATCCCGTGACGCGCGTTCAGTTCGGTCACCACGCCCGCGCGCGGCGCGCGCAGCGGAACGCGCTGCAGGGAGGTGCCGCGTTCCGCCAGCGCGGCAATGAAGCGGTCATCGACACCCATCGTGCGCAGGCGCACCGAAGCGGCGCGCTGCGACGGAGAATCCCGCCCACCCTGCCGGACCGCGATCAGGAAATCCTCCTGTGCGGCCACCAGCTCCGGGGAATAGATCTCCAGCAGAACCTGGTCCTGGCTGACACGCTCGCCCACCGCGTGTACCGCCAGCGTCTCCACCCAGCCGCGCACACGCGCATGCACGTGCGATATGCGGTTCTCGTCGACGATGACCTGCGCGGGGACGCGCGCCGTGACGGCGATCTCTCTGCGCGCGACCGTGCTGGTGCGCACAGCCAGCGCCTGGCGCATCCGTCCATCCACCTCGACGACCGGCGCACTCGCGGCAGCATCGCTGCGCTGCGGATCGCGGCGCACCAGAGCCATGCCGCATATCGGGCAGTTGCCGGGTTCATCGCGCACGATCTGCGGATGCATCGGGCACACGTAGGTCGCGTCCAGATGCTTGCGCGCGTGTTCCAGCGCAGTTTCTTCAGCCGGCGCAACGCCAGCGGAATCAGCGTGTTCCCCACGGCTGCAGGCGGCCAGCAGCAGCACTGCCAACAGCAGCAGGATGGGCGCGCATACGCGCCCGATGTCGATGTTCATGGTGTTCTCCGATCAGGGACGCCGACGCAAGCGCCGGCAGGATTCCACTTGCGGGAATCAGGCGATCGGAGGTCTCAGGGGAAGACCGGGGTTGCCCAGGCAGGGCGGCAGTACGATAGCGGCGAAGTCGGCATGAACCGGCGTGCCGCGTGCCGCATGCGCGGGGGCCGAAGGCAGCGCCGAGCCAAGCACGCATGCGTCGCAATGCTGGCAGTCGTGACCGCCCTCGGGTGCTTCGTCAGGGATCGCCGGCTGCGGCGCGGAGTGCGGGCAGTCGTCGTGATCGCCGGCCATCTCCTCGGAGATGGCCTCGGCAGGCTCGTGATCGCAGGGACACGGACGCGCAAAGCCGAGCGTGGCTACGCCCAGACAGAGCAAAACCGTGACCATCCAGCGAATCATGGTCAACAACTTACCACAAGGCTCGAACCGCCGACGAGCGGTCCATCAATGTGCGCTCAGACAGTTGTTCGGCGCAGTGGTTCCGTCCAAGCTGGAACCCATGAACTACCGCCACGCCTTCCATGCCGGCAACTTCGGTGACGTGCTGAAGCATGTGGTGCTGACCGCGGTCATCCAGGCGCTCAGGATCAAGCCGAAGGCGCTTGCCTATATCGACACCCACGCCGGCAGCGGGTTCTACGATCTGTCCGGCGAAGAGGCGCGACGCACCGGCGAGTATCGCGAGGGTATCGGTCGTCTGTTCGACATCGACAAGCCACCCAAATTGATTGCCAGCTATCTGTCAGTGGTGCTCGCCATGCAGCCTGTCGGGCGTCCCGGGCTGTCGATGTATCCTGGCTCGCCGCGCCTGGCGGCTGCGCTGCTCGGCGCGCAGGACCGCATGGTGCTGTGCGAACTTCATCCCGAAGTCCATGACCAGCTGAAGCGCAAGCTGGGACCGGATCGTCGCGCGCACATCCATCGTCGCGACGGCTACGAGGCACTTCCCGGCCTGGTGCCGCCGGCCGAGCGCCGCGGCCTGGTGCTGATCGACCCTGCCTACGAAGCTCAGGCCGAGGAGTTCCGCCTGATCGAAAGCAGTCTGGGGCCAGCACTGCAGCGCTGGCCGCAGGGCGTGTACGCAGTCTGGTACCCGATCAAGATCCGTCCGCAGATCGCCCAGTTCCTACGCTGGCTTCAGGAGAACGCGCCGCGTTCGGTGCTGCTTGCCGAGCTGGCCGTGCGTGGCTGCGACTCGCCGCTGCGCATGAGCGGCGCCGGCATGGCCATCATCAACCCACCCTGGCGCATCGACGAAGCGCTCGCCAGCGCCCTGCCCGTGTTGCGCAAGGCGATGGCGCAGGACGAGGACGCGCATTTTCGGCTGGATTGGTTGAAGCGGGAGGAGGGGTGAGGAGCTGACGCTCGGTGATCAGGTGACTACGTGATTACGTGATTACGTGATTAGGTGATTAGGTGATTAGGTGATTAGGTGACTAGGGGGTCAGGGGGTTGAGGGAGTAGGGCATCCTGCCCCTGAAGCTCCCTCTGCACCCGCTTCGGCAGCTTGGCGCGGATGAGTTCGTAGGCGGTGCGGAGGAAGGTGCGCGCTTCGACCTTCGCGAGCGTCCTTGGGTCATCCACGGTGACCCAGCGCGCCCTTGCCAGGTAGGGCGCCGGTCGGAAGCCGGGGCGATCGGTCAGTTCGAGGAAGCGCTCGTCCTCGACCTTGAAGCTCAGCCGGTACGGCGGCGGATCGTCCTTGCTGAGGCAGCAGAACATCCGGTTGCCGACGCTGCCCACGAAAACGCCGCCCCACTTGACGTCCCAGGTGATGCCGGGCCAACTGCACAACTGTCGCAATTCTGTCTCGTTCATGAACGGGTTAGAGCAAGGACTCCCAGCGCGGCTGACATCATCGCTCGCATGCTCCTCAAAGCCCATCAACTAAGCAAGCCATCCTTCGTGCGCACGCGCCTGGGCAAGCCGTGGAGCGAGCGCCTGCGTTTGCGCGACGGGCGCGAGCTGATCCTGCGACCGATCCGGGCCGCCGATGCAAAGGCGCTGCGGGACGGCTTCCAGTCGCTCACGCCCGAAGAGGTGCGCTTTCGCTTCCTGCATCCGATGAGTGAGCTGACGCCCGCGCAGGCCCAGGATCTGGCGGACATCGATCGCCGCCGCGCCTTCGCGCTCGTCCTGACCGAGCCCGACGAATTCCCCGAACCGCGCATCGGCGCGGTCGCCCGCGTCGCCATCAATTCCGATACCGACGACGCCGAGTTTGCAGTCGTCGTCGGTGCCGAGCTGCGCGGCCACGGCCTGGCCACCTACATGCTGCGCAAGCTCCTCGACTGGTGCCGCCGCAAGCGCGTGCAGTCGATGTACGGAGATGTCATGGTCGAGAATCAGGCCATGCTGGACGTGTGCAAGGGTCTCGGCTTCCTCCGCATGCCGCAGCCCGAGGAACCGGGCATGGTTCGCGTTCGAAAGATCCTGTGTCCGTCGGCACCCGGCCTTGAGGCCGGGGCCGACGATACCGGTGAGAGCGCTACTCGAAGCCGTCGTTGAAGATGAAGCTCGACGGCAGGCTCGGCCCGCCGATGAACAGGATGCGTCCCGTCGCGGATCGGTTGTCGCCCGGCTCGTTGTCGTTCAGGACGAAGCTCCAGGTGTTGCCGCTGAATCCAGCGCTCTGACCCATCCAGCCAAGGGTTGTCGCGTCGCCCACCACGGCCGGACCGAAACGGCGCCATGCGTGGAAGCTGCCGAACTGTTCGCCGTGGTAGCGCACGCTGACGATGGCCTGTTGGCAATCGAGCAGCTCGAAACGCACCACCCCCAGCGGATAGCGGTGGCCGCTGTCGGTGATCAGGCCGCGCTCCTGCAAGGCATGCGCGTCATTGATCGCCGTGCAATCGCCTGACACGCCCGTGCTGGTGATGGTGATGCGCGCACCTTCGACTCCACGGGCGTCGCCGGCATCGCCCATGCTGGCGACATTGGACTGCTCGGAATCGGGCTCGCCGTCCTCGTTGCCGTCGCCGCCGAAGGGCGCGCTCGCTTCGACCGTATCCGGCGGGCCGTCTCCGTCGAGATCGGACACACGGGTCAGGCTGAAGGCGCCCTGCACGGTGCCGGCGTGAATGGTCGGCTCCACCGGATCGGTATCGTCGATCGCGAGCGATGTCGCCGCGCTCGCCGGCAAGGCGATGCTCGCCGAGTTCCAGCTCAGACCGCCATCGTCGGAGATGTACACGCCGCCTGGGTCCGTCAATGAGCCGCCGGACGCGGCGTAAACGCGTTGACTGTCGTTCGGATCCACCAGCAGGAAGCGCACATCGGCGCCGGCAATGCCGACCCCTGACGGAAACCAGCTCGCACCGGCGTCGGTGCTTTTGTAGACATTGCCCGGACCGCTGAACTGCGGTCTCTGCACGGCCGCATAGAGGATGTTGCCGTCTGCAGGATCGACGGTGACGGCGTACACGTCGTACTGCGACGACCCGGGTCCATCGAGGTGCGGGATGCCGGTCGAGCTGTGCGTCCAGCTGGCGCCGCCGTCGACGCTCTTGAAGATGCCGTTGGGCACGGCGGGCGTGTAACCGGGGCAGTCGTCGCAAAAGCTCAGGAAAGTGCCGACATAGAGCGTGTCCGGATCCACCGGATCCATGGCGAACTGCAGCGGCCGAATGAAGGCGCCGTCCTGCGGCGAAACGGCGCCCGGCGCGCACTCGCCCTGCGGCAGCGCGTCCCAGGGCTGCCAGCTTGAACCGGCGTCGACGCTGCGCCACATGCGCGCGACGCTGTGCGTGATCGGGACGGGCGGCAGGGCCGTGCAGTTGCCGCTGGCAATGCCTGAATTGGACACCAGCAAGGTCTGCAGCGGGCCGCTGCCCCCGGCCGAGCCCGAAGTCGGATCGGCAAGGATCCAGCGGACCGTCGCCAGCTGCCAGCTGCCGGCTGCCGGCATCGGCACCAGATTGTCGATGGTGGTCCAGGTCGAGCCGCCGTCCACGCTCTTGTAGAGTCCGGCGCGGCGGGCGCTGATTGGCTGCGGCGCGAAATCGGAGCCCACCGCGTAGATGTGGGTGGAGGCCACGCTGGCGGCAGTGTTCGGATCGATCAACAGGTGGCGGATGGATTCGGCCTCCAGACCTGCGCTGGAAGCGTTCCAGGTTGCGCCGCCGTCGTCGGAGCGGTGCAGCGCCACGGTGCTGGTGCTGGAGTCGCCGTAGCCGGCAAGTATCACATCGGGATTGGTCGGATGCACCGCCACCGCGCGCACGTTGACCGAACGCAGGCCCTGGTTGACAGCCGTCCACGATATCCCGCCGTCGACGCTGCGAAAGGCGCCACCGGTGAGCGATGCGGCGACGATCTCGCTACCGCCCGAGCGCGGCGAAACGGCACGGATCTCGGCAGTGTCGACACCGTTGGCGCTGAGACCGCCGTTGCGATCACTCCAGGTGACGCCGCTGTCGCTGCTGAAGCGGATGCCCGCACCCTGCATGTTGCCCACATACAGGTGCCCGGCAGTTCCCGGCACCGTGGCCAGCGACCCGATGAACACGCCCGTTGAACCCATGGCCGTGAAGCTGGCGCCGCTGTCGGTCGAGCGGTACATGTGGCTGTCGAAGCCGGCAAACAGCTCGCCGGCCACATTGCCGCTGAATGCCACCTGTCCGCCCGCCACCGGCTCGGGCCAGACCGGCGCGACCGGGGCGAAGTTCACGCCGCCATCGACGCTTCGGTACAGCGCAGGTGGACTGGACAGATCGAAGTTCGCGCGCACCAGCACGCGCAGCGGATCGTCGGGATCGACAACCACCTGCAGCAGATGCGCGGGCAGATCGAGTTCGGCGACGCGCGTGAAGCTGGCGCCGGCGTCGACGCTGCGGAACAGACCCTCGGAACTGGTGGTCGCATACAGCACCGCGGGCGAAACGGGCACCACGTGCATCGAGGTGACGAAGACATCACCAAGACCGGTACCGATCGCGGTCCAGCTCATGCCTCCATCGCTGCTGCCCAGCAGCCGCGTCCCTCCGACGCCGGCGATCCACAGGCTGTCCTGATCCAGCGGGTGGACCGCCACCCGGATCGGAAAGAATCCGAGCAGGCCGTTGTCGAGCATCTGCCAGGTCAGACCGCCATCGTCGGATCGGAACAGCACGCGATTATTGATCAGGTAGATCCGGGTCGGATCGGAGGGGGCGCGCACCATGTCGGCGATCGCACCACCCTCGGGGCCGGCACTGGTCCAGAAGCCCGGTCCTGCTGATGCCGCATTGGAAAACAGCAGCGCAACGATCGCTGCCGCCAGCGTGAAGATTCTTGCCCTGTGGATCGAATTCGCCACCAGTACACCCTCCGTCCGGCGGGAATTCGCCGGCGCACTCCCCTCAATACGTGAAAACGCACTGAAATCGGACATCTGGCTGGACCAGACACCGCACGTGCGCCCCCCGCGCTAAACTCCGCGCCCCCGTGAATGACTCTTCCTTCTCCAGACTTCCACTGCCGACCGGCGTGGACCGCTTCCGTCGCTGGCGACGACCGCACGGCAGCGCGCTGGCCCTGCTGCTGACCGAGACCGCCGCGCGTCACGACGGCATCCTGCTGGCGGTGACGCGCGACACCCACGCGGCCCACCTGCTGGAAGAGGACCTGCGGCTGTTCGCGCCGTCGGGGCTGGATGTCTTGCACCTGCCCGACTGGGAAACGCTTCCCTACGACGCCTTCGCGCCCCACCCGGACATCATTTCGCAGCGCATCGCCACGCTGTTCCGGCTGCCGTCGGTGCGCCGCGGCGTGCTGATCGTGCCGGTGGCCACGCTGCTGACACGCCTTGCGCCGCGCCGCTTCATCGCCGGGACCGGCCTGAAGCTGGAGGTTGGCCAGCGTCTGGATCTCGAAGCCGAGCGCCGGCGCCTGGAGGCCGCCGGCTATCGCTGCCTGCCGCAGGTCATGGACCCCGGCGAGTTCGCGGTGCGCGGCGCCCTGCTCGACGTGTTTCCCTCCGGCGCCGAACACCCCTATCGCATCGAGCTGCTCGATGACGAAGTCGACTCCATCCGCAGCTTCGACACCGACACCCAGCGTTCGCTGGACAAGGTGCGACACATCGACCTGCTGCCGGCGCGCGAATTTCCGACCGACGAGGCGTCACTGAAGTCGGCGCGCAATGCGCTGCTCGACCGTTTCCCGCTCGATATCCGCTTCAGCACGCTCTACCAGGACCTGAAATCCGGCACCGTACCGGCAGGGCTCGAGTACTACCTGCCGCTGTTCTTCGACACCACCGAAACCCTGTTCGACTACCTGGCGCCCCCTGCGCGGACGCGCCCCGCCGACAACGCGGGAGACGCGGCGGCATCGACCGGTGAACCGCTGGTGCTCCTGGAGGATGGCGCACTGGATGCCGCCGCCGCCTTCCTCGCCCAGGCCGCGCAGCGCTACGAGGATCGCAAGGACGACTCCAGCCGACCGGTGTTTCCGGTCGGCGACATCTATCTCAGCGTCGACGCGCTGCGCGAACGCCTCAACCTGGGACGACGCATCGAGCTTGGCGATGTCACTGCCGCCAGCGACCCGGGCAGCGCCGCGGCGCCTGCCCTGGCGGCCGGCGAAACCCTGAAGGAACGCCTGTCGCCGCTGCTCGACGATGGCGGACTGCGACTGCTGATCGCCGTCGAATCCCCGGGACGCCGTGAAGCCCTGCTCGACCAGCTGCGCGACAGCCGCGTCAGTCCCGAAGTGGTCGACGACTGGGCGACGTTCCGCAGCGGCGCCATGCGTCTGGCCGTGGTGGTGGCGCCCATCGAGTCGGGTTTTGCCCTGCCTGCCGAGAACCTCGCCGTGCTCGCCGAGCGCGAACTGCTCGGCGAACGCGCCCCGGCGCGCCGTCAGCGCCGCCGCGCCGGTCGTGATCCCGACAGCATCATCCGCGACCTCAGCGAGCTCAGCCTCGGCGCGCCGGTGGTGCACGAGGACCACGGCGTCGGCCGCTATCGCGGACTGACCACGCTCGATGTCGGCGGCGCCACTGGCGAGTTCCTTGCCATCGAGTACGCCGACGGCGACAAGCTGTACGTGCCGGTCGCGCAGCTTGAGCTGGTCAGCCGCTACAGCGGTGCGTCGCCCGAGAGCGCGCCCCTGCATCGTCTCGGCGGCGAGCAGTGGGAGCGCGCCAAGCGCCGCGCCGCCGAAAAGGTGCACGATGTGGCCGCGGAACTGCTGGCCATCCAGGCGCAGCGCGAGGCCCATCCCGGCACGCCGCTCAGCATCGACCGCGCGCTCCTGGCCCAGTTCGCCGCCGGCTTTCCCTTCGAGGAAACGCCGGATCAGATCTCGGCCATCGAGGCGGTGATCGCCGATCTCGAACACGCCAGACCCATGGACCGCGTGGTCTGCGGCGATGTCGGCTTCGGCAAGACCGAGGTCGCCCTGCGCGCCGCCTTTGCCGCCGCCAGCGCCGGTACCCAGGTCGCGGTGCTGGTACCCACCACCCTGCTCGCCCAGCAGCACTTCCAGAACTTCCGCGACCGCTTCGCCGACTGGCCGCTGCGCGTCGAGGTGCTGAGCCGCTTCCGCAGCCGCAAGGAAGCCGGCAGCGTGCTTACCGAAGTGGAGGACGGCAAGGTCGATGTGGTGATCGGTACCCATCGCCTGCTGCAGGGCGACCTGAAGTTCAAGAACCTCGGCCTGGTGATCGTCGACGAGGAGCAGCGCTTCGGCGTGCGCCAGAAGGAGCGCTTCAAGGCGCTGCGCGCCGAGGTCAACCTGCTCACCCTCACCGCCACGCCGATCCCGCGCACGCTCAACATGGCGATGAGCGGACTGCGCGACCTGTCGCTGATCGCCACGCCGCCGCCCAACCGGGTCGCCGTCAAGACCTTCATCACGCCGTGGGAGAGCGGCCTGTTGCGCGAGGCGTTCCAGCGCGAACTGCAGCGCGGCGGCCAGCTGTTCTTCCTGCACAACGAGGTCGACAGCATCGGGCGCATGCTGCGCGAGCTGGAGGTGCTGGCGCCGGACGCGCGCATTCGCATCGCCCATGGCCAGATGCCCGAGCGCGAACTCGAGCAGGTGATGCTGGATTTCTACCGACAGCGCTTCAACGTGCTGTTGTGCACCACCATCATCGAATCCGGCATCGACATCCCCAGCGCCAACACCATCATCATCAACCGCGCCGACCGCTTCGGCCTCGCCCAGCTGCACCAGCTGCGCGGACGCGTCGGCCGCAGCCATCATCGCGCCTACGCCTATCTGGTGGTGCCCGACCGGCGCAGCATGACCGCCGATGCCGCCAAGCGCCTGGAAGCCATCGCCTCGCTTGAGGAACTCGGCGCCGGATTCACCCTGGCCACGCATGATCTGGAAATCCGAGGCGCCGGCGAGCTGCTCGGCGAAGAGCAGTCCGGACAGATCCAGGAGATCGGCTTCTCGCTGTATACCGAGCTGATCGAGCGCGCCGTGCGCGCGCTGAAATCCGGCAAGGTGGCCGACTTCGACCTGCTCGGTGGCCACGAGCGCTGCGAAGTGGAGCTGCACCTGCCGGCCCTGATTCCGGACTTGTATCTTGCCGACGTGCACACCCGACTGGTGCTGTACAAGCGCATCGCCAGCGCCCGCGACGAGGCGGCGCTGCGCGAGCTGCAGGTGGAGATGATCGACCGCTTCGGCCTGTTGCCCGAGCCGCTCAAGCATCTGTTCGCGGTCGCCCGCCTGAAGCAGCGCGCCGCCGCGCTCGGCATCCGCAAGCTGGAGCTGGGCGATGCCGCCGGGCGCGTACTGTTCCATCCGCAGCCCGATATCGACCCCGCCAAGGTCATCCGCCTGCTGCAGCAGCATCCACGCATGTATGCGATGGACGGACCCGACAAGCTGCGCATCCGCGGCGGACATCCCGAACGCGCAACCCGTCTGCGCGCCGCCGAGGCCCTGTTGGGTGAGCTGGGCGGCTGAACGGGTCGGGAGAGCAGTTGCGCACAGACAGATCGGTCGTCGGCGAGGAACGTGACTGCCATACCGCGATGGCAACGCAGGATGAACGCCGCGCGGTGTGGTCGCGACGCCAGCCCGGCCGGTCGCGTCGTATGACCATATGCGTGCAACCGGAACTCACATGACTACCCACCACACAGTCCGACTCCTCACCACCTTCGCCCTCGCCGCGCTGCTCGCGGCCTGCGCCGGCGCGCCTCATGGTCAGGCGCCCGGTGTCGATCAGCGCTTCGGTTTCGACCAGCTGTGGCGCAGCCCGCGGGTGGCACTGGGCGACTTCCGTCAGGCAAGGCTGGGGCCCGTCGAGGTCACCTTGTCGCGCGACCTGGTGTCCGTGCAGACCGGCTCGCGCCTCGGGATGTCGGCGCGCGACAGCGAGCGCCTGCGCGCGTTGGTGGAATCCATGGTGGTCGAGCGGATGACGGCGGCACTCGGCGAAGCCGGCTTCACGCTGGTCGACCGGGCAGACGCCGGCACCTTGCTGATCTCGGTACAGCTTGAAAACGTCCACCTCAGCCCGGCATTCCACGACACGCCGCAGCCCACCACCACCTTCACCCGCCAGACCGCCCGCGCGGAGTTCGTGCTGCTGATCAAGGACGCCAGCAGCGGTGAGGAACTGGTCCGGGCCCGCGATCGCGATGCATCGCGCGAGGACACCGACCTGCGCCAGCGCCATTCGATGGAGGCGCGAGCCGACCTCGAAATCCTCATTGACCGCTGGGCGCGGGCCACGGCGCGGGTGCTTTCCGACTAGACGAATCGACTCCGCCCGCACGCGGTGGCGCGGCCTGGCGGGCGGATTCGGGATGGCAGGGCACGGGCAATCTGCGGTCGCGACTGGCCGCCGAAGCGGGCCGCGGCTATCCTGCCACCCATGAACCCGACCCGCGCCATGCTCCTTGCCCTTGTCCTGCTGCTGGCGGTGCCCGCGAGCGCGCAGGACGCACCTCCACAGGACGTGCCTCTGCAGGCCCCGCCTCTGCAGATGTATCGGGTGGAGCTGATCCTGTTCAACCAGCTCGACGCGGTGGCAGCGGATGCCTGGCCGTCTTCCAACCGCACGCGCGTGCCGCGCAGCGCACGTGCGCTGCTGCCGCTGGACGGCGACGAAGCACCGCCCGAGAACTTCCAGCGGCTTGCCAGCCACGAGCTGGGGCTTCGCAACATGCTTCAGCGCCTGCAACAAACCGGCGAGTTCGAGCCCCTGCTGCATCTGGGCTGGAAGCAGTCGCACGGACTGCTGCGCAACGGTCGCCGGGTGCGTCTTGACGAGGAGATCGACGGCTTGAGCGGCTACCTCGCCCTGCGCCTGGGCAATCGCCTGGTGGCCGAAATCGACATCACCCTGGATGCCCCGGAAAAGCCGCCGGAGCCAGAACCGAGACCGAACCTGGAACAAGACCCGCCGACATCGTGGTCGCTTGTCGAAACGTCGGCGCCAATGACGTTCGTCGCCGACCCGGACAGCGATGAATCGGCCCCGCCGCAGGGTTACCGCCTGCACCAGCAGCGCACCATCCGACTCGGCGAGAACCACTACTTCGATCACCCCGCCTTCGGCGTGATGCTGCGCGTGGAGCGCATCCTTCCAGACGCCGCGCCCTGACGGCCGGATCATCCTGAAGGTATCGACATTCGCCGCGTCGCCGGGAACACTCGGCGCATGCCGCGCATCCTTGTCTTCCAGCATGTGGCTGCCGAACCGCTCGGCACCCTCGACCCGCTGATCCGCAGCCGCGGACACCGCATCCGCTTTGTCAACTTCGAGCGCGCGCCGGACGCGCAGCCGAGCATCGACCGCTACCGCGGCCTGATCGTGCTGGGCGGGCCGATGAATGTCGACGAGCAGTCCCGCCACCCGCACCTCTCCACCGAGCTGCGCGTGATCGAGCAGGCGCTGAAGCAGGACAAGCCGGTGCTCGGCATCTGCCTGGGCGCGCAGCTGCTTGCCCACGTGCTGGGTGCACCGGTGCAGCGTCATGCGCAGCCGGAGATCGGCTGGTACGACCTGCACGCCACGCGCGACGGTCGCGCCGACCCGGTGCTTGCACCTCTGGGCGAAAGCGCGCCGGTATTCCAGTGGCACGGCCGCCGCTTCGACGTGCCCGGTCAGGCCGTGCACCTGGCGCGCACCGAATCCTGTGAGCCGCAGGCGTTCCGCTACGGCGATCGCGCCTACGGCTTCCAGTTCCACCTGGAAATGGACCTGCCGCTGATCGAGCGCTGGCTGGCGACGCCCGCCTATCGAGAAGAGCTTGAGGCCTCCGGGCTGGGGCACGACGTCGACAGCATCCGCGCCGACAGCCGGCAGCGCATCGACAGCATGCAGACCATGGCCGACCGGGTGTTCAACAATTTCCTCGACCTGATCGGACGCCCGCAGCGACCGCTGGTGCTGGGCTCGCGCTGACGCGCGGGCCGCATGGCAGCGACAGTGCTGCGGCGTTGCGCATTCCGAGAGCGCACGCCGCTTGCGGCGGCGTTCATGCTCTCAAGTTTCCCGCAGGTTTCAGGCGCGGCGTCGTCGGGCGATGTTCCCGATCAATGCCATTCCTGCGCCGCGCTGCGCGAGCACCGCCTCCGCAGCCCAGTCGCCGGTTTCGCAGCCGCCTTCCATGTAGCCCTGGTTGTCCAGGGCGCAGTGCTCGCCCGCGAAGTGCAGTCCGCCGACGCTTTCGCCGGCCGCCCCGCGCAGGGTGGTCCACTGACCGGGCCCGTAACAGGCGTAGCTGCCCTTGACCCAGGGATTGGTCGGCCAGTGCATGCGCGCCTGGACGCTGTCGGGACCGCGCGCGGCAGCGACGCCCGGATAGATGCGCTCGAGTTCGGCGACCGCGCGGTCGGCCTGCATGCGCGCGCTGCCCACGCCGATGTCGATGCCGTGCCGGCCGCCGGTGAAGTTGGTCAGCACGCCGCTCCGCCCCGACTGCAGGCGGCTGGTTTCCCAGGCGCACTGGAAGGCCAGATCGGTGTAGGTGCTGCCGTTGCTGCCGTGGCGCTCGCGCCAGGGCCGCGCGTTGAAGCCGATCATCAGCTTGGCATTGGTGCCATAGGCCAGCTCCTGGATGGCGCGACGCTTGACCTCCGGCAGCGGCACCTGCACGTCGACATCGCGCAGCGTGGTGAACGGCAGCGCCAGCACCACCTGCGTGGCGTGCGCCTCGACGCTGGCACCGTCGCGCCGGAACGACAGCCTGTAGCGACCGTCGGCATCCTGACGCAGCGATTCCAGCACGGCGCCGGACTCGATCACGTCGCTCAGCCGTCGCGCCACCGCGTGCGGGATGTGGTCGTTGCCACCACGCACGTGATAGCGCTCGTCACTGTCGCCCAGCACTTCGAAATGCTCGTCGCCGGTGCCGATCATGGTCAGCAGGTTCAGCGACGACTGCGCCTCCGGCTCCAGTCCCATCTCGGTGGTGTAGGCCACCTCGATCAGCTTGCGCAGCCAGCCGGACACGCCCTCGCGATCCAGCCACGCGGCGATGGACAGGCGGTCGAGACCCGCCGCGTTGCCGGGCGCGCTGTAGAAGACGTCGTCCACGTCGAGACTTTCCAGGTCGCGCTCGATCGCGGCGCCGACCGGCGCGAAGGCGGCGATCAGTTCGCGTTCGGTGAGTCGCCGGCCGTCGAAGAAGAACACCTCGGCATCGAGATCGGGATCGTCGGTTTCCAGGTCGTTCAGCTCGATGCCGAACTCGTCGGCAAGGCGGCGGATGTGCACGTGCTCGCTGTTGATCAGCTCACCGCCAAGCTCCACCACCTGGTCGTCGGGGAACATTCCGCGCAGACTGAGCATGCGTCCGCCGATGCGGCCCTGCGCTTCGTAAAGACGCACCGGCACGCCGGCCTCGCGCAGGCGCCACGCGGCGGTGAGGCCGGCAATGCCTGCGCCCACCACGATGACTTCGTCGTCGACGCCACTGCTGCGCATCGGCGCCACGCCGCAGCCGGCCAGCGCCAGTGCGCCGGCGACCGTTCCGGAATTCACCAGAAAGCGACGCCGCTCGCGATCGACGCGGCGACGTGCCAGCGCGCCTTCCAGAAGCGCCTCGGCATCCAGTCCGCTGCGACGTACCGACCGCCCCAGCAGGGCCGCCCGGCGCAGCCGGGCAAAAAGCGTAGTGCGAGCCATGATCTCCCCTCTCCCCGATTCGGCATTCGCCGCGACAGGCCTATTTACGCAAAAACAGGGCGGATCAGGCCAGCCCCTTGTCGAATTCGCGCGCTTCCGGGCGTCGATCGAGCATGAGCGGCGTGCGCGCAGCAGCCACGCCCGAACCTCGTAAACTTGAGTCACATGGCGTCGGAGGACCCCGATGAATCCGGAAACAATGAAGTACAACGACGCGCAGGTCCCCGGCGACCGCGAAATCTGCAATCTCCTGGCGACGGAGATTGATCGCTGCCTGCCCGAAGCCGAGAACAAGATCTGGCACGCCCACCCCGTATGGTTTCTGGACGGCAACCCGGTGGCCGGCTACAGCAAGCTGAAACACTGCGTCCGCCTTCTGTTCTGGAGCGGCCGTTCCTTCGACGAATCGGCGCTGAAAAACGAAGGCACCTTCAAGGCCGCCGAGGCCAGCTTTACCGCCGTGGATCAAGTCAACGTCGATGATCTCGCGCGCTGGCTCGGCAAGGCGCGCGATATCCAGTGGGACTACAAGAACCTGATTCGGAGAAAGGGGCGGCTTGAGCGACTGAAGTGATCGGCCGGCGGGAGACTCGAGTGTAGTGGGCAGGGCTCTCCATCCGGACCACGTTTCGACGTCGGCATGGGTATGTCGACTGAACCGCCCCGGCTTTCGAGCCTCCGGAATTCCCGGGGCGGTTCAGTTCTATGGCTTCGTGTGCGTGGCGGGTTGGGCGGGCAGGGTCAGGGGGACGAAGCAGAGCGCGATGGCAAAACACTGCTCGAGCATGCTGGGTATACGTGCGAGTACCGAAATTCCTTCGCCCCGAGGAGCGCGCGTAGCGCGTGTCTCGAAGGGCTTGGTGGGTGAGGTGGGTGGTTCGAGACAGCCCCCATCGCGACGGCCGCTTCGCGGCCTCCTCAGGGCAAGCTTTCGATCCGGCTGCGCCGGCCTCAGGGCTTCCTCACCACGAACGGTTTGGGTGGAAACGGCTCCTCACCAGGAACGGTTTTGGAGGAAATGGCTTCTCACCGCGAACGGTTTGGCCCCACGCTGTGGGGGCCTAGGGGTCCTCACCGCGAACGGCTTGTCACCACCCCCGGTGGTAGCATCGAAACCCCAACCCGGCGATGTCGATGAGCAGCGATTCCAATCCCTACCGCAAAGCCGCTGGCGGCATGGATGCGCTGAAGAGTTCGTACCGTGCGCTGCGCGAGCAGGGCATCGTCGGGAAGGGGGCGCGTACGCTGCTGCGGGCCAATCAGCCGGAAGGGTTCGACTGTCCGGGCTGCGCGTGGCCGGATCGCAATCCGCATTCCACGTTCGAGTTCTGCGAGAACGGGGTGAAGGCGGTGGCGGCCGAGGCGACTTCGCGGCGGGTGACGGCGGAGTTCTTCGCCGCGCACACGGTGGCGGAGCTGGCGGGCTGGGATGACTTCGATCTGGAAGACCAAGGCCGGCTCACGGTGCCGCTGGCCTACGTTGCGGAGTCGGATCGCTATCTGCCGCTGTCCTGGGACGAGGCCTTTGCGCGCATCGCCGCCGCGCTGCATGCACTGGATCATCCCGACCAGGCGCTGTTCTATACCTCCGGACGCACCTCCAACGAGGCGGCCTTTCTGTACCAGCTGTTCGTGCGCGAGTTCGGCACCAACAATCTGCCGGATTGCTCGAACATGTGCCACGAGTCGACCAGCACGGCGATGCCGGAGCAGATCGGCGTGGGCAAGGGCACGGTGACGCTGGATGATTTCGAGCGCGCGCAGGCGATCTTCATCTTCGGCCAGAATCCGGGCAGCAATCATCCGCGCATGCTGGGCGAGCTGCGCAGCGCGGCGAAACGCGGCTGTCGCATCGTCGCCTTCAACCCGCTGCGCGAGCGCGGGCTGGAACGCTTCGCCAGTCCCAAGCACGCCATGGACATTCTCACCGGGACGGGCGTGGCGCTGGCCACGCACTACTACACGCCGCGCGTGGGCGGCGATCTGGCGGCGGTCACCGGTCTGCTCAAGGCGGTGCTGGAAGCGGGTGCCGAGGACCGCGACTTCATCGACGCCCACTGCGAGGGTTTCGACGCGCTGCGCGACTTGGTGCTTGCGGCGTCATGGGCGGACATCGAAACGGATTCGGGGCTCACCCAGGCCGAACTGCGCGAAGCGGCACTGGTGTACATCGACAGTCCGGCCACGATCATCTGCTGGGGCATGGGCATCACCCAGCACCGGCGCTCGGTGGCGACCATCCAGATGCTGGTCAACCTGCTGCTGGCGCGCGGCAACATCGGGCGGCCCGGTGCCGGCGCCTGTCCGGTGCGCGGGCATTCCAACGTGCAGGGCGACCGCACCATGGGCATCTGGGAGAAGGCGCCCGATGCCTTCCTCGATCGTCTGGGCGCGGCGTTCGACTTCGAACCGCCACGCCGCCACGGCTTCGACACCATCGGCGCCATCGAGGCGATGCTCGACGACCGCGCGCGCGTATTCATCGCCATGGGCGGCAACTTCGCCGCGGCCACGCCGGACACGCGCCGCACGCACCAGGCGCTGCGCCGCTGCGAACTCACCGTGCATGTCGCCACCAAGCTCAATCGATCGCATCTGGTGCATGGGCGGAATGCGCTGATCCTGCCTTGTCTGGGGCGCACCGAGATCGACGCGCAGGCAGCCGGCCGTCAGGCGGTGACGGTGGAGGACTCGATGAGCATGGTGCATCTGTCGATGGGCATGAATGCGCCGGCCGCGGACGCGCTGCTTTCCGAACCGATGATCGTCGCGCGCATGGCCGCGGCCACGCTGACCGCAAGCCGCACGCCGTGGCTGTGGCTGGTGGAGGACTACGACCGCATCCGCGAGCGCATCGCGCAGGTGGTCGACGGCTTCGAGGATTTCAATGCGCGGGTGCGGGTACCGGGCGGCTTCCATCTGCATAACCCCGCGCGCGAACGCCGGTGGCGCACGCCGGGCGGTCGCGCGCGCTTCATTGCGCACCGGCTGCGCGACGACACGGCGACGACCGCCGGGCTGTTGACGCTGACCACGATCCGCAGCCACGACCAGTACAACACCACCATCTACGGTCTGCGCGATCGCTATCGCGGTATCAACGGAGACCGACGCGTGCTGTTGATCGGCCGCGGCGATCTGGATCGCCTTGGGCTGGAAGCCGGCCAGCGGGTCGACGTGGTGTCGGTCTGGCACGACGGCGAGCGCCGCGTCGAAGGCTTCCGACTCGTGGAGTACGAGATTCCCGAGGGCTGCGTGGCCGCCTACTATCCCGAGACCAACGCGCTGGTGCCACTGTCCAGTCATGCCGAACGCGCGCGCACGCCGACCTCGAAATCGATTGCGGTACGCCTGGAACTGACCCACTCCGCTCCGCAATGAACGACGTCACGCCTCCGCTGTGCGAAGTCGACGCGATCCGCATTGACGGCGGCGGCCGTGAGCCGCTGCGCGACCGCGTCGCCGAAGAAACACCGGTTGCCATGGTCTTCAACGGCCGCTCGCACGCGGTGATGATGGCGACGCCCGCCGACCTCGATGACTTCGCGCTGGGCTTCGCGCTGAGCGAGGGCATCATTGGCGCGCCGAGCGAGTTCCGGCTCGACGGCATCGAACACGGCGGCGACGGCATCGAGCTGCAGGTGACCATCCCCGAGCAGCGCTTCCTTGCGCTTGAAGGGCGCATTCGCAGTCTCACCGGACGTGCCGGCTGCGGCGTGTGCGGTGCCGATTCACTGGCCCACGCGATCCGGCCGGTGCGACGCGTGGGTGAAGGTTCCGCCGTGACCGTCGCCGCGCTGCGTGACGCATTCGCAGCGCTCAAGGACGCCCAGACCTTGAACCACCAGTGCCACGGCCTGCACGCCGCCGGCTTCGCGCATGCCGAGGGCCTGATCGTGCGCGAGGACGTCGGCCGCCACAATGCGATCGACAAGGTGATCGGTGCGCGCGCCCGCGCCGGCGTCCACGCCGGTTTCCTGATGATCACTTCGCGTGCGTCCTACGAGGTCGTGCACAAGGCGGCCGAGGCCGGGATCGAGTTCCTGGCTGCCATCTCCGCGCCGACCGGACTGGCCATCCGCCTGGCCGAAAGCGCCGGCCTGACGCTGGTGGCCTTCGCCCGCGACGACAGCATGAGTGTCTACGCGCACCCCGGGCGGCTTGGGTAGCCCGACCGTGCTTTTGTTCGCGCCGTCTTGGGACTACACTCGACGCATGGCCCGGATCATCACGCTGGTCGTATCGGTTCTTCTGGCGCATCCAGTGGTTGCGGAGGAGCCCGCGTGTTTCGACCTGCAGGCACCGCGTTCCGCGGTGGTGCTGTCGACACAGGATCTGCTGCTGACGCTTCCCGATCGCCAGGTGCTGCTGCGCACCGACGGCCCCTGCCCCGGCCTGCTGGAAAGCGCCGACGTGTGGCTGCGACCGAATGCTGCAGGCGAAGAGTTCTGCGGTGCGGGCGATGCGCTGCAGGTGCAAGGTGCGTACTGCGCGGTCATCGATATGGTGGCGTTTGATCCCACCGGTCTTGACTGCTTCCGCAAGGACCGCACGCGCGCCTGGTCGCTGCTGGCGCTGGACAGGTTGCGGGTCGATACGCGCAGCGGGAATTACGAGGTGACGCTTTCCGGCAGCTGCCCCGATCTCAGCCTGACCGACTCGGTGCGCTTCAGCTCACGCCGCGGTCTGCGCGAGATCTGCGGGGGCGAAAATGACTCGGTGGTCCCGCTCGGCAGCGGCACGCTGCTGAGCCGGAATTCGATTCGACTGGAAGGCAGCCTGCTTGCCTGCAACATTCGCAGCGTGCAGCGGATCAGTCGGCGCTAGCTCAATCGTTGCCG
Source organism: uncultured Gammaproteobacteria bacterium (assembly GCA_964526035.1). Lineage (GTDB taxonomy): Bacteria > Pseudomonadota > Gammaproteobacteria > Xanthomonadales > BPKI01 > DAOMOD01. The sequence continues at coordinate 6,396 of CAZGKE010000020.1, read as the reverse complement.
GGGCGCACCTTGGTGGCGACGATTCCGCGCGAGCGGCGACGGGTGAACACGTACACGGTCGCCGGCGGCATGTTCCACCATGCAAACGAGCTGCGCCTGACGTTCAGGTCGAGCTCGTCGAGCAGCGCGCGCTGCACCGGCGATACCGGGCCATAGGTGAACTGCACCATGCGACCGTCGGGGCGCATGGAGTCGAATGCCGCCTGCAGGATCTCGCGCTGGGTCTGGCGTGTCATCGACAGCAGGCCGAGTCCGCTGATCACCGCGTCGGCGAGGCCGTCGTCGAGGTAACCGCTCTGCGTGGCAAGGCGCACCAGTTCACGAGCATCGCCGCACACCACATGGGACTGGTCGAAGCGCTCGCGCAGCAGCCGCGCAAGTTCTTCGTTGAGTTCGAGGATCAGGAGGTTGTCCGGCGTCACGCCGCTGTCGAGGATGGCGCGGGTGAATACGCCGGTGCCGCCGCCAAGTTCGATGACCCTGCGGGTCTCCTCAGGCAGCTCGGACACCATGCGCCCGGCCAGCTGACGACTGGAGGGCGCCACGGCTGCGACTGACAGCGGATTGCGCAGCCACTGGCGGATAAACCGCCAGTTGTCGCCTTTCCTTTCCGCGTTTTCCAGTCGACTGTCGCGCTCGCTCATGCGTCGTTCCCGCCGGCCAGATGCCGGGGCGACGAGACTAGCACAGCGCCTGGCCGCTTCGAACCGTGCCGAAGGGCACCCTGCGCCTGCTGTGGGCGCGTGAACAGATCGCAGTGGCGGCGCGTTCAGCGCCGTTCGATGCGGCCGGGGGAATCCTCGGGATAGGCCTCGTAGACCGGCTCGGCATCCTCGAAATAGGCCGCCTCGGGCTGCGTTTCCCTGACGCTCCTCGGTTCGGTATCGACCTCGTCGTAGGCATACGAGCGGTTGACAGCGCGGTCGCGGGACTGGGCGCCGTAGCCGTCGCGGTCATAGCCGGGCCGCGGGGTGGGACGCTGGTTGTAGTAGCGCACCTCGCCTGCCGAGCGGACCGGTCTGTAATAGCCATCGTTGCGCGACGCCGGCGGGTGATCGTAGTAGCGCACGCGGGACGTGGAACGCGGGTAATAGCCGCTGTTGTAGCCGTAGTGGCCACCGTAGCTGGGATAGCGTGACGAACTGTAGTAGACCGGCGCGTAGTAGCGCGGTGAGCTGTAGTAGTAGCTCGGCGCATAGCCGTAGCCGTGGCCGTAGCCGTAGCCATAGCCCTGACCGTAGCCGTAGCCATGGCCGAAGCCGACGCCGTAGCTGCCGCGGTAGCCGCGCTGGTTGCGATAGTAGCGACCATGGTCGCGGTAGCCGACGTTGTAGTTGTAGCCGGATCCGTAGCCGCCGATCGATACACTCCAGCTTCCTGCCTGAGCAGGCGTGCTGGTGGCCACAAGGCCCAGACCGAGAATCGCGGCTGACAGGGGCAAAGCGAACCGGGTAAACATGAGGATGGCGCTCCGAAGCAGACTGACCTTTTCATCCTCCGCCTTGGGCCATGAACCGCCACTGAGCGCATTCTTGCCAGCCGACCGGTTCCTGAACGAAGCGCAGCGCCGCAAGTCGAGTCCTCACGCGGCGCTGACGGTGGCACCTGACTGGTGGGGTCAGAGCCAACCCTTCTGCCGCGCCAATCGATAGGCTTCGATGCGGTTCGACACGCCGAGCTTGCCGATCGCTTCGGACAGATAGTTGCGCACGGTGCCCTGCGTCAGTCCGAGCTGACGGGCCATGTCGGGTGCGCTCATGCCGTCGCCGGCGAGCCGCAGGACCTGGCGCTCGCGATCGTTCAGCGGGTCGGCTTCGCCCCAGGCTTCGACGGCAAGTTCGGGATCGATGACGCGACCGCCGCGATGCACGCTGCGCAGCGCCTCGGCGAGTTTTTCCGAGGGCGCGTCCTTCAGCAGGTAACCGCGCACGCCCGCATCCAGGGCGCGGCGCAGGTAGCCTGGACGCGCGAACGTGGTGAGGATGATCACCTTGCACGGCAGTTCGTGTCGCTGCACGCGCTGGGCCAGCTCGAGGCCAGTGACGCCGGGCATCTCGATGTCGGTCAGCAGCACGTCGGGTGGCGTATCGCGCAGCATGCGCCACGCCTGTTCGCCGTCGGCGGCGCTGCCGATCACTTCGATGTCGGGCTCCAGCGACAGCAGAGCGGCCAGGGCGCCACGCACCATGCCCTGGTCTTCGGCGATCATCACTCGAATCACGACGGCTCCGCTTGTCGGGGGTCCGCGCACGCTAACAGTGACGGCGACCGCGCTCAAGCGGGCTTGAATTCTCCCGACAGCGGCAGTGGCGCTTCCGCGGGCTGCTCATCGGCCTCCTCCAGCGGCATCTCCACCAGCAGCCGGGTGCCGTGCGCTTTTCCGCTGTCGATAGTGACGCTGCCGCCAAGCGTTTCCACACGCTCGCGCATCCCGCTCAAACCGTGACCCTCGGCGGCGACCGCGCCTACGCCGTCGTCCTCGACGATCAGACGCACGCGATCGTCGACCACCTCCACGACGGCACTGCAATGATGCGCGCGCGCGTGGCGGGCGACGTTGGTCACCGCCTCGCGCAGGGCCAGCGCCAGAATGGTCTCGATTTCCTGCGGGAGCGGTCCGTGTCGGGTCTCGTAGCGGAATTCGACGCGCACGGCATCAAGCGCCATCCGCGCGTTCGCCAGTGCCGCCGGCAGCAGCATGCGGCGGAAGCCGGTCACCGCGCTGCGCACCTGCGCCAGCGCCTCGCGCGCCACCTGCCCCACTTCGATGATCTCGCGGCGGGCGGCTTCGGCATCGCGATCGATCAGCTTCCCGGCCAGCTCGGATTTCAGGGCCACCACCGACAGGGTGTGCCCGAGCAGGTCGTGCAGGTCGCGACCGATACGTTCGCGCTCGGCGACCACGGCGAGACGTCGCACCTCGTCCTGCGACAGGCGCAGGGCGGCATTGCGGCGGGCGCCGCTCACCCACACCCAGCATCCGACCGCGGAGAACACGCCGGTGAACGCGCCCATGAACACGAAGAAGCCAAAAGGCAATGAAGTCATCGCCACCGCCAGCATCCACAGCAGCTGGCTCACCACCACCACCACCAGCATCTGCCGCCAGGGAAGCAGCACCGCGAGCACGTTGCTGTAGATCAGGAAGGTGCTGCTGAACCAGTTGAAACTCAGCATCGGCACCGCGAGGGCGGCGATCACCAGCAGAATGGCCGCCCTGTGCCAGTCGCGCGCCCAGTAGAAGGCGAAGTACAGCGGGACGAAGACGGCCACGGCGACCATCGTGGCCAGACCATCGGCGCCGTCCTCAGGCCCGAACACGAAGGGCATGCCGAGAAAGCTGATGTAGGTGAGGCTGAAGAAGGGCATGGCGCCCGGGTCCAGCACGGGCGGCAGCAGGCGCTGCCTCAGCGTGGTACCGAAGCGCTGCAGCGCGCGCAGCAGGTCGCGCATGTTGCCGGAGTGACTCATGCAGCCATGCTAGTGCGAAGCGCACCGCGCACCCAAGCCCTGTCGGTAACCGGGCCTGCGTGACAGTTGTCATGCGGGGTGTTGGAGGCGCGCGCCTGCTGCTACAATGGACGCCTTCTTCATCCCCGCTTTTCTTTCTTTTTCAAAGAGTAATGGCCGCGTTTCGACGCCGGCCCGCAAGCCCGTTCCCGAGGAGGAACCATGGACAGCCTGATCCGCAAACTCGACGAGATGCGCCGCCACGGTGGCGCCGCCAAGACCCGTGGCCTCGATGACGCCATCATCCGCCGCTTCGCCACCAGCCACCCGAGCCTGGCGGCCGCGATCGAAGACGCCCATGCGCAGTTCGAGGCGCTGAAGTCCGAGATGCCGGAGCTGCTGGCTGCCGACGAGGCCACCCAGGTCGAGGAAGCGCAGAAGGGTTTCGTCAATTTCTATGCCGACGACGCCATCAACCCCTATGTCGCGCTGGCCGCCGGCGGGCCGTGGATCGTCACCCTGAAAGGCGCGGTGCTGCACGACTCGGGCGGCTACGGCATGCTCGGACTCGGTCATGCGCCGCGCGCGGTGCTGGAGGCGATGTCGCGGCCGCAGGTCATGGCCAACATCATGACGCCGAGCGTCAGCCATATCCGCCTGGATCGCGCCCTGCGCCGCGAAGTCGGCCACAAGCGCGGCGGTTGCCCGTACAGCAAGTTCCTGTGCCTGAATTCCGGCTCGGAGTCGGTGACGCTGGCCGGGCGCATTGCCGACGTCAACGTCAAGCTCAACACCGAAGCGGGCGGTCGCCATGCCGGCAAGACGGTGCGCCGCGTGGCCGTCAAGGGCGCCTTCCATGGCCGCACGGAACATCCGGCGCTGTACTCCGACTCCACGCGCAAGACTTACCAGCAGCACCTTGCCAGTGCGCGCAATCATGACCAGCTGATCGTCATCGAACCCTACAGCGTCGCGCAGCTGCGCCAGGCGTTTGCCGATGCCGACGCCAATGGCTGGTTCATCGAGGCGGTGTTCCTGGAACCGGTGATGGGCGAAGGCGATCCCGGCAAGGCGCTGACACCCGAGTTCTACAGCGCAGCGCGCCAACTCACCGAGGCGCACGGTAGCCTTCTGTTGATCGATTCGATCCAGGCGGGGCTGCGTGCGCACGGCGTGCTGTCCATCGTCGACTATCCGGGCTTCGAGACGCTGGCACCGCCGGACATGGAGACCTACTCCAAGGCGCTCAATGCCGGGCAGTATCCGCTGTCGGTGCTGGCGGTGACCGAGCGCGCCGCGAAGCTCTATCGCAAGGGCATCTACGGCAACACCATGAGCAGCAATCCGCGCGCCATGGACGTCGCCGTGGCGGTGCTGGACAACCTGACGCCGGAGCTGCGCCAGAACATCGTCACGCGCGGCGCGGAATTCGTCGAGCGCCTGCAGAAGCTTGCCGATGAGCTGGGCGGTCCGATCACCAAGGTGCAGGGCACCGGCCTGCTGGTGTCGTGCGAACTGGCGCCCGAGTACAAGTGCTTCGGCACCGGCAGCACCGAGGAGTTCATGCGCTTCGAGGGCATCGGCGTCATCCACGGCGGCGCCAACAGCCTGCGCTTCACGCCGACCTTCGACATCGGCAGCGACGAGATCGCGCTGATCGTGAATGCGGTGCGCCACGCCCTGCTGCACGGGCCGCGCAAGACGCAGCCCGAGGCGGCGGCAGCCTGAGCGTACGGGGCGGCAGACCACATCTTCTGCCGCCCCGCACAGTCGTCATGAGCCTGCGCCGCAAGCTCGCCGAACACGGCTTCGAGTCCAACGACGACTATGGATTCGCGCTGGACTGCGTGTTTGCGCAGCCTCCGGACCGTTTGCGCTGCATCAACATCACCGGCCGCTCCGGCCGACGCAAGACCGCGTTCGCCAGTGCGCTGGCGCAGGCGCTGGAACACCCCCACGTCCTCTATCACGACTTTACCCAGGCCGAAGTGGCCGGACCGCCGGAAGTCAGCGACGGCATCGAGCTGCCGCCCCTGCCCGCCTTCGAGCGCGCCGTCATCGAAGCCTGCAGCTATTCAGAAGGTGAGCCCACCATTCTCATCCTCGACCAGCTGCAGGCGGCGGATTTCCGCGAGCACATCCGCCTTTTCCAGTTCGTGCAGAGCCGCGAATGGTCATCGAGTCAGGGCACGGTGGTGGCCAATCCGCGCACCCTGCTGCTGCTGCTGATCTCCGAGCAGCCCCTGTATCACTCCTTGCACAAGGTCAGCTTCCGGATTCACGCCGACCCGGGTCGCAGCAGTTTCGGCCATCGCCCGTCCGACCTCGGCCTCGGCCCCGAATCGGAGGCGCTGCTGGTATCGCTTGGCACCCTGTTCGAGGCGATGGGCTACAGCCCCACGCTTTCCGAAATGCGCCGCCTGATGGACGACATCCACCATCGCGTGCGCGGCGAGGACCAGCTGCGCCAGTCGATCTTCGGCTGGACCGAAGGCATCGACCGCGAAATGCTCTACGCCCCCGAGCTGCAGCCCTTGGTGCGCGCCGCCATCGCCGAGATCCTGCGCTGGGCGGGTGCGGATGAAATTCACCTGGAATAGTGGTTTGGCCCGCCGTGCGGCGGCGGAGTCGCGTCGGCCTGCTCGCGCTTCCTTGTAGGAGCGGCGAAAGCCGCGACCGCGGAGAGTTGGATCTCCTCTATTGAGGGTATGTCCGCCTGTCGACGATTGTCTGTTCTGTCATTCATGACCCTGTTTCGTCCGCCTCAGGGTGGCAGGTCACTTGCTGCCGTAGGTCGGCATCCCATTCCGACGTCTCTCGATGTCCGCCTGTCGGCGGGTCTTGTTGTGTCATCCATGACTTTGTTTCGTCCGCCTCCCGGCGGCCGAGTCACCTTTCTCTGCTCGTCCAGAGAAAGGTAACCCAAAGAGAGGACGCCCCGCTTCC
>CAZGKE010000019.1:0-36573 GCA_964526035.1 uncultured Gammaproteobacteria bacterium | reverse complement strand
ACCACGCGGTGCAGCTGGTCGGGGTCGACGCCCTGATCGATGAAGTGCGGACCGAGAATGGGCAGGGCGATGGCCTGACCGCCGGAAGCGCTGCCGGTCATGCCGGCAATCACGCTGACCGCGATGGCGGCCGACACCAGGCCGGCACCGGGCGTGCCGGTGACAAAGTCGACGGCCGCTTCGAAAGCCGGCGAGGCTTTTGCGACGGTGCCGAAGCCGACTACTGCTGCGGTGTTGCCGATGGCGATCAGTGCGCCGGTTCCGCCGGCGGCGAGCGCTGCGCCGGGCGCGTGCAGATGACGTGGATTGGTCAGCGCTGCTCCGAAGCAGCCGGCCAGCAGGGCGACGATCAGCGCCGAGGTGCCGTAGCTGTCGTGCAGGGCGAAGGCGAAGCCCAGCACCAGCAGCAGCGGGAGCAGCGACAGCGCCGGATGCGGCAGATCTTCGCGACTGCCTTCGGGGTCGCCGACGCGCGCCTCGAAGCGTTCGCCGCGCGCGTGCGCCGCGCCCAGCATGCGCCTCAGCCACCAGAAGCCGAAGGTGGCCATGAAGATCGCCACCACCAGGCTGGCCTGCCAGGCCGCCAGCGGACCGGTACCGAGGAATTCCATCGGGATCCAGTTCTGGATTTCCGGCGAGCCCGCCGAGGTCATGGTGAAGGTGACCGAGCCAAAGGCCAGCGTGGCGGGAATGAAACGCCGCGGCAGGTCGGCGCCGCGGAACAGGCTGAGCGCCATCGGATACACCGAGAACGCCACCACGAACAGGCTGACGCCACCGTAGGTCAGCACCGCGCAGGCGGCGACGATGGCGAGCGCGGCACGCTTCACGCCGAGATGGCCGACGATCCAGCGCGCCACGCTGTCGGCTGCGCCTGAGGATTCCATCAGCTTCCCGAACAACGCGCCCAGCAGGAACACGAAGAACCAGCTGCCGATGAAGCCGGTGAAGCCGGCCATGTAGCGGCTGACCATGTCCATGCCCGGATCGATAGCGAGTGGCGGCAGCAGCGGCAGCCCGGCGGTCAGCGCCACCAGCAGCGCGCACAGGGGCGTCGCCACGAACAGGCTCATGCCGCGCATGGTGAGCACGATCAGCAGCGCCAGCGCGCCGATGAGGCCAATGAGGCTCAGCATCCCTCCCTCCGCGGCGCATCCGGACGGTGCGCTCGTCGGCGGATTCTTCGCTGACTGGGGGGGCATCGGAACTGTACCAAGGTACAGGTCACACCCGCGCTTCACTGCCCTAGATTGGCGGTCATCGAATTTGCGCATGTTGCGCCATCACTGGGGGAGGCCCGCCATGAAATCGTTCCAACTGCACGCCCTGGCCGCTGCCATCACGCTCGGTCTCGGTCTGGGCTATTCACACTCCGTGGCCGCCCAGGAAGGCGCCGAAGATTCCGACGCCATGCGCCTTGACGCGGTCACCGTCACCGCCCGCCGCCGCGAGGAATCGCTGCAGGACGTGCCGGTCGCGGTCACCGCTTTCAACGAGGAGGAGCTTCGCGAGCTGCAGGCACGCAATCTGGACGGGCTGCAGGGCGCCATCCCCAACGTCAACGTCGTGCAGGGGCGCGCGTCGGCTTCCAGCATCAACGTCTTCATCCGCGGCGTCGGTCAGCCCGATGCGCTGCAGACCTTCGACCCGGCGGTGGGCGTCTACGTAGACGACGTCTACATGTCGCGCATCCAGGGAGCGTTGACCAACATGTTCGACGTCGAACGCGTCGAGGTGCTGCGCGGTCCGCAGGGCACCCTGTACGGTCGCAACACCGCCGGCGGCGCGCTCAAGGTCATCACCCGCGTGCCCGGTTTCGATCCGCGCATCGATGCCGAAGTGACGGTGGGCGACTACGGCCGCTTTGAAGGCCGCTTCTACGGCGCCGGCGCCGCGTCGGACAACGTCAGCTTCAGCCTCGCCGGCCTCTACGCCGACAACGACGGCTACGTGCGCGATCCGGTCAGCGGTCGCAGGTTCAATGACAACGGCGAGCAGGCCCTGCGCGCCAAGCTGGTGGCGCGACCGTCGGATGCGATCAGCCTGACCTTGAGCGCCGACTACACGCGACAGGACAATGAACTGTCGCTCGGACGCGCCGAAGCGACGCTGCTGCAAGTCGACCTGGCGCTGGGACCGCAGGTGCTGGTGCCGGCACCGACCGGGCGCTTCGACTACAGCGCGCGTACCGAACTCGGAGAGGATCGCGGGCAGGAGCTTGAGCACAAGGGACTGTCCGCCGTCCTCGAGTGGGAATGGAGCGACAGCCTGACCTTCAAGAGCATCACCGCGCAGCGCGACCTCGAGACCGACTTCTGGATTGACTTCGACGGCACCGAGGTGCAGGTCACTGCGGCGCGTGTCGCGGTCGACCAGAGCCAGTTCAGCCAGGAGTTCCAGCTCCTCTACGACAACCGCGACAACCTGCGTGGCGTGTTCGGCTTCTACTACCTCAATGAGAAGGTGCCCAGTCATCAGGAGGCCTACGCCGACGATTTCCTTGCCTTCAATGGCGCGCCGCTGGACTTCCTGCGCACCGTCGACGACGACCTGCGCAACAAGAGCTACGCCGTGTTTGGAAACATGAGCTATGACTTCGGCAACGACTGGTCGCTGAGTGCAGGACTGCGCTACACCGAAGAGGAGAAGGATTATTTCCGTACCACCAGCACCTTCTCCAACGCGCTCGGTGCGCTCAACGGCACCTTCGCGTTCAATGCCGACGCCAACTTCAGCGCGGTCACTCCGAGCCTGGCGTTGCAGAAACGCCTGACCGATCGCAGCATGGTCTACGCTTCGGCCAACCGTGGATTCAAGTCGGGCGGCTTCAACGGTCGTGCCAACAGCCCGGGTGAGGTCAGCATTTTCGATCCCGAGTATGTGTGGACCTACGAATTCGGCTACAAGGTCAGCTCCGAAGACGGGCGGTTCGTCGGCAACGTCGCCCTGTTCCACTCCGACTACAAGAACTTCCAGGCGCGCGTGGCCGAGGTGGTCGATCCCACAGCCGCGATTCCGACCTTCTCGTTCCCGGTGCTGAACGCCGCCAAGCTGCGCATCCAGGGCATCGAGTTCGAGGGCGCCGCGCTGCTCGGCGCAGCCACCCGATTGAGCGGCAACATCGGCTATCAGGACGCCCAGTACCGGGAGTTCCTCGACGAACGTTTTGCCGGTGCCGACCGCACTGATGACAAGGTGCCGTTCAGCCCCGAGTGGAACGCAAGGCTGGCGCTCACCCACACCTTCAATCTGTCCGGTGGCGCGGGATTCACGCTCGGCGGCGACATCAGCTACCGCGACAAGACCTGGCTGTCGGTCGACAACCGCGAGGTGCTGACCCAGGACGCCTATTCGCTGGTCGGGCTGTTCGGTGTCTACGAAAGCGGCGACCGCAACTGGCGCATCCAGGGCGGCGTCAAGAACGCCACCGACAAGGTCTACAAGGTCGACGCCCAGGAATTCTCCAGCGTCGGCAATCTGCAGACCGCCTACTACGGCTGGCCGCGGCACTACTACCTGAGCCTGCGCTACAGCTTCTACTGATCCCTGCACCCCCCGGGGCCCGCGAAAAAGCCCGGCCGGCAACGGCCGGGCTTCTTCATGGCCTGCAGCAACGCCGTTGGGGTCAGCGCAGCGCACCCCAACAGTATTCCGTCACGGTCCAGGCGGTGCGTCGCGTGCTGCGTTGGTGGCGACCGCGCTACCATCGGGGCCATGTCCAACCCGCGTGGCTTTCCGCTGTTCTGGCTGCCGCTTGCCTGTGCACTGATCCCGGTGTTCGCGGTGCATGTCGCCTGGTGGCTGTCGGTGCGCGATGGTCATGTGCCGTTCTGCATCCCCTATCTGGAAGGATGCACGTCGATCAGCCGTGCCGCGCGCCACGGTCTCGGCAATCACGTGTTCCAGTTTCTGATGCTGCCGTGCGCGGTGCTGCAGATGCTGCTGTGGACCAGCGCTCGCGCGTGGTTGCGCCAGGTGCATCCGGACCCACGGGCGGGCGTGGCGCTGCCGTGGCTGGGGCTGATCGCCGGGGTCTTCCTGATCCTCTACGCCAACTTCCTCGGCACCGACGGCGACCTCTATCGCCTGCTGCGCCGCTACGGCGTGATCGTCTACTTCGCGATGACCTTTCTGGCGCAGCTTGCACTGCTCCGGCGCCTGCGCGATGTGGCGCTGCCGCGCGGCGCGCATGCAACCGGTCTTTTCGCATGTCTTGCCATGCTGGCCCTGGGTATCGCCAGCACCTGGGCGTCAGCGAGCATGGTCGACGGCGCGCTCAAGGATGCGCTCGAAAATGTGCTCGAGTGGAACCTGGGCGTGCTGCTGACCGGGTGGTTCCTGCTGCTGGCCTGGCTGTACCGCGCGGAAGACCTGCGCATCGCGCTGCGCGTGCGCCGCTCAGTGCGCTGAAGCGCTGTTGTTGCGCAGCGCGGCGAGCTGGGCGCGTGCCGGCGCGTGCGGTGCCTGGGTGGTGTCGATCAGCCGCGCCGCCTCGTTCAGCCAGATCCTGGCGCGATCCTCCTGCGCCGCTGCGCGCGCTGCCTGCGCCGCCGTGAACAGCCACGGCAGGCGCCCGGGGTGCGCCGCGCCAAGGGTTTCGGTGCGCGCCAGCAGCCCCTGCTCGGCACGCGTCAAGGCGTCGTCGTCACCGTCAGCCAGCGCGATGCGCGCTTCGACCAGCAGAGCGAGATCACGATTGCGTCGACCCCAGTCCGGTTCCAGCGCCCGCGCCGCAGCAAGGTATTGGCGTGCACCGTCGCTGTCGCTGCGCTGCAGGGCAAGATAGGCCAGCCGCAGCTCGAGGTTGGCGTGCTCGGTCAGCTGTCCCGGGTGATGCTGCCGATACTCGCGCAGAGCCGATGCGAGAAGCAGCCCGGCCTCGTCGTTGGCGCCGTGCTGCAGCAGCAGCCAGGCGAGGTTGGAACGCAGCCGGAGTACGCGCGTGTCTCCGGGCGGAAGCAGCATCTCGCGCAGCTGCAGCGAACGTCGGTAGAGGGCTTCCGCCTCGTCCGTGCGGCCCATGTCCTGCAGGCAGAAGGCGAGGTTGTTCATGACCAGCGCGACTTCGAAGCTGCCCTCGCCGGCGACCGCGGCGGCGATCGACAGCGCGCGCTGATAGGCAAGTTCGGCGTCCTCCAGGCGTACCGCGTCGTGCAGGGCGGCACCCAGCTCGTTGAAGGCGCGCTGGGTGCCGAGGCTGTGTTCGCCATGGATGACCAGGCGCAGCTCGGCGGCGCGCTCGAGCAGCTGCAGGGCGCGATCGACCTCACCGGCCTCGCGCCAGCTGCGTCCCAGCGACTCCAGGCTGAGCAGGTAGCTCGGATGGCGTTCGCCGATGCTGCCGATCTTGATGTCGAGCGCACGCTGGAAACGCGCGGCCGCCTGATGGGGCTCGTGCTGTTCCAGCGCCAGCAGGCCAAGGTTGTGCTCGACCGAAGCGAGCTGCAGATGGTCCTCGCCCAGGTGCTGGCGACGCAGGTCGAGAGCGACAAGCAGCTGCGCTTCGGCGTCGGCCAGACGTCGCTGACTGAGTCGCAGGAGGCCCTCGCTGTTGGCGAGATCGGCGCGCAGCAGCGGCGGCTGTTCGGGGAGCGCGTCGATCATCTGCTGCGCCCTGAGCAGGAAGGCTTCCGCGCGGTCCATACGCAGGCGGTTGGACTCTGCCGTGATCAGTTCGCTCAGGGTGCCGAGTCGCGCCTCGACCCCCGCGAGGCCCTCGTCCTGCAGCGTGAAAGTCAGGTTCAACAGATCCGCTTCGCGATCGGGAAGGCCGATCGCCCCGTAGACCTTGGCCAGGGTGCGCGCAAGCTGCGCGCGCGGCTGCGTCTGCAGGTCTGCCGCATCCAGCAACCGGGTGGCGCCCACGTCCAGGAGATCCCGCAGGGTCGGCTCTACGCCGCCATGCTGCCCGGGATTGGCCGATTCGAACATCGAAATCAGGAATCCGGTGATGTCTTCTGCGGCCCGCGCCTGGGCCGTGGCCTCCCGCTCGGCGCGCAGCGCGCGGTCGCGTTCATCGAGCACCTGCCATGCCGCCGCGCAGCCGATGACGGCTGCGATGCCCATCGCCGTCACCAGCGGCGCGCGCCGTCGCAGCAGGGTTTGGAAACGGTACAGCGGCGCCCTGCCGCGGATCGTCAGCGGCATGTGGTCGAGGTAGCGGCGCAGATCGGTGATGAACGATTCCACCGTGGGATAGCGATCGGCGGGGTCGCTGGCCGTGGCAGTGGCGATCATCAGGTCGACATCGCCGCGCAGCTGCTGGCGCCAAGGCAGCTCCGGAAGGGCGAGGTTCGCCGTCTGCAGGGGCGGCAGGCACTCGTCACCGACCAGACGACGGTCCAGCACCAGATCGGCAAGCAGTCTGCCAAGGCCATAGACATCCACCGCCACGCCGGTGGCCTGTCCGGCGAGCTGCTCCGGCGCCGCGTAGCCGGGCGTCAGCGCGCCGCCTGTCAGGGATCCCGGCTGGTCGAGCAGGTGGGCGACACCGAAGTCGAGAAGTACCGGCTGGCCGCTGTCGCGCACCATGACGTTGGAGGGTTTGATGTCGCAGTGCAGGATCAGCAATCGATGCGCATAGGCCAGCGCCTCGGCGACCTGCAGCAGCATCACGATGCGCTGGCGCAGTCCCAATCGATGCTCGCGGCACCATTGGTCGATGCGCTGCCCGTCAATGAACTCCATCACCAGGTAGGGCAGGCCGCCCGGTGTTTCACCACCGTCGAACAGGCGCGCGATGCCGGGGTGTTCGAGCCGGGCGAGGATCTGCCGTTCGCGCGCCAGCAGCTGGTGACCCTGATCGCTCGGCAGCCCACGCAGCAGCTTGATCGCAGCACGCTGCTCGAATTGGCCGTCGCTGCGCTTCGCCTTGAATACCGCACCCATTCCGCCGCTGCCCATGCTTTCGAGCAGGCGCCACGGGCCGAGCTGGTCGCCTTCCTTGAGTTCGGTCTCGACCAGGGTATCGAGCATTCGCGCCATGGGCTGCGAGGCACGATGCAGTCCAGCCGTCTGCGCCGATACCAGGGCCTCGACTTCGGCGCGCATCGCCGGGTCGTCGCAAAGCTCCGCCAGGCGCGGCGTGCGTTCCGCGTCCGGCATCTCGCAGACCGCGTCGAACAGCTCGCGGAGCCGCGCCCAGCGATCAGTCGACATCGCTAGACAGTCCGTTCGAGGTGCTGGTTCAGCCAGGCGCGCGAGAAGCGCAGGTCGCGGTCGACGGTGGCCAGCGATACCTCCAGCACTTCGGCGATCTCGGCGCGCTCCATGCCGGCGAAGAAGTTCATCTCCACCACCCGCGCCGCACGCGCATCGCGGTCCTGCAGACTGGTCAGCGCCTGATCGAGGCTGACCAGGGCGAGCGCGTCATTGGAGCCGCCGGCCTGGCGCGCCGTCAAGGTTATTGCCACGTCGCCGCCGCCACGCTTTGTGGCGCGCTGCGCGCGCGCCAGATCGACCAGCACCGCACGCATGTTGAGCGCTGCCAGCGCCATGAAATGGGCGCGGTTGCGCGCCTGCATGGCGCTTGCACCGAGCATGCGCAGCAGCGATTCGTGGACCAGTTCGGTGGGATCGAGCGGCTGGGCATGGGCCCGACCCAGACGTCTGCCCGCCATTTCACGAAGGGTGTCGTAGACGATCGGAAGCAGCCGGTTCAATGCGGCCTCCGAACCCTGCTGCCATTGCGCCAGCAGGTGGGTCACTTCCTCGACTGTCGCCTGCGTAGCGGCTGAACTCATGTCCTGATTGTATCGACCCATCCGGTCGACGTCATTGCATCCCGAGTATCATGCGGCCCGCGTCGACGCCGGTCGTGCGCAATGCGCCGCTGCGGCGGTCGATGCGGCACACTGGTGGACGTTGACCTCCCGCGCGTTGCGGGATTTGACCGTTCCTTTGCCCGCGCAGCGATGAATCGCCGAACCCGACCCGTACAGGCTGTCCGCCGCACGTCCGCGAAGCCGCGCTCCGCGCCGACCTCGCCGCCGCAGTCGTGGATGGCCGGGCAGGTGGCGCGCCTGCCCGATCCGTGGCGTCAGTACGCCTTGCTGATGAGGCTCGACAAGCCGGTCGGGACCCTGCTGCTGCTGTGGCCGACCTGGTGGGCGCTGTGGTTGGCGGCGGATGGACTTCCGCCGTGGCAGACGCTGCTGATCTTCACCGCGGGCGTGGTGTTGATGCGCGCTGCCGGCTGCGTGATCAACGACTTTGCCGACCGTCGACTTGATCCGCAGGTGGAGCGCACCCGCGAGCGTCCGCTGGCGGCGGGGCGGGTGAAGACCTGGGAAGCCCTGCTTCTGTTCTTCGTGCTGATCGCTCTGGCCTTCGGACTGGTGCTGCTGACCAATCGCCTCACTGTGTACCTCAGCTTCGCCGGCGCCTTGCTGGCGGCTGCCTATCCGTTCGTGAAGCGAGTCAGCCACCTGGCGCAAGCCTGGCTCGGGGCCGCCTTCGGCTGGTCGGTACCGATGGCCTTCGCCGCGATCACCGGCGCCGTTCCGCAGCTGGCCTGGCTGGTGTTCTGCGCCACGGTGCTGTGGGCGGTGGCTTACGACACCCTGTATGCGATGGTTGATCGCGAGGACGACATCAAGGCCGGGTCAAAGTCCACGGCCATCCTGTTCGGCGATCTCGATCTGCTCGCCGTCGCCATCTGCCACATCTGCTTTCTTGCAGCGATGCTGTTTGTCGGTCAGCAGGTCGGGCTTGGCTGGCCCTACTGGGTCGGCTGGGGTGTGGCAGTGGGTCTGGCGGCATCGCAGCTGTGGCACGCTCGCGATCGAAGCCGCGAGCGCTGCTTCGTGGCTTTCCTCAACAACCAGTGGGTGGGTCTGGCGCTGTGGCTGGGCATGGCCGTCGCATTCGGACTCGGTTGACGACAGGCTGCTAGCATTGGGGCGGTGGCCAACGCGGTGCCAGACATGATGGATTCGCCGGACGTTCGCAACGCATTGATCCGGGCGCGCAGCGGCGCGTCCGACGATCTCGATGCGCTGGCCGACGCGCTCTACCCGGAGCTGCGGCGCATCGCCCGCGCCCAGCTCAGGCGCCTGCGCCCCGGCCACACGCTTGACACCACCGGGCTGGTTCACGAGGCCTACGTGAAGATGGTCGGCTTCGATGATTTCGCCGACCGCAGCCACTTCCTCGCTGCTTCCGCGCGCGCGATGCGCCATATCCTGATCAACACCGCGCGGCGCAAGCTCACCGACAAGCGCGGCGGCGGCGTGCAGCCGGTCACCCTCGAAGATCACGAAGTGGCCGCCGACCACGCCCCTTTCGTCGAGATCCTCAGCGTCGGCCAGGCGCTCGAGCGGCTGCGTGAACTGGATGAGCGTCTGTGTCGGGTCGTCGAGTGCCGTTTCTATGCCGGCATGACCGAAGACGAGACTGCCGCGGCGCTCGGCGTTTCCGAGCGCACGGTGCGTCGCGACTGGCTGCGCGCGCGGGCCTGGCTGAAGGACGCGCTCGGCATGGTTCCTGGCGCCGCAGCCCACGCGCCGGAATGAGCGGTCCAGACGACAATCACGAAGCGCCGCGAACCGACCCGCGCACGCTGGACGCGCTGCTCGGCGAGCTGCTCGACCTGGACACGCAGGCCCGCGCCGAACGCCTGGCCGATCTGCCCGAGCCCCAGCGGTCACGTCTGACCAGCCTGCTCGCTGCCGCGTTCGACGACGACGACTTCCTGCACCGTGGAGGCGCCATGCATGCGGGCGTGCTCGACGAAGTCCTGCGCGAGGCGGACACCACGGCCCAGCCCGGCGCGCTGCTCGGCCCGTATCGGGTTCTCAGGGAGATCGGCGCCGGCGGCATGGGGCGGGTCTTTCTTGGCGAGCGTGCCGACGGTCTGTTCGCGCGCCAGGTCGCCATCAAGCTCCTCGAACCCGGCACCGCGCCCGAGAGCCTGGCGCGCCTGCAGCGTGAACAGCGCATTCTCGCCACCCTGGTGCACCCCAACATCGCACGCCTCTACGATGCCGGGCTCACGGCCGAAGGTGCGCCGTACCTGGTGATGGAACACGTCGACGGCGAACCCATCGACCTCTGGTGCCGGCGGCAGGCCTTGAATGCGCGCCAGCGCCTGCACCTGCTGACCGATGTCTGCGCGGCGGTCGAGGCTGCCCACCAGCGACTGATCGTGCACCGCGACATCAAGCCCTCCAATGTCCTGGTCGACAGCGACGGCCAGGTGAAGCTGCTCGACTTCGGCATCGCCCGCATCCTTGAAGACCATGATTCGCCCGCCGCCGCGGATGACGCCACCACAGTGACCGGGTCCGCCGCCGGCCAGACCCATGGTCGTGCCTGGCTGACGCCGCGCTACGCGAGCCCCGAGCAGCGTGCGGGCGCGCCGACCAGCACCGCATCGGACGTCTACCAGCTGGGTCTGCTCGCCTGGGAGCTGTTGACCGGACGTGCACCGCCGGCGGCGGTCGAAGGGGCGAAGCCGCCGTCGCTGTCGAAGCCGAGCCGCGAGGTCGCGACCGCGGGCCTGCCCGCAGCTGATCTCGATGCAGTGCTCGCCATGGCGCTTGCCGATGATCCGGTACACCGCTATGCCAGCGCCGACCGCCTGCGCGAGGATCTGCTGCGCCTGCTTGGCGGCCACCCCGTGGCGGCGCGGCCTGCAGGCAGCGCCTATCGACTGCGCCGCCTGGTGGCACGGCACCGGCTGGCCAGTACCGCCCTGGCGACGGCGCTGCTGCTGGTGTTCGGCATCACCGCGGTATTCACGATGCGCCTGGCCGCCGAGCGCGACGCCACCCGGGTCGAGGCCGAGCAGGCCGAACGCGCGCGGCTCGAAACCGAGCAGGTGGTCGCGTTCCTGACCGACCTGTTCCGCGCCAGCGATCCCTACGCCCCGGACGAATCCCAACCCGTTGCCGAACTCACCGCGCGCCAGTTGCTGGATCGCTCTGCCGGGCGGCTGCAAGGTGCGCTGGTCGATCAGCCGCTGGTTCGCGCCCGTCTGCTGGACGAAGTCGCGCGCATCTATCGGCTGCTCGGTCTCCTGGACCAGTCCGAGCCTTTGGTGCGCGAAAGCCTGCGCCTGCGCAGCGCGCATCCGCAGGCGCACCCCATCCAGATCGCCGACGCCGAGCTGGCGCTGGGACGCATCCAGCTGCAGCGCGGCGAGCATGAAGCCGCCGCGACATCGATTGCCAAGGCCGAACGCTCGTATCGTGACGCCGATGACGCGCCCCGTCTCGCCAGTGCGCTGGAGGCCAAGGGCAACCTGCTGCTGGCGCGTGGCGAGCCGGCCTCGATCGAGGCCTTCGAAGCCTCGCTGACCCTCTGGCGGGCCCTCGGTTCTCGGGAACGTGAAGCCGATCTGCACCTCTTCCTCGCCAATGCCTTGGCCACGCAGCAACGACTGGTCGAGGCGCGCGCGCATCGTGAGGCTGCACTGGCCCTGATCGAAGCACGGGTCGGTCCGAAGCATCCCGCGGTGGCTGCGGCGCTGGTGGGCCTGGCTGATCAGTACAAGCTCGAGCGTAATCCAGCGCCAGGAATCCCGCTGCTGGAGCGCGCCCTGCGCATCTACGAGTCGCATTTCGATGCCGACGACTTCCGGGTTGCCACTGCGGTGAACAACCTTGGCACGACGCTTTCCGATCTTGGCGAGCACGACGCGGCCATCCCACACCTGGAGCGCGCCTTGGCGGCGTACCGGGCGCAGCGCCCCGACCATCCCGCTGTGGGCACCATCCTCAACAATCTCGGCACCATCGACTGGGCGCTGGGGCAACCCCAGGCCGCCGCCGAACGCTACCGGGAGGCCCTCGCGCACCTCGCGCCGCGGTTGCGCGAGGATCACATCATGATCGCCCTGGTCGAATCCAACCTCGGCGAAGCGCTGTTCGCACTGGATGCCTACGAGGAGGCGCAGCCATTCCTGGAGCGCGGCCTGACCCATTTCGAACGTCGCCTGGGCGACCAGCACCCCATGCTCGTACCATCGCTCACCTATCTGGCGCGGATCGCCGAGGCCGATGGCGACCTGGCGCGCGCCGGACAATTGCTGCGCCGCGCGCTTTCCATTCGCGAGGCCGACACCGATGGTGATCCGGGGGACCTCGCGCAGGCTCGCGATGCGCTGCGCGACCTACTCGAGCGCAGCCGCGGCAGCGACCAGCTGCCTTGATCGTCCAGCAGGCCGGAAGCCCCGAGGATCGGCCGCAGGTCCAGAAGTTCAGCGCAAGTCCGTTGCCGGCACCACATCCGCTGGCCAGTAGCAATCTTCCCGGGCCGCGGGTTGACTGGATTCCGTGGCCGCGGTGACCGGCCGCATGCGCCCGTTTGACCCGCGCCGAACCCTTGGCCGCGTGCTTTGCCATTCAAGGGTGCCGGTGCTAGGTTGACGGAAGCGCGCTTCGAGCGATTGCACCGCAACTGCCCGCTGCGACTCGTCCCGCCCACACAGTTCGGGGGTATCCAGGATGGCAATTCAAAATGCGTTGGTTCACTACCGGACAGGAACCCTCGCTGCTATTGGACTGGCCTTGAGCGGACCTGCGGATGCAACGCTGCTGGCATTTACCGGCCAGGATGCGAACGCACCTGACGAATTTGCGTTTGTGGCAGTCAGGGATATCGCCAACGGTACCCAGATCTACTTCACGAACTACGATCGGGACAACGCTACCGGCGCCTTCGTCACCACAGGCGTGGAGGGAACGCTCCTGTTCACGGCGACTGCCCTGATTCCGGCGGGGACCGTTGTCCAGGTCATCGAGACAGAACCCGACGTGTATTCGGTGATCGGCTCCGGCACCGCGGTGCATGTATCCGGCGAGTGGGCTGCTGTATCAGCAGACCCGCACTACGCGTTCTTCGCGTCGAACCCCGCGTTACCCTTGACCAGCGGGACCCAGGTCCATGCCTGCATGGACACCGACCCGGACACGGCAGTCGGTGGCAGCAAGGACCCGAGAATAGGCGTCAATCCGAGTCCGGGCGCGTTCGCGCTCGATTTCGTCGATGAACAGCCAGTCGGCGCCGATTTGAACGCTGACCGCACGATGGCCGTCCTTTCGGATCTGGCCGTCCCGGGAAGCTTCACAACCACGACCGGTCCGACGAATCTGGGACTCGACCTGACCGAATTCGCGCGCATTGCGACGGGTGAGGTGTTCTTCGATGGCTTCGAGCAGTAGGTGGCGTCGGTCAACCGCCTGAACCAAGTGCCGCCAAGTCGTGAGACGCTGCGCATGCGCGCAGGAGCAGCGAATCCCGGAGGAAGCGAGCCCAGGCCATGAGCAAGGTCATCACCTCGTGCGCGCGGCGGCGTCGAGCGTCGTGCGCCGGCATTGCGCTTGCGCTCCTGTCCATGACCTGGATGGCGACGGCATTGGCTGAAACGCAGCCGCTGCCACCGGGCAAGCCGCTGGTTCAGAGCTACGGCATGCAGGATTACGGGGGGCACATCACCAACTGGGCGATTCGCAGCGGGCCGGACGGATTGCTCTACGTGGGTGGCGGCGACGGCCTGCTGATCTTTGATGGTGCGGTCTGGCGCAGCGTGAGATCCCGGCACGGCGATCGGGTGCGCGGCATGGCGATCGACGCCGAGGGGCGAATCTGGGCCGGGTCGCCCAATGAGTTTGGCTGGTTCGAGCGCGCGCCGGACGGAGCGTTCGCCTACCAATCCCTGAGCGACGGGCTGCCTGAGGAGCACCGCAACTTCAGCGAAATACTCACCGTGCTGCGCACAGAAGACAGCGTGTATTTCCATGCGCAGAAGCACATTTTTCGCTGGCGCGACGGGCGCCTCGATGTGCTGGAACCCTGGGAGGGCGTGTTCCGCACTGCGCTGGTACATCAGGGGCAGCCCTGGGTTCTGGTGGGCGACCGTTTCCATTCAATCGAACCGTTCCCATCGCCTGGCGAGGCGCCGGAGCCGGTACCGGGATGGGCGCTGGCCAGCGAGGGCCGCATCAGCATGCTCGCTTCATGGCCGGATGGTCGCATTCTCATGGGGACCGTGAGTCACGGGCTCTATTGGCTGGACGCGTCCGGCGCACATCCGTTCGTCACCGAAGCTGATCTGTCGGGCGTGTGGATCTTCACCGCGCTCCCGCTGGAGGATGGCGGTCTGCTGCTCGGCACCCAGAACCGCGGCCTTTACCGGTTTGACGCTGACGGACGCCTGCGTGACCACGTTACCCGTCGCAGCGGCCTGGCCAGTGACCGGGTCATGGCTATGGCGCTGGATGGGCAGGGCGGCGTCTGGCTGGCGCAGGAAGGCGCGATTGCCAGGGTCGACCTGTTCAACGGCCTGCGCTACTACGACGCCGACTCTGGAGTCGCTCGCGCGAATGCAGTGATCGAACATCGCGGGCGCCTGCTGGTGGGCGGGCTACACGGCGTGGCGGTACTCGAGGGCGACGGTAGCGACGCCAGCCGACTGCGTTCGCTGAACGCACCGCTGTTGGATGTTTTCGGCCTGCTTGACGATGGCGATGGCGTCCTGGTCTCCGGCTCCGAGGGCGTGCACCGCATGGTGTTCGATCTGGAGGCGGGTCGAACTGTCTCCAGCGAACGGGTACTGACCGACAAGCACGGCTACGGATTGATCCGCTCGCGCCTGCGTCAGGCGATATTCGCAGAGCTCGAAACCGGCCTCGGTGTGCTGCTGCGCACCGAGTCGGGCTGGCGCGCGCTCAACCAGATTGAGGGCGTGGTCCGCCGGGCCCACACCGTGGCCGAAGAGGCCGAGGATCTGGTCTGGGTGGGGACGACCTCGGGGCAATACTACCGGCTCGCCTGGGACGGCGATGAACTGGTGCTGCGCGACGTGCTGGACGGCGACGATGGCGTTCCCGGTGGCTACGCCTGGGCGTTCCAGCTCGGCGAGCGCACCGTGCTGGCCACCAGCGACGGCGGCTATCGTGCACGGTCGTTGAATGCGTCTGCCATCGAGCCAGATCCCCAGTTCGACAATGCGCGATTCGGGGAATCTCGCGGCGTCTACAAGCTTCATCTGCAGGGCGACCGCGAAGTGATCGGCGGCATCGGCGACGGCGGCCCGCTGTGGCGCGGCCGGCTCGAGGCTGACGGTCGATTCGACTGGCACGGCCGCTGGTTGCCCCAGCTTCAGCCAGCGGCAAACTGGTTTTTTTCCGGCCTGCGCGGACATCTCTGGATCGGACGCCACCCCGGCCTGCTCCGGGTGGAATGGCCGCCACCTGAGACCACTCCCCGCCAGGCTCCGCTGCTGGTGCATCGCGTGGGCTATCCCGACCGCGAGGAGTGGATTCGCAGCGGGCCGGGAGCTGACGTTCTCGATGCCGCGCTGCCTTCGCGCCCCGATACTCTGCGCTTTGAGTACGCCATCGCGAGCTACGCGCATCCGCAGGCCAACGAGTACCGGACCATGCTCGCCGGCCTCGATGCCCAATGGTCAAGCTGGACCCGCGAATCGCGCCGCGATTACACCGGCCTCGCCGGCGGCAACTACCGCTTCATGGTGCAGGCGCGCGATGTCTTCGGTACGGTTGCCGAGGCGCCACCGCTCAGCTTCCGGGTGCGCCCGCCAGCCTGGCTTGCATGGCCGGCGCTGCTGGCCTACGGCCTGGCGCTGATCTTCTCGATGGCTTTGGCGGCTGCGCTGGGCAGGCGCTGGCAGCGTGGGCGGCAGCTGTCGCAACAGCGGGAGCTGGAGGCGCAGGTGGCGGAGCGCACCGAAGAAGTTCGACGGCAGGCGCGAAGGATTCGCGAACTAAGCGATGCGCGCGTCGAGTTTTTCGCCAACGTCTCCCACGAACTGCGCACCCCGCTGGCGCTGCTGCGGGCGCCGCTGCAGGAGCTGGCGCGCGAGGCCGGTCCGGCGCTGAATGCCGGGCACCGGACGTACCTGGACATGGCGCTGCGCAACAGCGAAGTCATGCAGTCCCTGATCGGCCAGGTTCTCGATCTGCAGCGTCTGGACTCGGGACGCATGCCCCTGCGGCTGGTTCGGGTCGACCTCGCCGAAAGCATTCAGGCGATGGTCGATCGGTTCCGGATGAGTGCCGGCAAGGCTGGGATCGAACTCAAGACCGAGGGTTGCGCAGCGAGCCTGTCGGCGGTCTGCGACCCGGTGCATCTCGACACCATGGTCGGCAATCTGCTGTCGAACGCGATCAAGTTCACGCCGCGCGGCGGCTGGATCCGCGTCGGGCTGACCGCGGGGCCGGAGGGGTACTCGATCAGCGTGCAGGACAGCGGGCCCGGTATCGCACCCGAGCAGCGCGAGGTGATCTTCGAGCGCTACCGTCAGGGCGATCAGCGCCATGCCGGCCAGCCGGGCACCGGCATCGGGCTCGCACTGGTGCGCGAGCTCGCCACCCTTCACGGTGGCAGCGTGGCGGTGGAGGACGCCGACCAGAAGGGCGCCTGCTTCGTGCTGCGACTTCCCGCCGATCTTCAGCCGAGCGCGCAGGCCGACGGATCCGAATCCGCGGCGACGGACGGCGCGCGCAACGATGAGAGCGCCGGTGAACTGCCGTTGGACGATTCCGCCTCCGACGACCAGCCGTGCGTGCTGATCGTGGAAGACAATGCCGAACTGCGCGAATTCCTGCGCCTGCGTCTCGGTCGCAGCTACCGCATCGTCGAGGCCGACGACGGCGAAGCCGGACTGCGACTGGCGCGCGAGCACCTGCCTGATGCGGTGGTTACCGATGGACTGATGCCGCGCATGGATGGGCTCACCATGACGCGCGCCATCAAGGCCGATCCGGAGCTGGATTTCGTGCCGGTTCTCATGCTGACTTCGCGGGCCGACCCGAAGGACGTCGTGCGCGGCATCGAGGCAGGCGCCGACGACTACCTGTCCAAGCCGTTCGACAGCGCCGAACTGGCGGCCAGGGTGGCCGGGCTCATCGCTTCGCGCAGGCGCTTGCGCGCCCGCCTTGTCGAGCAACTCGAACCGTCCGAACCACCGGAGGCGTCAGCCGCCACGCCGTTCCAGCGTCGACTCGAGGCTGTCCTGTCGGAACACCTGGCGGATCCCGGATTCTCCGTACGCGACTGGTCCGACCTGATGCACATGGATCGCACCACTCTTTTCCGCCGCCTCAAGGCCGAGCTTGGCCGCAGTCCCGAGGAGCATCTGCGCGAGGTCCGCCTGCAGGCCGCCGCGCGCCTGCTGGAGCAGCGTCGCGGCAACGTCGCGGAAGTCGCCGACGCGGTTGGATTCGCCAGCGTCTCGTACTTCTCGCGCCGTTTTCGCGAGCGATTCGACTGTACGCCTGCGGCCTGGGCGCGGAGAGACAATCCACCTGACTGAGCGGGCGCTCCAGACTCCGAATTCCCGCCCACGCGGACCTGTTCAGAGGTCCTTGGAAGGATTGCAACCAGCGCGCAGGGGTGCGCAACCTCAGTGCATTCCTGCCGCGGACGGGTCCGTCTAGCCTGCTGACAATCACCAGGTTGCAGGAGACAGGTCATGGGATTTCCCAGGCGCGCCGGACTGATCGGGTCCGCTTTGCTGTTGTCGGGCGCAGCGGCGGCGTCGTCCGCAGTCGTGCCGCTGGTCGAGACCGATGGGCTGGTCGCCACCCACCTGGCCGAGGCGCGCGGCAAGGCCGCGACGACGACTCTGATCGACCGCTTTTCCCTCGACCGGCTCGACTTCGAGCGCGGCCGCGTGCCGATTGCGGTCGGCGCTGCCATGGCGCTGGATTTCACCGCGCCGCTCGGCGCGGTCGCCTTGACGTTGGAAGCGCCGCGAAGCAAGGCGGTGCTGGAGCTTGCGCTGTATCACGGCGGGCAGCCGATCGGCACGCAGGTCTTCGCCCATCGGCCGCCGGCGTCGGGCACATCCGTCGTGCAGATCACGGGCGAAAGTATCGGACTTCGCTCGGACGCACCGTTTGACGGTATCCGCGTGCGGCGACTCGACCCCTCTGCAAACGGCGACAGCGTCCACGTCGCCACGATCTGGACGGCACCGGCCCGCGGTCTGGAAAAAAGCGAAGCCAACAATATTGCGGCCGTGCTCTGCCAGGCGCCGCTCGGTATCGCCCACAGCATCGCGTACGGCATCGCCCTGGTGCCGGGCGGCGGCGAACTGGCCAATGCTGCGGTGTTCGCCAGCAACCTGGCGCTCAAGTTCTGCAAGACCGTGATCGTCGCGCCGCCTGACATCGCGAGAACGGTGCCGGCCGGCACCTGCCACACCAGTTTCGAGCAGGAGCACATGGTGTGGAAATACCAGAACGCGCTGGGCATTGCGTACAACTACAACAGCGACTGGGGTCAACTCGGCTCGCCGTTCGTATTCCACCAGAACACCGAGGTCGACGTGATGCTGCTCCACCACACGCCGTCGCCTCCGCAGACGGCAAGCCTCGATGTGCAGTTCCTCCTCGAAACCGGATCGCTTGAAGCTACCGACCGCATCTGGGGACAGTGTCGCGAGGATGGCTCGGTGCGTTTCAGCCAGCTCGACGGTAGTGGCCCGATCTACGAATGCCCCTACGCGCGCGACCGCGTGCTGGAGTTCCCGGTCGGTACCCGGACGCTCCAATGGCGCGCCAATGCCCGCATCGGTCCGCTCGACCTGATCCCGATATTCGTTCCGGGCGCGCCCGCCGGCTCCAAGG
This sequence comes from uncultured Gammaproteobacteria bacterium, assembly GCA_964526035.1. Lineage (GTDB taxonomy): Bacteria > Pseudomonadota > Gammaproteobacteria > Xanthomonadales > BPKI01 > DAOMOD01. The sequence goes on along the minus strand of CAZGKE010000019.1, from coordinate 17,977 downwards.
GCGAGCCCTATGTCGAGATCCTGCTCAACGTCGTGGTCGAACTGTTCAGCTTTCTGATCGATGACGCCTTGAGCGGCTGGCGCATCAACAACGTCAGCGATGTCTACCAGCAGGTGACTGTCTACGACGAGGTGCCGCCCACCATCGTGCCGATGCCCTTCGACGACGGTCGGATCAGCGCCGTTCTGGTCGGCGGCATCCTGCACGTGACGATCGAGGCCGACGAAGCCGGCGGTGTCTCGCAGCACCGCTACCAGCCGCTGCTGCGCGCGCTGTACGAGGTTTCCGATGCCTGCGACCGCCCGGTGGCCTTCTTCGCGAGCTATCCGGAGGAGCGCCTGCGCAGCTTCTGGCCGGTGAGCAGCGATGGCGCCAGCGAGGCTTTCGACATCACCTGGACGGCACGCGATCCGGGGCCGAACCTGGACGGTGTTCCCAATGAGACGATCACCACCATGCGCGTCGAGGTGGTCGACACCCAGCCGCCCGCCATCGTCCCGCCCGACGATATCGTCGAGGTCGATAGCGGCGAGGTCACCGACCTGGGCCAGCCGATGGTGTTCGATTTCGTCGATCTCAGCCCCAGCGTGTCCCACGACGCCTCCTTGCCGCTGGGCCTTGGCCTGCACTTCGTCACATGGACCGTCATCGACGCCTCCGGCAACAGCGCCAGCGCAGTGCAGACGGTCAACATCAAGAACAGCAACCTCGATCCCGTGGCGCTGGCGCAAGTCGGACCGGACCGCGCCGAGGCGGTGTCCTTCGAGCCCACTCCGATCCGTCTGCAGGGAACCGATCCCGACGGCGATCCGCTGCGCTTCAGGATCGACGATCAGCCGGAAAACGGCTTCTTCGTCGCGCCCCTGTATCCCTACTTCATCGAGGACTTCCGCATCGAGCAGTCCATCACCAACGACGATCTCTTCGCCATCTGCAACAACGGACAGGGGGGAGAACGCACGTTCGAGCTTGAATTCCCTTCCGATCCGGAATTCATGACGGTGACCGATGATGGCCGGATGTTCGTCGTGGACAAGGGCAACATCAAGTGCATGACCAGCGCGCCCAACCCTTCAGACCGAGTCTTGCGCCGGCAGCGTCTCGCCTCCTTTGGCAGCGATGGCAGCCTGCTGAACGCGAGGTACATCACCGGCGATGAACTGCGCGATGTCGTGTTCGATCCGATTCGCGAGCGCATCTTTCTCACGTCGCACGCCAGCGGCGGCCACTCGTCCATGGCCGTCTTCGACCTGGAAATCCAGCCACAGGTCGGATACCGCCTGCAGAATCTGACAAAGCGCATCGACGGCACCAGCTGTGATCCGTTGCCACAGGCCGGCGGCGGCTGCACGATTCTTCGGGCGCACAGTAGCGTGGTGGATGACAATGATCTGATCTACGTGATGATTCGCGATGCCTCGATCGTCGTGCTGGATGGCACGCTGCCAGAGGGTTTCGATTGCGCAGTGGATTGTAGCCATACGCCCACAGTGGTCGGCGTGCTCGAAGGGTTCTTCGCGGAAGCCAACGAAACCGGACGGGCGCTCAGGCTGGATGCTCAAGGACGTCTGTACGCCAGCCGATTCAACCGTCTGTTTCGCTACACCCCCTCCTTCGTGGCCGAAGACGGGCTGGCCTATCCCGGTTCACTGGACGGCTGGCTGGGCCGCTGCGATATCGACCTGGCCCCAGGCGACCAGGCGGTGTGCGACGTGGCCAATCATCGCTCGCTGGGCTTTTCCTGCACCGATGAGATCTGCGGGGTACACACGGACTTCAATCCCGACGAGCAAGCCATTTGCGGCGATCTGCTCATCGGCGGCCAGCCACGTTGGGGCTGCCGACCGGGCCAGTTCCGCGGCACGCCGAGAAGCATCGACATCGCCCCCGACGGCACCCTCTACGTCGCCGACTTCGGCAACGCGCGGATACAACGCTTTTCCCCCGACGGTTTCTTCGCCGGCCAGGCCAGGTCCACGGGCACCGGCTCGGGCTTCGTGATCGGCGACTTCGGCAACCCGCAGCACGTCTCGGTCAATTCAAGCCGCTTCTACGTCCTGGATCCGGACACCAATCTGCTGCATATCTCGCTGCTCACGCCGTTCGTCGAGATCGGCCCGGACTATGCCGATCTCGTCTATCAATCCACCAACCAGTTCGCCTGCGAGAACAGCGCCGACTGCATCGACCGCTTCCATTTCAGCGTCAGCGATGGCGTGCGCGATCCGCTCACCGGCCAGCCGATTCAATCCGCGCCGGCCGAGGTGCAGGTGGAGGTCACTCGCAACTTCCGACCGCCGTTCGCGACGCCCGGCATCGCAGCGGTCGGACTCGAAGATGCGCCGCTGTTGATCACGCTCGACGGCAGCGATCCCGATCCGCTCGACGTGCTCGACTTCGAGATCACCACCGCACCCCTGAACGGCAGCATCCAGCTGGTAGGCAATCAGGCCACCTATACGCCCGATCCGGACTCCTGGGGCGGCGACAGCTTCGAGTTCAGGGTCTCCGACGGCGCGGCCGTTTCCACGGCCGAAGCGGTGCAGATCACCATCATCGAGGTCAACGATCCGCCGGTCGTGCTGCCACCGCTGGACCCGCTGCATGCCGGCATCGGCTACGAGTTCCGGCTGGACTGGGAGTTCATCGACGTCGATCCGGACGAGCTGCACACGGTGGTGGTGGACTGGGGCGACGGCACCGTGGAGTCCGAAGGTGTCATCGCCGCCAACGGCGAGCCCACCGGACCGCTGCTCCTGCAGAGCGGCAACGGCCCCGGCCTGATCAGCGCAAGCCACGTCTACACCAGCGCCGGCACCCGCAATATCGAGGTGTGCCTGACCGATCGCATGCAGCTCGACGGCGACGGCGACAAGATCCCGACCCCCGACCTGTCGCTGACCGCCTGCGGCAGCCAGCAGGTAGAGGCGGTGGCCGGGCTGGACATGCGCCTGTCGGCGGGCGCCTCCGTGCAGGTGGTCCAGCCGGGCCAGTTCATGAGCTATCAGTTCGGCGTGACCAATCTGCAGCCGCAGGCAGGTGGCGGAATGCCGGCCACCAATGTGGTTCTCGAAGTCGATCTTGCCAACGGTTTCGATGCCGCCTCGATCAATCCGCCGGCAGGCTGCCAGCGTGAGGGATGGAAGGTGACCTGCAGCATAGGCACGCTGGTCGCGGGCCAATCGGTCAACCGGCAGATTGCGCTGCAGGTACGCGCGGACACCGCGCTGGGCACGCTGCTGACCACCACCGCACGGGTCACGCTCAGTGAGCCCAGCGTCAATCCCGAGCAGCTGGCGCTGCGGACCACCCCGGTGGTGCCGCCGGCGAACCACTACGTCGGCGTCGACGCCGACGCCTTGCAGGACGCCGGCGACGCCAATCCCGGCGACGGCCTGTGCGCCAGCGCCGCAGGGGTTTGCACGCTGCGCGCGGCGATCGAGGAATCCAATGCCCAGCCCGGGCTGCAGGTGATCGCCCTGCCACACGGGGTCCATCTGGTCAGAGAGTTCCTGGAAGTGACCGACGATCTGGTGATTTTCGGCAGCGGTCCGGCGAGCAGCCTGATTCGGCGCAGCGAGGACGGGCGTACCTTCGTGGTGCGGCCGGGCGCGAGCCTGCGTCTGGAATCGCTCACCGTCAGCGGCGGCGGTATCCTCGGCGATGGTGATCTCATCATGCGGCGCGTGCGGATGAGCGGCAATACGATCGAGAACTCCTTCGGCGGAGCCATCCTCGCCGGCGAGCTTCTAGACATTCGCGACAGCAGCTTCGACGGCAATCGCAGCATCACGACCTCCGGGAGTTTCAACGACGGCGGCGCGATTTTCGGCATCGGCGCACACGGCGTGCTGGAGAACGTCACCGTGAGCGGCGGCGTCGGTGGCGGCATCGCGCTGGCCGGCAGCGGACATTTCGAAATGCGCCACCTGAGCATCGTCGGCAACCACGGCGGCAAGGGATGGGCGGCACAAGCCGCGGCCCTGAACGTCTACGACAGCACCAGCGTCAACCTGAGCAACTCGGTGCTTGCCGGCAACTACGGCATCGGCGGTCCCGAGAACTGCTACGTGTCGGCGACGGCCAGCCTGGTTTCGGAAGGGCGCAACGCGCTGGGCGACATGGACGGATGCGGCATCGTCAGCCATCCCGACGACGTGTTCATCGACGCCCATGGTCTCAAGCCCCTCGGCATCGGCCCGGATGGTATCTCGGTGCGCGAACCGCGTATCGACAGCCCCGTGGTCGACGCGTTCGATCACGCAAGCTGCCTGCCGCACGACGCGCGTGGCATCACCCGGCCACAGGACGGCAACGAGGACGGCATCAGCGCCTGCGACATCGGTGCCGCGGAGCTGAACTCGGCGCGGATTTTCGCCTCCGGGTTTGAGCAGGACGAACCCTGAATTCGAACTCTCCGCGAAGGCGAGCGGCTCTGTGGGAGGGGTCTCAGCCCCGACACGCGCGCGGCATCGAAGCGCAGGGACGACCGGTTGCTACTCGAACCCGTTGCCGAAGATCATCTCGCCGAGCCACCGGTAGGCGCCGATGTCGCAGCTCGCCGGGTCGCGCACCACGCCTCGGAGGTCGGTGTCCGGGCAGTCCCCGACCGCGGCACCGATCGCGGCGCTGGTGGGCGTCGGCAGCACCGTGGGCATCTGCTCGCCGGTCGAGAGATAGGCTTCCAGACCCGGCGCTACGCCGAGCTGATCGCCCGGCTGGGCATCGAAGCCGCACAGGTCGAGATCGTCGTTGATGATGTTGCCGCCCGCGGACAGCAGCTGGGTCCAGCACTCGGTGGGTGCCTGCGTGGCCAGGTTGTCGGCAAGGATGGTATTGCTGACGACCGCGATCGGCGCGGCGGTGAATGCCGAGTTGAACAGCCCAGGACCCACCGAGCTGGTCTGGTTGCCGACCACGGTGCAGTGGTCAAGCGTCAGCCCGACATCGCTGCCCAGCGGCGCGGTGTAGATGGCACCACCGACGTTGGCACGGTTGTTCGCAAGCAGCACATTCTCCAGCGCAGCGCTGCCGAAGTTGGTGATGGCACCTCCGAACCCGGCGCCGCTGGCCCGGTTGCCGACGACGGCGGCGCGGCGCAGCTCCAGCGTGGCGCCGGTTGCATTGAACAGCGCACCACCACTGGAACCATGGCCGTTCTGCAGCATGGCATCCTCGATCGTGAGCGTGCCCTGGTTGTGCAGCAGGCCGCCGTCGTCGTCGACACGTTCGGTGCCGCTGAGCCCAAGGTCGCGCAGCGTCAGGCTGGCGCCGGTGCCCACATGGAAGACGCGGAACGTGCCGTCGCTTACGATCTCGCTCAAGCCGACACCGACGCCGATGATTTCGATGTCGCCGCTGACTTCGATTTCGCCATCGTCGAGACGATAGGTGCGCGGCGACAGCGCGATACGCCGCGGTCCGCCCAGTGCGTTGGCCTCCTGGACGGCAGCGCGCAGGGAACAGCGACCCTGGCTGTCGGCACACACGCCGTTGCCCGGCGCGGCATCGTGGCTGTCGGACGGATCGCCCGCCACAACGAAGTCGGCGGTCGCCACGACATGCCGGTCGAGCGTCACACGGTTCAGCGGGCTGCGGTTGGGCTCGCTGGCAGACACCTCGGCGCGACTGCGCAGCAGGGTGCCGGGCGGCACCGGTTCCGACAGGATGGCGGTGATGCCGATCTGCCGGTCGACCGGCGGCGGGTCGGCCGGATCGCCGCGCGGGATCGCTGAAAGGCTGGGCAGGGTGCAGCTGCGCTGGGCGCCGCTGCCCGTGCAGTTCACGCCGGTACCGGGATTGACGGCAATGATGCTGAGCCGCGGATCGATCTCGATGTCGAGCACGCCGCCGGTGGCGGCGATGCCCGATCCCGTCTCGGGCGCGAAATTGCTGACCGCGATGGTGAACAGCACGGCCTGACCCGGCTGCACGGTCGGCGAGGCGACGGTCTCGAACACGTTGAGATCGGTCATGGCGACCACGTCGACGTCGAACTCGACGCAGCCGCTGGCGCCGACGGCGTCGGTGGCGCAGGCCTGCACCTGATGGGTGCCCGCCTGGGTGTAGACGTGCTGCGCGGTGATCAGGCCATCGCCGCCGGGGTTGAAGTCGATCAACGGTCCGGTGATGGTGCCGTCGGGCAGGATCTCGCCGGTGGATTCGACCGCGCCATCGCCCCAGTTCACGTCCACGGTGTGCTCGTCGAGTTCATCCGGGTCGCGCACCTCGATCGAGACTGCGTAGCTGAAGCCGAGCCCCGCCGCCTGCGGATTGACGGGCGCAGTGAGCTGCGGCGGATCGTTGACCGGATGCACCGTGATCTCCACCTCCTCCGGCGCCGAGGTGAACGTGCCGTCGCTGACGGTGAAGTGGAAACCGTCGATGCCGTTCCAGTCCGGATCGGGCGTGTACGTGGCGATGTCGCCCGCGATGCTCACGCTGCCGCGAGCCGGCGGCGAGCTGACCGCGAAGCTCAGGGTGTCGAGCGGCTCCCAGGGATAGGTATCGCCGATGTCCGGATCGCTGCCGTCCAGCAGGACCTGGATGGCGGTGTCCTCGTCGCCCTCGCCGGTGATGCCGGCGGTAGCGAAGGGCGGTCGGAAATTGCGGTCGACGGCGACGCTGGCCGTGGCCACATTGCTGCGCACCAGGTCACCGTCGATGCGCAGGCCATCGCTGGCGTAGAAGTCGAAAGTGTCGATCCCCATGAAGTTGTTGAAGGAGCGGTAGGTAACTTCAGCAGTGGTCGGCCCGGTCATGGTCACCGGATTGGTGCTGAAGATGTGCAGGATGTCGGTGTCCTCGTCGAGCACGTAGAAGCTGGTCGAGTTGACGCTGACATCCATGGCAGTCCCGAACTGGCCGACGATGAAACAGTTGACGCCGTCGCAGTCGGACTTTGCCTGGCCGGCGAACAGGCCCTCGGGCGTGAAGCGCTGGATGCGGTTGTTGCTGCGATCGGCGATGTAGAGGATGTCGTTGGGGTCGATGGCAAAGCCCTGCGGCCGGTTGAACTGACCCGGCAGGCTTCCCGCGGTCTGAACCGTTCCGCAGAACGCGTCGCTGCAGGAGTAGCCGAAGCTACGCCCCAGCGCGACGTTGCAAACGGCGGCGTCGCCGGGTGCCAGGTCGCTGTCGCAGCGCCCCAGCCAGCCGATGTACTCGCCGGAATCGAACAGGTCTGGACCACCATCGATGCGCACCAGCGTGGAAGCGCCAAACTTGTGGATTCGGTCGCGACTCCAGTCGCCGACGTAGACGTTGTCCTGGCTGTCGATATCCATGTCCCAGGCCTGGTCGAAATCGCCCTGCGACTGGCTGGCGGGCGCGCCCAGGCGACCGAGGAACAGCATGCCGTTGCTGCCGCCGGCTGGACGGGTGAGGAAGTCGTAGGCGTAGACGCGATTCGTGTTGGTCACATAGGAAATGCCCTGACTGTCAATGGCGGCATCCACGAAATTGTTGAAAGGTATGGTTCCGGACGGCAGCAGATCCAGCCGGATGACCTCGACCGGTCCGGACAGGCTTTGCTCCAGAACCAGCAGCCGCTCGGTACCGCGATCCACCCAGTACACGAAGGGCTGGTCGTATCCGGGCAGTCCGCCGGGATGAAAGGAAAGCTTGGTGATGGTGGTGCTGCTGGTGAACAGGTATTGGCCGAGCAGCTCTCCGTCGGCGCTGATGCGTGCAATGCGCGCACGATTGGCGAGATCGCGCGGCAGGCTGGAGCCGAAGCAGTAGAGCTCGCGATCAATCACGAAGCTGACCCCTTCGTCGTCCACCGTGATGTATTGGGGCAGATAGACGAAGTGCTGCGGCGGCAACGGCTCGTTGACGGTTTCGCAATGGTCGCGCAGATCGTTGATGGTCACCTGGCGCGCCACGCGCAGGTCCTCGACAAACACCGGCAGCAGGGGCGCCACGAAGAAGCCTTCGTCCGGTTCGCGGTCGATGTAGAAGAACAGGTGATCGCCGTCGATGTCGTTCGCGCTCAGCACGACCGTGGTTTCCTCGAAGGACACCGCGCTGGTGAGGCTGTCTTCGGCCACCGGAACATTGTTGGTACCGAGCGGCTTCACGGTGATGCGCTGCTCCACCCAAGGCGAAGCGTTGCCCGAAATGTCGGTGGCGCGCCAGCGCACTACGGTCACGCCGAACGGGAAGCTGGCCGGGCCGTCGCGTTCGATGGCAGGATCGAGATCGACCACGTCGAACGCCAGCGGCACGCCGGTGTCGATGGCGACCGGAGCGAAGGCGGACTCGATCACGATGGGCGGCGGCGCCTGGATCTGCGGTGGCTGGGTGTCCTCGACAATGATCGTCTGCACGACCGTGGCGACGTTCGTGCCGCCACCCGGTGCAGGACCTGCATCGCGCGCAGTCCAGGTGAGTTCATGGCTTCCCAGGGGCAGGAACGGCGCGATCGGCACCGTGACCTGCGGCGTGCGGTCGCATGCGTCCGTGGCCGCGATGCCGGGGCGCAGGATGTCGCGCAGTCCGGTGGTGCGCTGGCCGCCGGGCTCCTGCGCCTCGATGCGGAAGGGCTGAAAGGCGGAATCCAGCGTGATGACGGGTGGCGTGGTGTCGAATACCCGTACCTGCTGGGTGCGCAGGCTGACCACGCCGGTCGGGTAGCTGTCGGCAAACGAGCCGACGATGGCATCGCCCAGGGCCTCGAAGGCGTTCTGCAGAATCGCCTTGGCCAGCTCTTTCTTCGAGCCCGGCGGCGTGGCGGGAACGTAGATCGGCGGCAGCACGTCGAGCAGACCGACTTCGGTCTGCGCACGCCAGGTGATCGTGTGGGTGCCCAACGGCAGGGTGATGCGGCGGTTGAGGTCGATCGGGCAGGGTGTGCCGGTGACCGATTCGGTGACGCTGCCATCGAGCAGGCAGCCGACGGTGATGAAGGGGTCGAGGGCGGGTCCGATGATGCCGCGAGGTGTCAATTGCGCGGCGAACTCCTGTTCGACGATCTCGGAAAGGAATCCGGGCGGCGCCTCGCCGGGCAGGAACATGCGCACCCTGACGTCGGTGTTGTAGTGGAAGGCAGAGGGCGTGCCGAAGGCGCGCGATTCGGAGGTGGCGTTGAAGCCCCAGTGGCCGAGGATCTTGAGCGGCAGGCCCATGAAATCCGATCGCGTCCCTTCGATGATCGGCTGGGTGAATGCGTAGGCGCAGTCGACGCCAGCGTCGGTATCAACGTTCGGATAGACGTTGATATCGGCCGGTGCGTCCAGTACCGGCGGGCAGAACTTCAGCCCCAGGTTGGCGGCATAGGCGGGGACCTGGCCGAGCAGATAGTCCCACGGTGGATTGGGCACCAGTCCAATGCCGAAGGTAATCGCGAAGGCGCCGGTCAGGACGCCGATGCAGATCAGGTTGTCGTCGTTGTCGGTCAGCTGCCCGGCGGCGGCGCGCTGTTCGAGCGCGTCGATGCGCGCCCGATCGAGATCGGGTGCCTCGATGCCGCGCAGGCCCTTGATGGCCTTGGCGATCTCGACTTCGCTGTATTCATGCCAGGGCATGCGCGAAGCGCCGGAACCGGCAAGGGCCGAGCCGTAGAAGGTGATGAGCGAGGCGAGCAGAAGACTGAAGATCGTGCGCATGACTGACCCTGGACTGTTGTTGCTGGCTATTCAGGCGACGAAGCGCGACGGATCGGATCAGAGGCGTCGGCAAAGCGATCGTCTGCACACGCCGACGAACTTTGCGGCAGAATCGGCACAGGTCCCTGCGGGAGAGGAGATGTCCGCGCCGCATGGCGAGATGACCGCGTTGCTGAGGCGCTCCGCCGCGGGCGATGCCGTGGCGCGCGATGCGCTGTGGTCGCTTGCCCATGACGAGCTGCGCGCGCTGGCCCGCGTCAGGCTGTCGCGTGAGCCGGGAATGCAGACCTGGCAGCCGACCGAGCTGGTGCACGAGGCGTTCCTGAAGCTCTGCGACCTGCGCATGCCGCTGGTTGATCGCGCCCACTTTCTCGCCATGGCCGCCACCGTCATGCGCCAGGTGCTGATCGACCACGCCCGCGGCAAACGTCGAGACAAGCGCGGTGGCGGCGCGGCCATGGTGACGCTGCATTCGCAGCTCGCGTCGGATGGTGAAGCCGCCGATATCGACATTCTCGATCTCGACCGGGCGTTGAGCGAGCTGGCCGCGCTCGACGAACGCAAGGCCCGAGCGATCGAGTGGTCGTACTTTGGCGGCATGAGCGACGCCGAACTGGCGGCGGCGCTTGAGGTGTCCGAGGCTACCGTGAAGCGCGACCTGCGCAGCGCCCGCGCCTGGCTGGCGACGGCGCTGGACGGCGCCGCGTGACCGCGACCGGGTTCCGTCGCCTCGACCAGGCGTTCAATGCCGCCGTCGAACTCGACGGCGAGCGCCGCGCGGCGTTCCTGGACGAATTCGAATCCACCGATCCAGACCTGGTGCAGCGCCTGCGCGCCATGCTCGAAGCCGCGGCGAGCGAAAAGGATCCGCTGCGCGCCTCCGTGGCAAGGGCAGCGGCCGATCTGGACGGCGCGCTGCCCGCCACCATTGGTCCATTCGAGGTGATCCGTCGCCTTGGTCAGGGCGGCATGGGCTCGGTGTATCTCTGCCGTCGCAGCGACGGCGAGTTCGAGCAGCTGCTTGCGGTCAAGCGGCTTGGTGGCGCCGGCGGCAGCGTGGTCGGCGAGCGTCTCAGGCTGGAGCGGCGGGTGTTGGCCGGATTGCGCCATCCTCATATCGCGCAGTTCGTCGATGGCGGCGAAGACGCCGACGGCACGCCCTGGGTCGCCATGGAGTACGTCGAGGGATCGCGCATCGACCGAGATGCGGATGCCCGGAAACTGGACCTGCGCGCACGGGTGACGCTGTTCCTGCAGCTTGTCGACGCCGTGCAGTACGCCCACCGCAATCTGGTGGTGCACCGCGACCTGAAACCCGACAATGTCATGGTGGATGCCCACGGCAGGATCAAGCTGCTCGACTTCGGTATCGCCAAGCTGCTCGACGAGGCCGCGCCGGGCGCGCAGGCGGCGCCGACCGTGGCGGGCGCGATGACGCCGCACTACGCGAGCCCCGAGCAGGTGCGCGGCGAGCCGGTGTCGCAGGCCAGCGACATCTACTCGCTTGGCGTGATGCTCTACGAACTGCTCGCACGTCAGCGACCCTACCGCATCGAGACCACGCGGCCTTCCGAGGTCGAGCGCATTGTCTGCGAGGTCGAGCCGGCACCACCCTTGCGGCTGGTCGGGCGGCGTGACGCCGCCGCCCGCGACCTCGATGCCATCGTGATGAAGGCCCTGCACAAGGCGCCCGAGCGCCGCTATGCCTCCGCGGCGCAGCTTGGCGAGGACCTGCAACGCTGGCTCGATGGCCGTCCGGTGCAGGCGCGGCCTGATTCGGCGTCCTACCGTCTGCGCACTTTCATACGCCGCCATCCGATCGGGGCGGCGGTATCCGTGCTGCTGGTGCTGCTTCTCGCCGGATTTGCTGCGGCCATGGCCTGGCAGGCGAGCTTGCTGGCACAGGAGCGCGACGTCGCCACGCGCGAGGCGCGGGTGGCTCAGGAAACCGCCGACTTCCTGATCGAGCTGTTCGAAACGTCTGATCCGCGCGTGACCAACCCGGCTGACGTGCGTGCGCGGGACCTTCTGGACGCGGCCGCCGACCGCCTGCCCGACGCGCTGTCCAGCGATCCGTTGGCGCGGGCACGGTTGATGCACACCATCGGTCTGGCCTTGTCCAACATGGGCGAGGACGTACGCGGCACCGCGCTGCTGACCCAGGCGCTGGAATTGCGCGAGCGACACGCGGGTACCGACAGCGCCGAAGTCGCCGATTCCTTGAACCGTCTGGGCAATATCCACCGGCAGTTCGGTCGCCTGGAGCAGGCCGAGATGATGCTGGTGCGCGCGCTGCAGTGGCGGCGCCGCAATCTGCCCGTCGATCACGATCTCGCCGACTCTCACAACAACGTCGGTCTGCTGCAGGCGGATCTCGGTCACCACGCCGAGGCCGAGCAGACTTTGCGCCAGGCCATTGCCCTGCACCGCGAGGCGGGCGGCGACGACACCACCCTCGCGGCCTCGCCCCTGCACAACCTGGCGCTTGCATTGCGCAATCTCGATCGCCTGGAGGAGGCGCGCGACGCTGCGCGCGAAGCGCTGGCGCTGAAACGTCGTGCCGGAACCCCCGCCGCCTCGACGGCGAATACCATGGCGGTGATGGCGATCATTGAACAAAGGCTCGGCCGACTCGACGAAGCGCTGGCACAATCGAACGGAAGCCTCGCGCTGAGACGCGAAGCGTATGGACCCGACAGCCCGATGATCGCCAGCGGTCTGGTGACCCACGCCAACGTGCTCGCCGCGCTGGGACGAGATGCCGAGGCGCGCGCGCACTTCGAACAGGCGTTCGATCTGCACGTCGCATCGGGACAGGGTGACAGTGCGGCTGCCGCCAACAGTCGCCTTGGCTACGGCCGCTTTCTGTTGGCACGCGGAGAGATCGAGTCCGCGCATGCACATCTCGAACGCGCTCACGCCATTGCTTCCGCCCACTACCCGGCCGGCAGCCCGGCACTCCAAGGCTATGTCGAAGCGCTGAAGGACGCGCAGCGTGTACGTCAGTCGGACTGATGTACCGCGGAGGCGACGGGCTCCTGCATACGGATATCATGAGCGCCGAATGCAGGAACCAAGACGCCAGGCCTGGACAGTCAAGGGAGCATGGGCACGCCGACGATCGCGCCCCACCAGCAGAATTCCCTGGCATGTCGACGCCTCCACAGACACCTGACCCGAGGCCGGCGCTGACCGCGCCCCACCTCCGTGGGCGCTGGTGCTGGCGCCTGCTTCCTCTGGCTGCGGCACTGCTTGCGTGGCTGCCGATGGCACAGTCGGGGCTGCTGGCCAACGGCGACTGGCATGTTCACTTGTTTCGTCTTGACGGGTTCCTGCAGGGCATCGCGGAATGGCGACTTCGTCCGCTCTGGCATGCCGACGCCAATGCTGGCTACGGTGCACCGACGTTCCTCTTCTACCAGCCGGTCGCGTACTACCTTGCCACGCTCCTGAATTCCGTCGTCGGCGATCCGGTCGATGCGCTCAAGCTGGTCATGCTGCTCGCGCTGATCGGCACTGCGGAGGGTTCATGGCGTCTGTTCAGAGCCCGCCTCGACGCCCCGGCGGCGGCGCTCCTGGCCGCTGCCGTCGTGCTTTCACCGGCGACGCTGCTGCCGGTACACCAGTTCTTCATGCCCAGTCACGCACTCGGCTTCATGTTCGTCCCCTGGCTGCTCCTTGCGTTGGGAGTGCTCGATCGCGATCCGCGACGCGGCGCATTGGCGACAGGCGTGGTCCTCGGTCTGCAGATTCCGACGCATCCCCTGATGGCGATGCTTTCCGTGGGACTGATGGTCTGCTTCGTGCTTGCGGCCCTGTGGAAGGGACAGGCGCGGCGGCTTGCGCCGGCTGTCGTTGGCGGGCTGATCATGGCTGCAGCGCTCTCGGCCTGGCATTGGCTCCCGGTCGCATTGATGCGCGAGCTTGTGCACTGGGAGTACCTTCTGAATCCCGCCTGGTCCTGGCGCCACAATCTCCTGTTCGAGCGCGCAACGCCTCCCTTTGGAGCGTTCCATGATTACCGGCTGCTGTTCGATGTGCTCGCGGCGGCGGTCATCGCGACGATGGCCGCGGCGGTGGCCGTTCTGATGCTTCGGCGGCGGCGGCTATCGACCATGGCCCTCGCTTCGATCCTCGCGTTCGTCGTCGTGCTGGCCCTCTGCACGCCGGTCGGCGCATGGCTGGTGGAATGGATACCGCCGCTCGGCTACCTGCAGTTCGCCTGGCGATGCCTTGCGCCGCTGCAGCTGCTCGCCTGTCTGGTGTTGGCCGAAGCGCTGGCGAAGAGGGGCACGAGCGGAATCGGGATTTCCTCGACCGGTGATCGCTGGGTCCGACGCGCAGCATCACTGCCGTTGCTGGTAGTCGTGCCGCTGGCGTGGCCCGTTGCGGGCTTGCAGCCCGCACCGTCATGGACAGGTCTGGAGACCCAGCGCCTGGATTCGAATCGCGTGGCCGGCGCGGCCCAGGAAGAGGTCTGGTCGACCCTGGAGATGAGACCGAAAGCCATGGGGAGCGCATGGCGGAATGATCTTTCACGCGATCCGCTGCCGCTCCTGCATGCGTCGTCGTCGCGCTTTCGTGCAGGTTCGGTCGTTCGCACGCAGCACGGCATCACCGTGCGCTTCGACGCGCGCTCAGCGACGGAACTGCGGATCCGCCATCTCTATTTCCCTGGATGGCGAGCAACGGTCGACGGGACAGACATGCCCATCGTGGCCGAGCCGGGGTCAGCCGCGATGCGGCTCACGGTTCCGCGCGACAGCGGCGAACTGCGCCTCGTCTATACGCCGGTGATCGAAGTGGTGGCCGCCGCCTGGATTTCGGCCTTGGCCTGGTTGCTTCTGGTTGCCGGCCTGTTGGTTGCGGCTGGTCGAAGAAGAGTGACTCCATAAGCTCCATCCTCTGCTGTTCCGCTTCCGATTGTCCGGCGTCGAGCTGCGCGGTTGGGGGGCAATGCCTCCAGCAGCGTCCCAGATGTAAGTCATTTTCGGGAAACGCCCATGCCAGCCCCTTTGTCCCGCACCCTGCGGGTGCTTTCACTTGGATTTCTGCTGACCGCGGCAAATGCGCACGCTGTCGAATCGAGCGCCGATGGATTCGGTGATGTCCTGCTGTTTCCGTACTTCAGTGGGCGAAGCGACACACAGACTTTGCTGACGGTGACCCCGCGCGAGGGCGCCGGCGGGGTCGCCTTGCGGGTGGCCTTTCGCTTTCCGCTGCCTGCGGATGGCGAGCGTCCGCCGGCGCTTCTGGTTGATCTGTTGCTGCGATCTGCCGACACCTGGGCGGTGGGCGCAGTCGGACACGGCGATGCGGCGGCGTTGGTCAACCTGGATGAAAGCTGCGCGCGTGCTGCCCTTGCTGGTGACCTGCACTCTTCGAATGCGCACGGACTGGTGCCGTTGCCGGCGATGGAGGGTTGGATCGAGGTCTACGCGTTGGGCGAGCTGATCGACACCGACGTTCTGAACGAGCTCGAACGTCATCGCTTTGACCTCAGCACCTGCGACCAGGTCTGGGCCGCGTTCGACGCCGCCGGCGTGGAAGGAATGGCCCGCCCGGGCAACCCGTTGCGCGGCAACCTGCACCTGGTGGAGGTGGCGCGCGCCACAGCCTACAGCGTCGCACCGCTGGCCCTGGTCGATTTTCGTGACCATCCCATCTTCCCGTCGACGGCCGAAAACCGGCCGACGCTGGCAGATGTCAGTCCGGCGCGGGCGCGCGTGGCCCTGCCCGATGGACAAATGCTGGAATCGAACTTCGAGAGCGAGCCGGTGGATGCGGTCAGTGCCGTACTGATGGCGCAGGCATGGGAGTTCGATTTCACGGTGGAACCCCACGCAGCAGCCGCCACCGATCTCGTGGTGACTTTGCCTACGCGCAGCTGGTACGTGGACGGCGTAGCCACCCGTGCACCGTTCGCCGCGCATCCGCACATCGCCCCCGGTGGTGCGGTGGAAATGCACACGCGAGTCTTCGATCGCGAAGGACGCGGCCTGGGACTGCTGCCGTTTGGGGAGGCAAAATGCACGCCCGCGCCGCAGAACGTGCCGCGAGGCCCAAAACTCGACGGCGAACTGGTGGTACAGGAATTCGGCCCTGAAGGCCTGCTCGGCAGCGTGTACGGGCGGACGCTGCTGCAATGGAACGAAGCACACGGTATCGACTGCTTTCCGGGGCCATGGACGGTCTGGGAGGAAGTCGAAAGCGGCCGCTATTCGATCCGTTTCGATCGTGCGCCCGAGCTCGGCATCGGACGCCTGCTGTCCGACGAGGGCCACGTCCACCTCGGTCAGCCGGTCATCGGCGCCGTCTTCACCCGGCTCCGTTACGACGACTTCGGTCCGGCGGGTGTCAACAACAGCTACGGTCTGGTTCAGCCCATCACCCGGACGGTCGCCGCGGCACCGTGACTGCCGGAAACGAGAACCAGCCCTGGACCAACATGACAGTCCCCCCGCCATTGCCGGGGGAGATTTGCTCCTCCCGGATCAAGAGGTCACCCACCGGAAGACGCTGACTCGCGAAACCCGCCTGGGCAACAGCCTGCTTTTCGACCGGGCTCAGGCCTCGCTTCAGGGCCAGCTTGATCTGGCTCCATATGGTCACGAAGAACGCAGTCAGCGGAACCGCCAGGATCATCCCGGTCACGCCGCCGAAGGCGATGCCCCGGAAGAACACCGAGATCACCACGAGCGCCGGGGGCAGCCCGGATCGATTGGCCATGATGTTTGGCGTCAGCAACCAGCTCTCGACCAGCTGCACGAAGGCGAACACGCGCACCGCAAGCACGACCAGCCGCGGCCCACCCCCAGGTTGCAGATTGGCAACCGGCAGTACCAGGGGAGCCTGAAGGGGCACCAAGCTCAGTCCAACCAGCAGCTCCGGGCAGGACATGAAGAATTCGCGCGCGCTGTCGATCTGCGGCAGCAACTCGCTGACGGCGCCGTCTTTCGCGTTCTCGGCAAAGGCGATGATCTGGCGGACAATCTCGGGAACCAGGAACAGGATCAGCGCGACGGGTGCCAAGCAGTCGGCTCGGCTGCAGACGCCACACGTCATGCCGCCGACAGCCTGGCCAGAAGGGGCCGTCAGGCCAATCAGCTCAAGGACAAGTGGCTGGAGAACATCGCTGGATACGTCAACGACGATCCGGTCCAGTCGCTCGGCATTGCGGCCGCAGCCGGCTTCGTGCTCAGCAAGATCTTCAGCTCCCGCTGAATCAAGTCTGCGCAAGTCGCCCTGCGCGCGCGCAGCGACGCGGACGCCGCGGACTGCGCTGATCCATCCGCCGCGTCCGGCAATCCGGGCGCGTTCCCGACGCGTCGGAAGCGGCTTTGGCTGGGCTGGGAACCGAGCGGTGACACCTCGCCACTTTCCACGCCATCGCTCCTGGCCACTGCGCCTCTCCCGACATGCGGACGCTCTTCCGTGCACACTGAAAGAGCAGTTTCGGAAAGCTCGGTTTTCGAGTGTGCGCACAACCTGCGCATCTGCAGCGACGCTACAGGATCGTCCAGCAGCCAGACGCCATGCGGGTCACCGCCAGAATCTCATCCGAGTACCATGAAGTGGCGCGATCAGGATGCGTTGCAACGCGTTGACTGCGCCTTGGCCCCAGGGGTAGGTTCGTGTCTCCACGTCAGCGAGTACCGAACCATGACTTACCTCCGATTCCTCCTGCTTGCGTTTGCCATCGGGTTCTCCGGATTGGCGCAGGCGCAGCAGAACGATTCAGTCTCGGTAGCGGATTTTCTCAACTACATGAACGAGCTTCGTGCCGGGTTCCGGGCCGGTAAACCCAAGCCGCTGTCCACCCGCGAGCAGGACATTTTCAATGCCGCCGACCGAGACATCCGCAGCGTTCTCCAGGGCAAGGACGACATCGAGCAGCTCACTCGAAGAGAGCGGGAGCGGCTGATCAACGCGCAGGAGCGGGTGACGGCCATCCTCACCGGCGCGGAGGACGATCGACTGATCTGTCGGCGTGAGCGCACGGTGGGCACGCATTTCCAGCGCACCACGTGTGTAACCGTCCGCCAGCGACGGCAGGAGACCGAGGACGCGCAAACCGCCCTGCAGCGCATGCCGCAGCCCGAGTTCCGAGAGATACCACTCAGAATCTCGGAATAGTCGCTGCAACGCCCGGAGGTAGCGACGGAGGATCACGGTTCCCGATGGCCCCCATCGATGCGCTTTCGCGTTGAACATGAAGCCATAAGGCTCATTTCATCCGGAGGGTCATCATGAGAACCACAGCGCTTGCATCGGGCTGGTCGATCTGCGCCGCCGCACTGCTTGCAACCGGTTCATCAATCGCAGCCGACGGGCCGAGCGCGGGGGGCATGGGCACCATGCCCTCGCGC
>CAZGKE010000018.1:30721-36746 GCA_964526035.1 uncultured Gammaproteobacteria bacterium | reverse complement strand
CAGGATCTGCTGCCGCCGGGCTATGCCTTCGTATCGGCCGTTGCCAGCAGCGGCAGCTATGATGAGAACAGCGGTGAATGGTCGATCGGTGACATCGACAGCGGCGACTCCGAGACTCTCGAAATCACCACCACCGTGGAGCTCTACGACGCCTGGATGAACACCGCCACCATTGACGGCGACCAGGACGATCCGTTCCCTGCGAACAACTCGGCAAGCGCATCGGCCAATCCGGACGTGCCGCTCGATATCTTTGCGGACGGCTTCGAATAGACCGCGACATCGGAACAAAGAGAAGCGGGCGCTTTGGCGCCCGCTTCTTTTCAGTAGGTCCAGTCGAGCACCAGCGCCAGGCTGCGTCCGGGAGCATCCAGACCGGAGCCGTGCTCGCGATAGCGTCGATCGGCAAGATTGTCCAGGCGCGCACTGATCTGCAGGTCCTGTCGCAGTGACCAGGTCAGGCGCGCGTCGACTGCGGCAAAACCGGGTGTACCCCGTGGATCGATGCGCGGGTCCAGCGTGTCGCGCGCGCTGAGCCGATCCTGTTCGGCGGCGTAGCGCGCGGCGACCTGCCAGGCCAGCCGATCCCCGGCATCACCATCCACGGCGACACGCCCCGACAGCGGCGGAATGCGGTCTGCAGGCTCGACCGCATCGTCGATGCGTTCGTCGCCGCGGGTCCAGGTCAGCGTGCCCGAAACCCGCAGTCCCGAAGCGCCGCGCCAGGCAAGCCCGGCCTCCACGCCGTGCAGGTCCTGGCGGGCGATGTTGCGACTTACCACCAGTTGACGACCGCCATCATCGACTTCGCCGGTGAGCACGCTGGCGATCTTGTCGCGATAGCGCGAACGAAACGCGAACAGCTCCCCCTCCCAGTCGCCTTGCGCGAACTTCAGTCCGAGGTCGAAGCTCAGCACGCGTTCCGGCCGAAGATCGGAATTGGGCAGATTGAAGCGGTTGCCGGGACGCTCACCAAGGGTGCCGAGGTCGAACACGTTGGGCGGTCGAAAGCCGCGGCCGAGATTCGACACCAGGTTCAGCCCGGGTCGCAGCGCATGCACGATGCCGGCGCTGCCGGAAAGATCGTCAAAATCCAGGCGCACGCCAACGCCGCGATCGGCCGCAGGCAGATCGACGCGATAGCGGCTGTAGCGCAGCCCGGTGTTGAACTGCGTAGCGGGCCCGACCGGAAAGCTGTCGTTCAAGTACAGGGCCGCGCTGTCCATGGTCGCACCGTCTGGAAAACGGCTGCTTGCCGAAACCGGTGCCGTGCCCGCTTCGACGTCGCGGCGCATCCGCGAGCTGCGCACTTCGTCGCGCAGCAGCTCCCAGCCGTAGACCAGGTCATGGCCGGCGCCGAAGCTGCGACTCAACTGGCCGCTGAAGGTGTCGAGCGTGCTGCGGTTGCGCTCACGGTTCTCGATGGCGCTGCCGAAGTCGCGGCTGCGCCGATCATCGTCGATGACCTGGCGGGCCAGATGCCACTCCGCGCTGTCCCACAGCGCCGTCGGCTGCAGCCAGCGGTGACGCAGGTGATAAAAACGTCGCTGGTTCGGCTCGAACAGGAAAAGGTCGTTTTCCGGTGTGGCCTGCCCGAAGCCGGGGACCAGTGCATCGTGACGCGGGGTCGCTGGTTGCCGCGAATGGTCCACTGCGAGCAGCCACTGGCTGAGCTCGGCAGGTTCGAGAAGCGCGCGAAAGCTGGCAGCCTCGGCGCGATAGGCGGTGAACGGCAGCCGTTCGCCGCCGCCGCTGCGGCGTTCGCCCACATCCTGACGGGTCACGCCCAGGGACAGACCGAGGCCATCGCGACCGAACTGCTGCTCGGCGCGCAGCAGGCGCGTTTCATCGGCCGAAGCGTAGAGCATGCGCACGCGGCCACGCCGTGACCAGGCGGCACCTTCGAAGCGCGGCTCCGGGGTGAGGATGTGCACCACGCCACCCATGGCATCGCCGCCGTACAGCGCCGAGGCCGGACCGCGCAGCACCTCCACGCGCTCGATGTTCTGGGCGTCGATCAGGGCCAGGTACTGATTGGGCGCATTGCGGAAGAACGCGTTGTTCACGCGCACGCCGTCGACCAGGTGCAGGATTTCAGAGCCCTTGAGACCGCGGATCAGGATGTTGCCCTGGCCGGGCGTGGTCTGCTGGACATAAGCGCCGACCTCGCCACGAAGCAGATCGGCGATGGTCTGCGGCGTTTCCACGCGCGCCGACTCGGCGTCGACCACGCTGATCGCCACTGCGCTGTCGATGGCCTGTTCCGCGCGGCGCCCAGCGGTCACCACCAGCTGGTCGAGGCGTTCCGGCGCCTGCACCTCGGCCTCGGCGTGCAGGCCGCGCAGCGGCCACAGCGCGGCGCTCAGCAGCAGCGCGATGGCGACAGCAGTGCGTTGTGGTCGCGCGACGTCAGTCAAGGACGCGCAGGCCGCAGTGGCGCTGGCGCGTACAGCGGGTGGCCATCGGGCCAGGGCTTTTCGGCCGGCTGCTCGGCCATGAAGCGCTCAAGCAGAGTGCGACTGCGCGCGATCGCCGCCTGGTCGTCGTTCCTGGCCAGTTCGAACAGCGCCTGCCGCTGCAGGTCGACGGCATCGTCCCAGCGACCCAGCGCCGCCAGGGTCATGGCTGCGGTCTCGCTGCTGCGTGCGTCGGGAAGCTGCTGATAGATGGCGTCGGCGATCTCGGCAGCCTGCTCGCGATCCGTTTCGCTGGCCGCGGGGCAGGTGGCGGCGAGTCGCGCCCATACCTCAGCGCGTACGCCGTCGCGCGGCTGCTTCTCGCGCGAAGCTCTGGCAGCCGCAAGCGCCTCGGCGCAGCGCCCGGCCATCACCTCCGCGGCGACCAGGCGCGGCAGACCACGTGCGCGCTCGCCATCCCCGGCGCCCAGCGCGCGATAGTGTTCGGCCGCCTGCGCGTAGCGGCGCTGTCTCATCAAGGCGTCACCGAGAAGCATCAGCGCCTCGCCGTCGGCAGGGTTGGCGGCCAGCGCCCGGGTGTAGTGCTCGACGGCGCGCGCCTCTTCACCGGCCATTTCCTCGACGACGCCGGCAGCGACTTGCACCGCAGCTTCGTTCGATCCCGACTGCAGCGCCCGCAGGATGGCGTCGCGAGCCGGCTCGATTCGACCCAGTCCGGCCTCGACGCGCGCCAGTAGTCCGAGACCAAGCGCATTGTCGGGTGCGTTTTGCAGCATTTCCTGCAGACGCGTCCGGGCCGACTCCAACTCGCCCTGGGCGATCATCTGCAGCACCGCATCAAACGGGCCTGCCGGCGGTCCGAACAGGGCGCGCCCGAGAGGGTCAACCAGGGTCAGCAGGCCATCGCCGGCGCGGGCCTCGAAAGCTGCGGCCTCGGCGCTGCGGCCGCGCGCGCGTTCGGTGGCGGCCAACTGATGATAGAGCGAGGTGGCCTGCGGATCGCTGGCGATGGCCGCGGCAAAATGGTCGCGCGCTTCGTCAAAGCGACGTTGCTCCAGGGCCAGCTGTCCGAGCTTCGCATAGGCAGTGGCGGTGTTCTCGCCGGCATCGATCAGCTCGCGGTAGCGCCTCACGGCCTGCGCCTGTTGGCCCTGCCGAACCAACACTTCAGCCAGATGCACGCGCGTCGCGGGATAGTCGGGCTCGATATCCAGAGCACGTTCGAAATAGCGCTGGGCGCCTACCAGGTCCTCACCGAGCATCGCCACCAGTCCCGCCAGATAGACCATGCGAAAATCGTCCGGCACCAGACTGATGGCGTTCTCGAACGCCACCTGGGCCGGGGCGAATACACCATTGCGCGCGTAGATTCCACCGATCAGGCCATATGCCGCCGCCAGCGGCGGGCCGACCAGGGTAGTGCGCGCCTCCTCGAACTCGGCGCGCTGGGTACGCAGGTTGTCAGCCTGCGCTGCAGGCAGCGTGGAAAGGTCGGGCTCGGGCAGCTTCTTGAGCAGGGTTTGGGCCTGCGCCGAACACAGGACGATGGAAAGCAAGACAAACAACAGCGATCGCGACATGGTGGGCCATCTTGGGTGGGGACTTCCGTGGGACCACGGAGGGACCGCGCAGTTTCGCAGCCTGCCCGGATCGCCGCAAGGCGGCGCTGGAAAATGCGGGAACAGGGCTGCGGTCAGCTGCTAAGCTCGCGCCGAACTCAGGTGCCTGGGACGTCGATGCCACACGAAAGCCAATTCGCGCTGCTCGGCCAGCGCCGCTTTCTGCCGTTCTTCCTGACCCAGGCCCTGGGCGCGCTGAACGACAACGTGTTCAGGAATGGCGTGGTGCTGCTGGTCGGCTTCCAGCTGGCGTTGGGTCGCGAGATGGAGGCCTTTTACGTCAATCTGGCGATGGGGCTGTTCATTCTTCCGTACTTCCTGTTCTCGGCCTTCGCCGGTCAGCTTGCCGAAAAGTACGAGAAGGCGCGGCTGATCCGCCTGATCAAGGTGGCCGAGATCTTCATCATGCTGCTGGCCGCGGTCGGCTTCTGGTTCAAGCACGTGCCGCTGCTGCTCGGCGTGGTGTTCCTGATGGGCCTGCAGTCGACACTGTTCGGGCCAATCAAGTACGCGATCCTGCCGCAGGTGCTGCACGAAAAGGAGCTGACAGGCGGCAACGGTCTGGTCGAGACCGGCACATCGCTCGCCATCCTGGCCGGGATGATGCTGGGCGGGTCGCTGATGGCCATGGGCGGCAGCGGACCGGCGCTGGTTTCTGGAGTAGTGGTGATGATGGCACTGGCCGGGTACGTGGCCAGCCGCGCCATTCCGGCAGCGCCGGCCACCGATCCGTCCCTGCGCTTCCGATGGGAGCCGCTGGGTGCCACCTGGCAATGCCTGAAATTCATGGCCGCCAAGCGCACCGTGATGCTTTCGGTGCTGGGCATCTCCTGGTTCTGGTTCTATGGCGGTGTGTTCACCGCCCAGCTGCCGCTGTACACGAAGTACGTGCTCGGCGGCGACGAATCGGTATCGGTGCTGGTCCTGACCCTGTTCTCGGTCGGCATCGCCATCGGCTCCCTGCTCTGCGAAAAGCTCTCCGGTCGCCGCGTGGAGATCGGTCTGGTGCCGTTCGGGGCCATCGGCATGACGCTGTTCGCCATCGACGTCTACTTCGCGCGTTCGGCAGAGACCACGCTGGCCGGCATCGGCTGGATCGCTTTCCTCGGCGAAGGTGGCAACTGGCGACTGCTGATCGATTTCCTGCTGATCGGGGTCTTCGCCGGCTTCTACATCGTGCCGCTGTTTTCCCTGGTGCAGAGTCGTTCCAACCCCGCAGAGCTGAGTCGCATCATCGCCGGCAACAACATCTTGAATGCCCTGTTCATCGTGCTGGCGGCCGGCTTCGGCGTCGCCATGGACAAGCTCGGCTTCAGCGTGCCGGAGATCTTCTTCGCGGTCGCGCTGCTGAACGCGCTGGTGGCGGTGATCATCTTCCGGCTGGTGCCGGAATTCCTGATGCGCTTCCTGGTGTGGATGCTGGTGAGCGTGCTTTACCGTATTCGCGCCGAAGGGCTGGACCGCGTCCCCGAACGCGGCCCGGCGCTGATCGTGTGCAACCACGTGAGCTTCATCGACGCGCTGATCCTGGGCGGCATGGTGCGGCGCCCGATCCGCTTCGTGATGTACCACAAGATTTTCAGGATTCCGGTGCTGTCGTTCATCTTCCGCACCGCGCGCGCCATTCCGATCGCGCCCGCCAAGGAAGACGCGGCGCTGATGGAGCAGGCCTTCGACGACATCGACGCCGCGCTCGCCGCCGGCGACGTGGTCGGAATCTTTCCCGAGGGCGAGATCACCCGCGACGGAGAGATGAACCCCTTCCGCTCAGGCGTGGAGCGCATCCTGGAACGACGCCCGGTGCCTGTGGTGCCGATCGCGCTTAGAAACCTCTGGGGCAGCGTCTTCAGCCGCCGCGACACCGCCCTCGGCCGCATGCGTTTCCCCCGCCGCTTCCGGGCCCGCATCGGCCTCGCTGTAGGCGAGCCGCGCGAAGCGGCCGATGCGACGGCAGCCAAACTCGAATCGGATGTGCGGGAGTTGCGGGGG
>CAZGKE010000018.1:8209-30621 GCA_964526035.1 uncultured Gammaproteobacteria bacterium | reverse complement strand
AAGAAACCCACCCCGCCAGCACCAGCAGCGCCAGCACCGTCAGCCAGACGATGAGGATGCGCCAGACACGGCGCATGGCTTCGCCGAGTTCGGGAGGGACGCCATCGATCTCTTCCTCCTCGTGCTCTTCGCGAGTCGAGGCGACGCTGGCGCGCGCCGCGGCCAGCAGAAATCCGTTGTCGAGCACGAACCAGCTGGCGCGCTCCTCGTGCCACTGCTGCCAGGCGCGGCGCACCGCATCGAAGTCGGCCACCAGGGCCAGCGACAGCGTCATCAGGTGCGCGACTGGCCAGTCGAGGATGGCCAGCAGGCGCTGCGCCGCAACCGCCTGCGCCGTCGACAGCGGCCCGTCGGCGGGCTGCGCCTCGGCGAGCAGCTGAGTCAGGCGGTACAGCACGGCACCCAGGGGGCCGAGCAGCAGGAACCAGAACAGCACGCCAAACCAGCGACGCATGCTGGCGCTGAACACCGCGTGGATCAGCGCGCTGCCCTGCAGCGGAATATCCACGCGCCCGGGATGCGGGGAAAGCGACTGGGCGGCGGCACGACGCGCGGCCTGATCGGGTGCCTGCCGAATCGACTCGACATCCAGATCAAGATCGCGCGGCCCCCAGCAGTAGAACAGCACCGCTACGGCGAACAGGAATGCCGCCAGCCCCAGAAGCGCGCCGCCAAGCATCGTCTGCACCAGCAGCACCAGCAGCAGCACCGGCAGCAGGCTGACCAGCAGCCCCGCCTCGCTGCGCCAGATACGACCCAGCTGCGGTCGCGAAGCCAGCCATCCCAGCCAGGCGGACAGCCAGCCGAAGTTGCGCAGTCGTCCCAGCTCGGGCGCCAGGTGGCCAAGCGTCAGCGCCACCAGAACAGCTATGAGGACAACGGCCATGAGGTTCCCTGCATTCGATCAGGCCCTGATTGTAGCCAACTCGCGAGAATCCGCATGGGCCGAAAGACTTGCGCAACCGCCCTGCGCAGTGGCCCGGCAGTCCGGTCTACAGGGCGTAGCCCTGCTCCACCACCCATTCCTTGATCAGCTGATAAGCCACCGAGAGCGGCGGCGCGATGCCGATGCTGCGTGCGGCCACCGCACTGACCAGTTCCTCGGCCCCGAACCAGGCCGCCTCGGCCAGCTCATCGCCAAGTTTCAGCGATGCGTCCTCCGCCTCGGCTCGGAAGCCGATCATCAGGGAGCCGGGGAACGGCCAGGGTTGCGACGAGCGGTAGCTGCAGGTCCCGACCCGCACCCCGGCTTCCTCGGCGACTTCGCGCCGCACCGCATCCTCCAGGGTCTCTCCAGGCTCGACAAAGCCGGCCAGTGTCGAGAACCGCTTGGGCGCCCAGGAAGCCTGACGACCCAGCAGGCAGCGCCCCTGATGTTCGACCAGAACGATGATGGCGGGATCGGTGCGCGGGAAGTGGTCGCGCGCGCAAGCTTCGTTGCTGCAGCGGCGCGCACGTCCGCCGGGGCGCAGCAGCGTCAGGGCGCCGCAGGCGCCGCAGTGGCGGCTGGCGCGGTGCCAGGTCAACATGGCACGCGCATAGGCGAACAGGCTGGCCTCGGCTGCGGGCAGCTGCGTCGCCGCCTCGCGCAGCCCCAGCCAGCCGTCGGGCGCTTCGCAGCCGAAGCAGGCGAACACGGGTGCCCCGGCCTCGACGCCCAGGAACAGCTCCTCGTCCGTCACCGGCGCGCTGTGAAGCGGCACGCGCAGCAGGCCGCCGCCGCTGTCCAGGGCGGCGCGTCCGTGATCGTCGATCAGGATGAGGTGCGCGCGCGGGTCCAGACGCTGCGCCTCGATCCAGCCCGGGCGATCCACGGCGTCGCCGCCGCGTTCGATGGCCAACGAGGCAAACGCATTGCGACGCGACAGATCGAGCGCCATGCGTCGCCTGGACCGCTCAGACCGTAAACGAGGATCCGCAGCCGCAGGTGGTGCGCGCGTTCGGATTGCGGACCACGAACTGGGCGCCGGTGAGACTCTCCATGTAGTCGATTTCTGCGCCGGCAAGGTACTGCAGGCTGAGCGGATCAACCAACACCGTCACGCCTTCCTGCTGCAGTCGGAGATCGTCGTCCTCTCGGGACTCCTCGAAGGCAAAGCCGTACTGGAATCCCGAGCAGCCGCCGCCGGTGATATAGACGCGCAGCATCAACTCCGGGTTGGCCTCCTCGGCGACCAGTGCACGCACTTTGGCCGCGGCGGCCGGGGTGACGCTCAGCGCCTGGCCGGTGCCGTCGAGATAGCTGGGTGCGGTGCTGGTCATGGCAGCTCAAATGGGGGCGGCGCGGCAGAACATCAAGAGGCTTCCTTCAGGGATTCCGGTCCCGTCAGGCGTTTGCGTGGCTCCTCGGCGTGCACCAGTTGCCCGGTCACGGTGGCGCCGGCCGCCATCTCCACCACCTTGTAGTAGATGTTTCCCTCGACCCGCGCGTTGGCGGCAAGTTCCACCCGCTCGGTGGCCACCACGTCGCCCTTCAGGGTGCCGTCTACCATCACGAAGGGGGCACGCACTTCGCCCTCGATGACGCCCTTCTCGCTGAGCGTCACCACTCCCTCGCTGCCTTCTTCGGCCACCACCGAGCCGACGACCCGGCCGTCGATATGCAGGCCGCCGGAAAAGCTGACGTCGCCGCGCACGGTCACCTTGTGTCCAATCAGGGTTTCCACGCTAGCCGTCGGCCTCCCGTTCTTGTTGCGTTCGCTCCCAAACATCGTTCGAATCTCCTCGTTCCAGGGCTTCCTGCCAGGCAATGTCCTCGACGATCTCCGCTCCGGAATCGGGCACTACGCGAACGCGTATCCGATTGGGGACGAAGTCTTCCGGCAGTATGAAATTCCCGCCGATCTGCTGAAAATAGCGAAACTCGTATGCCAGCGCTTGCGCCTGCGGATCCTGCTGCAGATCTGTCCAACCCAGGCTGACCAGGCGATCGTCGAGTACCCCGTCTACACGCAACCGAACGGTGCCCTTGAGCTGCCGTGCGGTATTCAGATTCTGCGTCAAGGTGACCTGAAAAGCGAATGCCGAACTGCCGGGGACCGATTGCAATGCCACGCTGTAGACGGCCAGGCCCTGGCGGCGACCCTCACCCCCGGTCAGCCGCTGGTAGAACGACAGGTCGTTGCGCATGCTGGCAGTATCGGCTTCGCGCTCTGCCAGCGTCGCCTGCAGCGCTGCATTGGCAGCGCGCGACATTTCCTCGGCACGGCGCAGCAGGGCGACCCGCTGGTTGAGCCGCTGATTCTGTTCGCGCAGCTCCGACAGCTCCCGGTTCGCGGTCCGGGCTTCTCCGGCCAATGCATGATAATTGGGCACGGCCACCCGCCTGGCGATCTCGAACGCGCCGTACAGCGACAGCAGCCACAGCGTCGCCAGCAGCAGCCGGACCCGGCGCCGACGGCGCGGATCGATGCGGGTGACGATGAGCGAAGCGTGGTAGTCGGACATGCCTGGACGAGTCGGGGCGGAGCCGGCGGCGCTTGCGACCCCGGCTGCGTTGTGGACGGCGCTTATAGTCCTGTGGATTCACTTGCGTCAAGGATCGGCACTGAGGCTGACACCTCGGGCAATGGCAGGCGGCCTGGACGGCCCGCTCGCGCGTTAGACTGCGGGAACGCCGCCTTGCTCCCGCGGCAGCATCATTTCTGACTCAAGACAATATAGCGAATGCTCTGGCTCAAGGCTTTTCACATCATCTTCCTGGTCACCTGGTTCGCCGGGCTGTTCTATCTGCCGCGCCTGTTCATCTACCACCTTGAAGCGCACGACGAGGCCAGCCACGCCCGCTTCGTGACCATGGAGCGTCGCCTGCTCGCCATCACCCACATCGGCGGGGTGCTGGCGATCACCTTCGGGATGCTCCTGCTGTACTGGTGGGCTGTCGCGGTGGAGGGCTATCTGTGGCAGGGCTGGCTGCACGGAAAGATGCTGCTGGTGCTTTTCCTGATCGCTTATCACCTCTACTGCGTGCGCCTGGCGGCCGCTTTCGCCGCCGGACGGCGCCCGCATAGCCGGCTGTGGCTCAAATGGTTCAACGAGTTGCCGGCTGTGGCCCTGATTGGCGCAGTCGTTCTGGTTGTCGTAAAGCCCTTTTAAATCAGTGGTAAAGCGCCAACTCCGGCTGCTATAGTCGGGCTTCGTAACATTTTGTTGCAGATATGCGAAGCGCCGAGGAAACCCAGCAGTCCGCCGAACTCCGCCAGGCCTTCCTGCGCCATTTGCCGAAACGCATCGATGTACTGCGTCGGCGGGGCAGCCGGTTGTGCAGCGAGGGTTGGGACATCAATGCCCTGAGCATGCTGTACCAGGATGCCCAGGCACTGGCGGGTGCGTCCGGGAAGTACGGGGTGCTTGATGTCAGCGAGCAGCTCTATGCCCTGGAGTTGCTGCTCGAGCCTTTCGTGCGCGATGAGCGGCTGCCTGATCAGGAAGCTTCGCGTCGCGCTGCAGACCTGCTGGCGCGCTTCGAGGCGGTGGTCGCAACCGGCGAAGCGTTCACTACCGAGGCGATGACTGCGCCTGTCGATCCTTCGAGCGGCATCGCCACGCAGCGCACGGCCCCGCCGCACTATTGGCGCCGCTTCACCGTGGACGCCGAGCCACCCGAACTGCCGCAGGCCGGGTCATCGGATGCAGCGACCATGGGTCGGGGCGACCCCGCTGCGACCGCGCCCGCGCGCGTCGTCAACAGCGGCAAGCGCATTTTCGTGCTGAGCGATGGCAGTGAGGCCATGAGCGCACTGACCGGGCTGCTTCTGGCAGACGGTCACAGCATCGAATCGATCGACAACGCGGACGAATTTGCCGAAGTCCTCGGCGCGCTGACGCCGGATCTGATCGTGCTCGGCACCGGTCTCGAAGGAAGCCTCGACCGGATCGGCGAGCGGGTGCGCACGGCGCGACAGAAATCCGGGCACCGTCTGGCGCTGATGACCCTGGCTGAGAATGACGAACTGCCCTCGCGGCTGCGCGCCATGCGCGCCGGCGCCGACGCCTTCGTGCCGCTGAGCCTGGAGCCGCAGCTGATCGTCGAACAAGTGCGCGAGCTGCTCGACGTCGAACGCGCCGATCCCTTCCGCGTGCTGATCGTCGAGGACGACCGCTCACAGGCGCTGTTCGCTGAATCGATCCTGCGCAATGCCGGCATGGAGACACGCGCCGAAACCGACCCGCTGCGGGTGCTGTCGGTGCTCGACGACTTCCACCCGGACCTGATCCTGATGGATCTCTACATGCCCAATGTCGACGGCATGGAGCTCACCGCGATCATCCGCGAGCGCGCGCCCTTTGTCGGCACGCCCATCGTTTTCCTGTCGGGCGAGCAGGACCAGGACAAGCATTTCGCGGCGCTGGACGCCGGCGGCGACGATTTTCTGGCCAAGCCGATCCGTCCCAAGCACCTGATCTCGGCAGTCACCAACCGCGTGCGCCGCGCGCGCGCGAGCCACCGACGCGTGCACCAGCGCAATCTGCGCGATCCGGTCACCGGGCTCTATGAACGCGCCTACCTGCTGGACCAGCTGAGTGCGGCGCTGGCCCGCGAGCAGCCGAGCACCGGCGGTGTCCTGTTCATCGAGATCGACAGCGCACCTACGCTCCGTGAACGCCTCACGCTCGCCGTATACGAGGCGCTCGCGACCCAGACCGGAGGGCTGATTGCGGAGCACATCGGGGATGAAGGGCTCGGCGCCCGCTTCAGCGATCGCAGCTACATCCTGCTTTGCCCGCAGCGCGATGAAGCCGGGTTGGAAGCCCTGGCCAAGGACATCCTCGAGCAGTTTCGCGTGCATCTCTTCGAACTCGGCGAGCAGTCACTGGCGGTACCGATATCGATCGGCATATGCAGTCTTTCCCTGGGTCTGGCCGACGCCGGCGGGGTCTTGACCGCCGCGGAGCGCGCCTGTCGACTTGCGCGCGACGACAAGCGCAAGTTCCTGCACCATCGGCCGGTGACAGAAACCCACGTGAAGGACGAGCGTGCGCTTGCCGCGGCCATCGGAACGGCGCTGCGCGAGGACGGTTTCGAACTGCTGTTTCAGCCCATCCTCCCGGTGCAGGGCGAGGCCCACCAGCTCTATCAGGTCCTGCTCAGACTGCGCGATGCCTCCGGGAAACTGCGTCCGGCCGGCGACCTGGTTCCGGTGGCCGAACGCCATGGCAGCATCGTCGAAATTGACCGCTGGGTCCTGTCGCGGGTGCTGCGAACCCTCGATGACCGCCAGCGCGGAGGGGGCCCGGTCACGCTGTTCGTCAGCCAATCCGTGCAGTCGCTTCTGCAGCCCGACCATGCGGACTGGATCGCCCAGACGCTGGACGCCAGGCGCCTGTCCGGTGAACACCTGGTGATCGAGTTCAAACCGGCGCAGGTGCAGGACAATCTCCGCGATGTCGCCAGATTCTGTGCAGCCCTCGAGCCGCGCGGCGTGCGTTTCTGCCTGTCCTCGTTCGAGGCCTCGTCGTCGACCGCACAGCTGCTCGATCGGCTCCCCGCCCACTGGATCAAGGTCCATCCGAGGTATGTCGGCAACCAGCCCGAGGCGCTCGGCCTGCGCTCCGAGCTGAGCGGAATCGTCGACCGTTGTCATGCGCTGGGCAAGCAGGTGATTGCCCCGCATATTGAAGATGCCGGCGGTGCAGCGGCGATCTGGATGGCGGGCGTGGACTATATCCAGGGGAATTTTGTTCAGGGTGCCGGACACCGCCTTGAGTTCGACTTCCAGGCGGCGATTTAGCGGACCTCTGCGCTTCGCATGGGTTGTCTCGCTGACCTGCCGGTGCCACGCCGCCGTCTCGCATCGATTCGCGAATCCGCCGCCATGCAGGCCCGACAGCCGCGATGGCGTGGCATAGTGCGGGCTTGGAAGCGGCCGGCAAGGCGAAGTATCTTGGCTGCGCGCCGCTCAGGGAGCAGCATCAGCAAACCGCTTGATGGCAGATGGAGCCGCAATTTCCCGCGCCTTGCGCGATAGGTGGATCATGGCAACAAAAAAAAATCGAGGCCCGTCCATTCCTGCCGAGGACATCAAGCCGCTGCACGGTAGCGCGCTGCGTTTCTCCCTGGTGGCCTTCCTTACCACGCTGTTGCTGGCCGGCCTGCAGACGCAGGGCAATTTCGACCGCGCCCACCTGATCTGGCTGATCATCGCCCTGACGCCTTTTGCCGCCTTGCTGGCGACGCGCTCATGGTGGGCGCGTCTCGATCCCGAGGCGCAGTCGCGCTTCCAGGAGATCCCGCTGGGGGGGTTCCTCACGACTGCCGTGATCTGGGGCACCGGGGCCTTCATCATGCTCGCGCCGGAAAACGCGCAGACCCTGATTCCGCTGGCGCTTGGATGCGCGGCTCTGGCTGCCTATGCGGTCCTGTCACTGCCAAGTCACCCATTGTGGCTCGCCGCCGTGCTGGCGCTGCTGCTGGGATCGGTGGCACCGCATCTCGGCGCCGGCGAGGGTATCGGCCTGGGTGGGGCGGCGGCGCTGCTGCTCGCGCCGCTGCTGTCGGCACTGCATGTGTCCGGGGGCCGACGCCATGTCATGCCGTCCCCGCGCCTTGAGCCACGGTTCGTGGATGACGCTCAAGGTCCGCAAATCGCGCCAATGCCCGAGGACTACGACACGCTGGTGCGCGAGCTCGAAAAACACCGACGGCTGGAACAGGAGCTGCTCGACGCCAAGCAGGCTGCGGAGGCCGCGATGCTGGCCAAGGGCGAGTTCCTAGCCACCATGAGCCACGAGATCCGCACGCCGCTCAACGGCATCATTCCGCTGCTCGACATCCTGCTGTCGACGCGACTGCAGCCCGATCAGCTTGAGTATGCCTCGACCGCGTTCCAGTCGGCCAAGGAACTGCTGCGCATCGTCGACGACATCCTCGACTACTCGAAGATCGAGGCGAACAAGCTGCAGCTGGAAAGCACTTCGCTGGATCTGCGCGAGCTGACCGAGTCGGTGGCCAAGCTGATGGAGCGCAACGCCGAGTCCAAGGGCCTGCGGCTCAACATCAAGATCGATGAGAAGGTACGCGCCTCGGTACGCGGCGACCCGGTGCGCCTGCGTCAGGTGCTGACCAACCTGGTCAGCAATGCCATCAAGTTCACCGACAAGGGTCACGTCAGCGTGAGTCTGACCCGGCGCAGCGACTCCGCCAGCCACCATGAAGTGCTTTTCGGCATTCGCGACACCGGCATCGGCATTGCGCCCGAAGCCGCCGAAAGGCTGTTTCGGCCATTCTCCCAGGCCGACGCCTCGACCACCCGGATGCGCGGCGGCACCGGTCTGGGGCTGGTGATCTGCAAGCGCCTGGTCGACTTGATGGGCGGCCAGATCGGCGTCAAGTCGGAACCCGGTCGCGGCTCGCTGTTCTGGTTCAGCATCCCGCTGCTGAAGGCGGTCGGCGACCTGCCGCAGATGCGCCGCGACCTGCACGGTGCGCGCGCGCTGATCATTACTTCGCAGCAGAGTTACGCCGACCGTCTGGGCACTTTCTTCGGCAGCTGGGGACTGCAGCTGCAGACCACGGGCGCTGCGGCCGATGCCCTTGCCAAGCTGCGCCGCGGTGCGCAGCTGCGCGAACGCGGCGCCTTCGATCTGGTCGCCATCGACCTCTCCAGCATGCGCACCACGGCGGTGGGACTGGTGCGCAACGTCACGCGCGAGCCGGCACTCGACAACATCCGCTTCGTGTTTCTGGCGGGGGCCGATCCGGTCGCCAGCGAACTGCGCGACCATCCGCGTGGCGTGCTGGTGCCGCGGATGGCGGCCGAACACGAATTGCGCAAACCGATGGCCGACCTTTTCGCCGGCAGCCAGGTGGCAACGGAAGCCCTGGAAGCCGATTATTCGACGCTCGCCGGTGCGGCGCCCGAACCGGCGCCTGCCGACGTTCCGACCAAGCTTCGCGGTCACCTGCTGCTGGTGGAGGACAACCCGGTCAATCGCAAGGTCGTGGAAAAACTGGTGTCACTGCTGGGCCTGACGCACGATCACGCCGAGAACGGCGAGGAAGCGCTGCAGAAACTCTCCAGGGAGCGCTTCAATCTGGTCCTGATGGACTGCCAGATGCCCATCATGGACGGCTATTCCGCCACCCGCCTGTTCCGCGAGGAGGAGGCCCTGGACCCGGATCGGCGCCGCCTTCCGATCGTGGCCATGACGGCCAACGCCATGACCGGCGATCGCGAGCGTTGTCTGGCTTCGGGGATGGACGACTACCTTTCCAAGCCGCTCAATCGTGCCCAGCTGGCCGATACCCTGCGGCGCTGGCTGGCCAAGGGCGGACCACCTGTCGACGTGCCCAAGTCCGACCGCGAACCGGTGCTGGCCGTCGTCGGATCCGGCGCGCAGTCAGAAGTGGAGGTTGATCATGGCGCACTGCAGGAAACGGCTTCCCGCGCGGCGCCCTCAGCCGACAGCGCGGCCAGCGAGGCGCCTTCAGGCGAACCGCTCGACCGCGATGTCGTGCGCGATCTCCTCGACGTCATGGGCAACGAGTTTGCCGATCTGGTGCGCGTCTACCTCGAGGACACGCCGAAGACTCTGCTTCGCCTCCATGAGGCGGCGATGAGCGGCAACACACCCGAGCTGGTGGGACCCGCCCATTCGCTGAAATCGACCAGCGCCAACCTGGGCGCCCTGCGCCTCTCCGACCTGGCCAGGCAGATCGAGCATGGCGCCCGCAGCAAGACGCTGGACGATCCCATTCGGCTGGTGCTGGCGCTCGGTCAGGAGCTGAGACGCGTGACCCACGCGCTGGAATCGCTGCTCACCAACGCCGGCGCTTGAGCCGGCGCGGGATCACGCCCCGATCTGCGTCTGCAGGTAGTTCTCCAGGCCGACACGCTCGATCAGCTCGAGCTGGGTTTCAATCCAGTCGACGTGCTCTTCCTCGCTTTCCAGGATGCTCTCGAGCAACTCCCGGCTGGTGTAGTCGCCGGCGCTCTCACAGTGCGCAATTCCGGCGCGCAGGTCGGCGATTGCCGCCTGCTCGATGCTGAGGTCGCAAGCCAACAGTTCCTTGGGGCTTTCACCGATCAAGAGTTTGCCAAGCTTCTGCAGGTTGGGCAGGCCTCCCAGAAACAGGATGCGCTTGACCAAGGTGTCGGCGTGCTTCATTTCGTCGATCGATTCCGCGTACTCGTGTTCGCCGAGTCGCTTCAGACCCCAGTTCTCGAGCATGCGTGCGTGCAGGAAGTACTGGTTGATGGCGGTCAGTTCGTTGAGCAGCACCTTGTTGAGGTGCTCAATGACCTTGGCGTCGCCCTTCATGGAAGCCTCGCTAACAGAAAACCTGCTGCAAAGCTTATCGGCTTGGACGCCAGCGCGTCGAAACGCGAATCGTGCGCATTGACCCTGATTCAGGCTTCGAGCAGCGGCAGCAGCGCGCCGGCGTGGCTCGCACGCGACTCGTGAAGCACGCTCTCGGCGTGCGATGCACAGCTTCCACAGGTGGCTGCGCAGCCGGTCCGGAACGTCAGCTCGGTCAGGGTACGTACGCCCTCGGCGGCAGCCTGGCGGACGTCTCGCTCGGTGATGGCATTGCAGACGCAGACGTACATGTCGCACCCGGGAATGGAAGGGTTCCATTCAAACGCAAATGCGAATGATTGTCAATACCCCGCGGTCTTGCGCTCGCGCCCGCGTCCGCGACGACGCCGTTCGGCAGGCTGGTCGTCGACCGCACCGACCGTCGGCGGCGCAGAATCCAGCACCTGCTCGGCGACATCACCCAGTGGCCCGGTGAGCGGCGCCAATGCGCGCAGAGCGCGCTCGTAGACGCCACGCTTGAAGGGCACCACGTGGCTGATCGGATACCAGAAATCCACCCAGCGCCAGTGGTCGAATTCGGGCTTGTCGCAGGCATCGAGCTGAAGCTGGCTCTCGTCGCCCAGCATGCGCAGCAAGAACCAGACCTGCTTCTGGCCAATGCACATCGGCTTCTCGTGGCGCCGCAGATAGCGGCGCGGCAGGCGATAGCGCAGCCAGCCCGGCGTGGCACCAAGCACCTCCACATGATCCGGCTGCAGCCCGGTTTCTTCGCGCAGCTCGCGGTACATGGCTTCCAGCGGCGTTTCGTCGGTACGCATGCCGCCCTGGGGAAACTGCCAGCCGTCCCGCGCCACTCTTCTGGCCCAGAACACCCGCGCATCCTCCCGGATCAGCACGATACCGACGTTCGGGCGATACCCGTCGGGATCGATCAAAGGCCCGCTCCACAAAGGCAATGCAGTCATTCTGTACGCCTGCACCCCGTCCGGCAAGACATGCCGTGCGCCGACGATGCACCGTCGTTTGGACTTCCTGCAGGACCGACGAGATCAGGAACGGTTCGGTCGCCGCCAGCCCTTGAGCGTGACCTGGCGCGCGCGGGCCAGCGTGAGCTCGCCTGCAGGCGCCTCCTTGCTGATCACGGAACCCGCGCCAATGGTGGCGCCCGGACCGATGCTCAGCGGTGCCACCAGTGCGCTGTTGGAGCCGATGAAGGCATCGCTGCCGATCTCGGTGCGGTGCTTGTTGGCGCCATCGTAATTGCAGGTGATGGTGCCCGCGCCAAGATTGCTGCGCGCGCCCACGCTGGCGTCGCCCACGTAGCTGAGATGACTGACCTTGGCCGCCTGTTCAAGGCGGCTGTTCTTGACCTCGACGAAATTGCCGACGTGCACGCCCTCGGCCAGCTCGGTGCCGGGCCGCAGCCGCGCGAACGGGCCGATCGTGCAGGCACCATGGGTGACGACGCCCTCGATATCGCAGTGCGCGCGTACTTCGGTGCCCGCGGCGAGCGTGACGTCACGCAGTCGGCAGAACGGTCCGATGCGCACGCCGTCGCCAAGTACCACACGACCCTCGAGCACCACATCGACATCGATCTCGACATCACGTCCGGCCTCGACGCTGCCACGTTGATCGAAGCGCGCCGGGTCGGCGAGGCGCACGCCTTGGCGGCTCAGCGCCTGCGCCCTGCGCCGCTGCAGGGAGCGCTCCAGCGCCGCCAGCTGCCAGGGATCGTTCACGCCTTCGACTTCCAATGGATCTGCGCAGGCGACGACGCTCGCAGGGTGCCCTTCCGCCGCGGCCATGGCGAAAATGTCGGTCAGGTAGTACTCGCCCTGGGCGTTGTCGTTGCGAAGCGCCGCCAGCCAGCGCTTCAGCGCGTGGGCGTCGGCGGCGACGATGCCGGTATTGATGCTGCGGATGGCGAGCTGGGCGGGGGTGGCGTCGCGCTGTTCGACGATCGCGGCCACCCGACCTGAAGCATCGAGGACGATGCGCCCGTAGCCGGTGGGGTCGGCTGGTTCGGCAGCAAGCACGGCAAGCGGTCCGGGCGCGTCGAGCAGGCGCCGCAGCGTGGTGCTTTCGATCAGCGGCACGTCGCCGTAGAGCACCAGCACCCGCGCATGGTCGGCGACTGCGGGCAGCGCCTGCAGCACCGCATGTCCGGTGCCGAGCTGCTCCGCCTGTTCGGCCCACTGCAGTTCGCCGTGGGCGGCACAGGCTGCACGCACCTGATCGCCGCCATGGCCGTAGACGACATGGATGGCTTCCGGTTGCACGGCGGATGCAGCTTCGAGAACGTGTCCAAGCAGCGGCCTTCCCGCCAGCGGCATCAGAACCTTGGGTCGCGCCGAGCGCATGCGTTTGCCCTCGCCAGCGGCGAGAACGATGCAGTGAAGCGTGTTTCGCGGCATTGGGGGGCCTCCGGGCAACGGCGCGTCATTGTAGCGGTGCCTGCGATCTCCGCTGCTAACATGACCGCCCCTTCGTCATCTCGCCCCTGCATGGACAGCGTTTTTCCTCCCGTTCTTCGCGCGGCGCCATGGCTGCTGCTGGGCGGCGTAGCCCTGCTCGCCCTCGGCTTCTGGGGTTCGTCCTTGATCGATGCCATGCCGTCCCATCGAGCGCAGGAGCTGCTTTGGCTGGCGCTGATCGGGCTGTTGATGGCGGCGCTGCTGGTTGCCTGGCAACGCTGGCGACTTGCCAACGCTCTGGTCATCGTGGGCCTCGGCGCGCACGTCGCCATGGTCGGGCCGATGCCGCTGGCCGCCACGGCGCTGCTGGTCTGCGCCGCATTGGCGCTCGGCGAACGGCTGACGCGCGGCACGCGCGCCGGACCGGTGCTCGCGCTGCTGGTCGGTCTGGCGCTGATCGCCGCCGTGGTCGGCTGGCTGCTCCCGCTCCGGGTACATCGGGACTGGGTGTATGCGCTGGGCCTTGCGGCGATCATCGCCGGCAACCGCGGCGCGCTGCTGCGGCAGTCATGTGTCTTGCGCAAGGGCTGGCGGCGCGCGGTCACCGCCGCGCCGCGGATGGCTGCGCTCGGCGTTCTGGCGCTGGGTCTCGCCGCGACCCCGGGCTGGCTGCCCACGCTGCAGTTCGACGACCTCGCCTATCACCTCGGAATTCCTGCGCAACTGCAGGCGCTCGGCTTCTACCGCATGGATCCTGCCAGCCAGGTCTGGGCGCTGGCGCCGTGGGGCAGTGACGTAATCCAGGCGATCGTCCAGGTCATGGTCGGCGCCGAAGCGCGCGGCAGCGTCAACCTGGTCTGGCTGCTGACCTCCGCCTGGCTGGTCGCCTCGCTGTGCCGCGCGGTGGGCCTGGCTCCGCCGATGGCCTGGCTTGCTGTGCTGCTGTACGCCAGCCTGCCGATGACCGCGATGCTGATGGGGGGCATGCAGACCGAGGGACCGGGCACGACCTATGTCCTCGCGCTGGCATGGCTGATCCAGCGCAGCGGAAGCGGCGCGCATGGACCGACGCTCCGGGTAGCCGCGCTGCTGGCGGGATTCATGTTGGCGCTCAAGGCCAGCTTCGGGCTGCCGGCGCTGCTGCTTGGCGCCTGGCTGCTTTGGCAATGGCGCGGACGCGTGCCATGGCAGGCACTGCCGACGGCGTTGGCGCTGGGCGTGCTGGTCGGTGGTTCAAGCTACACGTTTGCCTGGGCGCTGGCCGGCAATCCGCTGCTGCCCCTGTTCAACGCCGTGTTCGCCTCGCCCTATTTTGCGGAAGCGAACTTCCTCGATCCGCGCTTCACCGGTCAGTTCGGCGCCGACATCCTGTGGCGGTTGGTCTTTGAAACCGACAGGATGCTTGAAGGATGGCGGGGCGCCGGCGGCTTCCAGATGATCGGCCTCGCGCTTGTGCTGCCCCTTGCACTGGCCGCGCGCAGCACCCGTCCCCTGGCGATGGTTTCCATGGGAATGGTGATGTTCATGCTGCTGATGGTGCAGTACCTGCGCTATGCGCACCCGGCGATGGTCCTCATGCTGGTTCCCATGCTGGCCGGTTTGGCGGCAGTGCGCGCCCAACGGCTGGCCATCGCAGCCGGCATGTTGCTGGCGACCTTGAACTTCACCTACCAGGCCAACGTCAACTGGACACTGCGTTTCGGTGGTCTGAAGATGCTCGTTTCCCGCGGCGGTGAACCGGACAATGTGGTGAGCGCCTTCGCGCCGGAACGGCTGCTCCTGCACAATCTCGGCCGACATGAACGGGTGCTTGTCGCGGGGCGTCCGTTTCATGCGGAGCTCGCCGGTCGCGGCTTCGTACTCTCCTGGTACGACCCGGAGCTTCTTGCCAAAGCGCGGTCCCTGACCGATCGAGCCGACGAAGCGCGGCTGCGCGGTTTTCTCCACGAGCATGGTTTCACCCACGTGCTGATCGGCGGACAACCGGTGATTCCTGATCTCGGCAACAGGCTCTCTGCCATGGGCGCCAGGCGGTTGCAGGCCATCAACGACGCCGTGCTGTGGCAGCTACCCGAGGGCCCGCCGGAACAGCGTCGCGACCTGATGCGAGAGCGCGATCTGGCAACCCGGATGCGACGCGCATGGCGCTGATCCGTCAGGGCTCCTGGTTCCTGGTGATCGGGGTCATTCTGGTCGCGGTCGACTGGGCGGTGTTCGTCGCGCTGAGCGCACTGGGCATGGCGGTGATTCCGGCCAACGTGTTCGGTCGCGTCGCCGGGGCCTGCCTCGGCTTCTGGCTCAACGGCCGCCTGACGTTCGCCGGGACGGGACAGGCACGCCTGGGCCGGTTGCGCTTTTCCCGGTTCGTTCTTGCATGGCTTGTACTGACCCTGCTCAGTACGTTCCTGATCAGCTTCGCAGCGTCTCAGCTGACGCTCGCCTGGGTATGGCTCGCCAAGCCGATGATCGAGGTCGGCCTGTCCGTTGTCAGCTTTTTCATCGCGCGCCACTGGGTCTATCGTTGAGCATGAATGCTGCCGAGATCGCCGTCGTCATTCCCTGCTATCGGGTCTCCGCGCAGATCCTGCCGCTGTTGTCGCGCATCGGGCCCGAAGTGGGCTGGATCTTCGCAGTGGACGACGCCTGCCCTGAAGGCAGCGCGGGCTTGATCGAAAGCGGCTGTACCGACCCGCGAGTACGCGTTCTGAGACACGCAACCAATCAAGGCGTCGGTGGGGCCGTAACCACAGGCTATGGGGCGGCGCTGCAGACACCTGCGCGGGTGGTGGTCAAACTCGACGGCGACGGTCAGATGGACCCGGCGCTGATTTCCCGGCTGGCGGGGCCGGTGCTCGGCGGCCGCGCGGACTACGTCAAGGGCAACCGCTTCCATCGACTCGCCGATGTCGCCGCGATGCCGCGGTCGCGCCTCTTCGGGAACGCCGCTCTGTCGTTCCTGAGCAAGCTATCCAGCGGCTATTGGCAGATCTTCGATCCGACCAACGGCTTCACCGCCATCCATCGCGACGTGTTGGCCGAACTGCCGCTGCAGGCGTTGGCCAAGCGCTACTTCTTCGAATCCGACGTCCTCTACCAGCTGGGCCAGCTGCGCGCGATGGTGCTCGAGATGCCGATGCGCGCGGTGTACGACGGCGCGCCGTCCAGCCTGCGCCCGATGAAGGTCGCATTGCCTTTCCTGGGCGGGCACCTGCGCAACCTTGCACGCCGCCTGCTCTACAGCTATTTCGTGCGCGGCTTCTCGCCCGCCTCACTGGAGCTGCTTCTCGCGCCGCCGCTGATCATGTTCGGTGCGGGCTTCGGGATCTGGCGCTGGTGGCTGTCGGTGCACAGCGCCGAACCGGCCAGCGCCGGCACGGTCATGCTGGCGGCCCTGCCGATCCTGCTTGGCACGCAGCTATTCCTGTCGTGGCTCAATTTCGACGTGGCGGCAGAACCGCGGCAGCCGATCCATCCCGTGCTGGGTGGCAAGCGCAGCTAGTACGGAACACCACCCTGGTGGCCTGCAACAGCCATTGTGGTTGTCAACCTTCCGCTTTCTCGATGGCGGCATTGCGCCGCACCAGCACCCGCGCCGCAAGCAACCCAACCTCGTAGAGCAGGCAAACCGGCAGCGCAAGCAGGGTCTGCGAGAAAATGTCCGGGGGTGTCAGCAGCATGCCGACCACGAACGCCCCGACGATGACATAGGCGCGCGCACGCGCCAGCTGTTCGATGCTGGCCCATCCCAGCGCCACCAGGATGATCGTTGCAATCGGCACTTCGAAGGCGATTCCGAAGGCAAAGAACAGGGTCAGTACGAAGTCCAGATACTTGCCGATGTCGGTCATCACCGTGACGCCCTCCGGCGCCATGCCGGTGAAGAAGGCGAACATCAGCGGAAACACCACGTAGTAGGCGAAGGCGCAGCCCAGATAGAACAGCAGCGTGCTGGAAATCAGCAGCGGCATGGCCAGGCGCTTTTCGTGCCGATACAGCGCCGGCGCCACGAACGCCCAGAGCTGGTAGAGCACCAGCGGCATGGCGATCAGCAGCGCCACGAAGAAGGCCAGCTTGAGCGGTGCGAGCAGCGGCGAGGCCACTTCGATGGCCACCATCTGGCTCCCCGCCGGAAGCTGCGCCAGCAGCGGCGCCGCGAGAAAACCGTAGATCTCCCGCGTAAACGGCAACAGCGCCAACAGCACGACCAGCACCGCCAGCGCGGCACGCATCAGCCGGACGCGCAGCTCCACCAGGTGTGACAGGAAGCCTTGCTCCGGCTGGCGCTCCTGTTCAGGGGCGCTCATCTTTGTCGACGCTGTCGTCGGGCACGAGCTGGGCGTCAAGCTCCTTGCCCAGATTCTCGACGTCCTTCTGGATATGGTTGTCGTCGGGCACAAGCGGGGCGTCAAGCTCCTTGCGCAGATCCTCGACGTCCTTCTGGACGTGCTTGCGGATTTCCTCGGCCTCGAGTTCGCGTTCCACCTCGGCCTTCAGGTTGAACCAGCTGATGCGCGCCTTGCGCAGGAAAGCGCCGGCCATGCGTGCGGCGTGCGGCAGGCGTTCGGGCCCGAGCACCAGCAGTGCGACCATGCCGATCAGCAGGAGCTCGAAGAAGCCGACGTCGAACACGTCAGATCACTCAGACCTTGCTCGAGCCGTCCTTGCCGTCGCTGGATTCGTCCTCGGGCTTGATGGCCGGCGCGTCGCCCGTGACCTTGTCCTCGTCCTTGATGCCCTTGCGGAAACTCTTGATGAAGGCACCCATATCGCCGCCCACGTCACGCAGGCGCTTGGTGCCGAACAACAGCACGATGATCAGGAGGATGATCAACAGCTGCCAGACGCTGATACCGGTGATACCCATGGAACGCTCCGCTGATGGTTCGGACTAGTGGACTGTAACAGTTGATTCGAGACTAGGATCGCGCGGGGATGGGCGTGCTGTACGCCGCTCCGGAGCGAAATCTGTAGCCGCAGCTACAGGTTGAGTGAGGAGCAAGTACAGCGCGGCCAGACCCAGCGAGCCGGTCTTGAATTGCCTGTTACAGTCCACTAGCGTCCAGTGTACTCTTCAAGCGCGTCGCGGAAGTCGACGATCGCGCCAGGCACACTGTCCACACCGCCGGCGAAGATCTGCCGTGGCGTGACGTTGCGTCCGTAGACGCTCTGATTGGCGCGATGATCGATGGCCAGCACGGCGCCATCAAGCGCCACCCCGGCGAACAATCCGCGCGACCGCGAATAGGAATAGATCTCCGCCCGCAGCTGGGCGTCGGTCGAAGCGCTCGCTGATCGACCCACCGGACCGGCCGCCACCGCAGCATCCGCGCCCAGGGTGAATTTGCCGCTGACGATGGAGTCGACGCCGCGCTCGGTGCGAAACACCAGGACGATGTCGGTGGACTGCACGCCTGCCTGGAAGCCCACCGAGCCACCGGTCACGCTGATGAAGCTCGGGTTGGTCCAGGTGTTGTCGGAGCCGCGCACCGCGATCAGGCCGCGCCCGTGGCGTCCACCGACCACCAACCCCGCCTTGACCACACCCGGGATGACCGCGATGGCATGAGCGCGCACAAGCAGGCCCTCGGGAATGGCGCTCTCGGGCATGGCCATGATCTCGCGCAGCACCTGCACGGCATCAGCGGCGCGTTGTGCTTCGCGCGCTGCCGATACGGCCGGAAACAGGCACAGCAGAACCAGAAGGACCGAAACGCAGCGACGCATGAGGAAAACCTCTATCGACAGAACAGCGCCCAGTTTAGCCTTGGCGTCTGAACCGATCGGCAACGCCGCTCAGCGGCGCAGCGCGGCGACGCCGACAAGACCCGCCATGCCCAGCAGGATGATCAACAGCAGTTTGCCGGACCAACCGTTGGCCGGTACCGGCTGAGCGTCGGGGAGGACAGGAACGCCGCTGGGCTCGATGCCGGGACACGGCGGCGGTGCGATGGCCAGCGCACGCGCTCCGGTATTGTCGACCAGAGGCAGGGTCCCGGTCAGCGTGCCGGCGCCACTGTCCAGATCGAGTCTCAGTATGTCGGCGGGGCGCAGCTCGTTGGGAACGTAGTCCAGCGTGGCCCAGAGTACCCCCTCGCTGTCGAAGTCGAGGCCGCCCTGAGACCATGCCGCTCCTCCGGAGGGCTTCACCGGACCGGCGACCGTCGAGGCGCCGGTCGCGCGGTTGACTCGGTAGAGATTGCGGTCGCCCTTGCCGCCCAGACCGTACAGCTGATGGTCGCGCGCAGCCAGACCGGTAATGGGCGCGCCGGTGGTGCCTACCAGGGACGCGGTTCCGCTGCCTCGATCCACCTCCCAGAGCTGCTGGGTGGCGTCGGACGTCATCCACAGGCGACCGTCGCAGGTGAATGCCAGTCCGAAATCGAACTGGTCGTTGGAACCAACGCCTTGCCCGGCGATTCCAAGATTGCCGACGCGCACCGCCTCCGCCGTGTCGGCATCGATGCGCAGCAGCGCCTTGAACTGGAAATCGGTCACGCCGTAAAGCTGGCCGTCCGGCGAGATCGCCAGACCTTCGATGTTGCTGTATACGAAGGCGTCGTCCTTGATCTGCCCGATCAGCGTGCGTTCGCCGCTGGCAAGGTCGATGCGATACAGCAGATCGAAGCCGACGGTATACCCCGTTCCGGCAGGCGCACCGACGGATTGCGCGAAATAGATATCGTCCACCACCGCGGGTTCCGCAGCGTAAAGCGCGGAGGACAGAACAAGCACGGCGCTGGCGAGCAGTCGGTGCATAGGTGGCCCTTTGGGCTCATTGTTCAGTATTGCGGGGCGCATTCGGACAGGCCACGGGCCTGCCCCTTGTCGCTGACTATAGCAACGGTCGTCGTAAAAACAAAG
Organism: uncultured Gammaproteobacteria bacterium; assembly: GCA_964526035.1. GTDB lineage: Bacteria > Pseudomonadota > Gammaproteobacteria > Xanthomonadales > BPKI01 > DAOMOD01. The sequence continues at coordinate 11,083 of CAZGKE010000018.1, read as the reverse complement.
GCTTGGGGCAGACTATTATTTCGCCGATGCATGCTTCACGCGGGAGCAGCATAATCCGGGCGCCATGAGCATCTCACGCCCCCGTTTTCTTGGTCGTCCGAACTTCCAGCATGGAGAGACGCCAAGCGCCGCCGTCCTGTTGGTGAATCTGGGGACTCCGGATGCACCGCAAACGGGCGCGGTTCGTCGCTATCTTGCTGAATTCCTGAGTGATCCGCGCGTCATCGAGCTGCCGCGACTGCTCTGGTGGATGATCCTCCACGGCGTCATCCTGAGGATTCGCCCGCGTCGCTCCGCCCATGCCTACGCCACCATCTGGGGCAAGAAAGGCTCCCCCCTGCTCACCGGCAGCCAGACGCTGCGCGACGCCACCGCTGCCGCCCTCGGCTGCGACTCAGGCAGCGTGATGACGGTGGCACTGGCCATGCGCTACGGACGTCCCTCACTGCCTGAGGTGATGCGCGAACTGCATGCCCGCGGCGTGCGTCGTCTTCTGGTGTTGCCGCTTTACCCGCAGTACTCGGCCTCTACCAGCGCTTCGGTTTTCGATGCCGTCGCCGACGAACTGAAGACCTGGCGCTGGCTGCCGGAGCTGCGGTTCCTGACCGACTACTACCGCGAACCCGCCTATCTCGATGCCCTGGCGGCATCGGTCGAAGAGCACTGGACGGCGCACGGGCGCGCCCAGAGGCTGCTGTTCTCGTTCCACGGCATCCCGCAGCGCTACTTCACCTCCGGCGACCCGTATCACTGCCACTGCCAGTACACGGCACGCGAAGTCGCGACACGACTGGGGCTCGCCGCCGACGCCTGGCAGGTCAGCTTCCAGTCGCGCGTCGGTCGCGAGCCCTGGCTGCAGCCGTATACCGACAAGGTCGTCGAGGCGCTTCCCGGTCAAGGTGTTCGCGAGCTGCAGGTGATCTGTCCCGGGTTCTCCATCGACTGCCTCGAGACCCTGGAGGAAATCGCCATGCAGAACCGCGACGCCTTCATCGAAGCCGGCGGCACGCGCTTTGAATACATCCCCTGCCTGAATGCCCGCGCCGACCATGCGGCGATGATGGCCAGCCTGATCCGGCGCTCGACTGCCGACTGGCCGGAGATGGCCGATCCCGGCGCGGCGCCCGCTGCGGACGCCGCCTCGCGGGCACGCTTCGAGGCGTTCCGGCGTGAGTGAATTGCTGGAGCTGGAACTCGCCTCCGGCTTGCGGCTGCGCGGGCTGGCATGGGGCCCGGCCGACGGTGTGCCCCTGGTGTGCCTGCATGGCTGGCTGGACAACGCCATGAGTTTTTCTGCGCTGGCGGAACATTTGCCGCAACACCGGCTACTGGCCCTGGACTGGCCGGGTCATGGGCTGTCTGACCACAGACCGCCGGGCAGTTGGTATCACTTCATCGACTACGTCGACGATCTCGGGATGGCGCTTGACGCACTCCGACTGGAGCGCGCGACCCTGCTCGGTCATTCGCTCGGTGGAGCGGTTGCCAGCGTGTTCGCCGCGGCACGCGGTGATCGGGTCGAGCGTCTGGTGGTGATCGAAGGCCTCGGCCCACTGGGCAGCGAGGCCGATCGTGCCGTCGAGGCACTGCAGCGCGGACTCGACCAGCGCACTCGCTTTCGTGAACGCAGCGGCGGCGCGCTGTATCCGGACATCGCTACCGTGGTGGCCGCGCGCGCCAAGGTCGGCGGCATGAGCCTGGTGGCCGCGGAAGCGCTGGTTTCGCGTGGACTGGAAAGCGTTGAGGGTGGCTACCGATGGCGCTCCGACCCGAGGCTCACCGTCGCCAGCCCCGGGCGCTTCGGCGAGGCGCGCATCCGCGCCTGGTTGGCTGCCATCAGCTGCCCGACCCAGCTGATCCTGGCCGATCCGCCGATGGCCTACATCGACGCCTCGATGATGGCAGCGCGCCTCGACATCATTCCGCACATGCAGGTGGTGCGCCTGCCCGGCCATCACCACCTGCACATGGAGGACGCGCTGCCGGTCGCGACCGCAATCCGCGAATTCCTTGCCGCCTGAAGCAAGCGCGCCCGGTCGAACGGCTCGAAACCGTCTATTCGAAGCCGTCGCCGAAGATCAGGTCCGGATCCGGCGTGTCGCCGGTGATCAGGAACACCGTGCTGCTGGTGCCGACATAGACGTTGCCCTGGGTGTCCTCGCCGAAGCTGCGAATGCCACCGATGCTCGACGGGCTCCAGGTGACGAACGACCAGTCCCCTTCGTCTTCCGTGGCCACCATGATCCGGCCGCCGCAAGCGTCACCGAAGAAGTAGAGACCGTCCAGGCTCGGCGCCGGACCGCGATAGCGGTAGCCGCCGGTGATCGAGCAGCGCGACTCGGTGTGCGGGTAGTCGAGGATCGGGTCGGTGAACGATGGCGGTGCATTGCATACCGGTGCCGAGGTATTGCGAAGCAGGAAACCCTCACGGCAGCGCCAGCCGTAGTTGAGTCCGCCCAGCGCGAGCGCCGGCTCCAGACTGACTTCCTCGCGCGCATTGCTGGGGCCCTGGCCGACATCGCCGATCAGCATGTCTCCGGTGCTCCTGTCGAAACTGAAGCGCCACGGATTGCGCAATCCGGCAGACCAGATCTCTGCGCAGTTGTCCGAGCCCGTTGCATAGGGATTGCTGGCGGGCACGCCATAGGCCGCGGACCCGTCACCGGTCGCGCCGCAAAGGTTGTTGCTGCCGGCCGGCGTCGTGGTGTCGACGTCGATGCGCAGCATCTTGCCGAGCAGGGCGCGGGACGGACCGCGGCTGGCTGGTCCGCAGCTCCCGTTGCTCGGGCACCCGGTCTGGCCGTCGTCGGACAGACCATTGCAAAGAAGTGCCGGATCCAGCGTCTGCGAGCGCGAGCAGGGATCGCCGCCGGA
>CAZGKE010000018.1:0-8109 GCA_964526035.1 uncultured Gammaproteobacteria bacterium | reverse complement strand
TGCAAAGAAGTGCCGGATCCAGCGTCTGCGAGCGCGAGCAGGGATCGCCGCCGGAGCCGCCGTCGCCCATGCCGATGTAGAGGAAATCGTCGGGCCCGAAGTGGATGTCGCCGCCGTTGTGGTTGGAGAAGTCCTGGCTGATCTGAAGGATCTGCGCGAAGGTGGTGGTATCGGCGAGATTGGGGTCGCCGGCGCTGACCTCGACCGAGGCGATCACCGAATTTCCGCCACCGTTGGTGTAGCTGAGGAAAACGCGTGGATCGAGCGGATACTGCGGATGGAAGGCGAGCCCGAGCACGCCGCGCTCGCCGGCAGTGGTGAATCCGCCGGCCGGCACGAAACAACCTGCCCCGGCCGAAGTGCAGAAGCGGATGAAGGGCGCGGCGAGGGTTGTGGTGCCGTTGAAGACACGTACCCGGCCGCTCTGTTCAAGCACGAACAGGCGGCCGCTGCCGTCGGCGGGCGCGCGAATACCGGTGATGCCGGTGAAGCCGCTCTGCACCTCGACCAACTCGAGGTCGGAAGGCAGCTGGGCATGGGTCAGGGCCGGGAGAAACAGAAGGGTGGCGAGCAGGAGATGCAGAGTGCGCATGTTGGAGAGCCTGTGTAGTGATCACTCCCCCTGCGCTGGCATTGTGCCCGAAACGGCTCCGCCGGCAAACTCAGAGCGTGGGGCCGCGGCGCTTGAGCCGGATCAGGCCGGAAATATCGTCGTCACCGTGGCCTTTCGCCAGCAGTTCGGCATAGTCCTTGAGCGCCTTGTCGACGATCGGGAGGTCAGCGTCAAGCTCATCGCCGATGCGCCGCACGATGCCGAGATCCTTGTGCAGCAGGGCCAGCTTGAAGCCGACGACAAACTCGTCGCGCAGCATGGTGGCGCCGCGCTTTTCCAGGAACCAGCTCTGCGCCGCCCCACCGATCAGCGTGGGCAGCAGTCGTTGCGGGTCGAGCTCCAGCTTCTCGGCCAGGGCCAGCGCCTCGCACACGGCTTCGGCAATGCCGGCAATCATCACCTGGTTGACCGCCTTGGTGGCCTGGCCAGCACCGACATCACCCATCAGGGTGATGCGCGCGGCGAAGGCTTCCAGCAATGGGCGGGCACGCTCCAGCGTTTCGGCGTCGCCGCCCGCCATCACCGACAGTTTGCCGTTTCGGGCGCCCTCGACGCCACCGGACACCGGCGCATCAAGAAAGGCGATGCCGGCCTGGGCGAGGATGGCGGCGGCCTCGCGTGCAGTCGCAGGCGCGACGGTCGAAGAGTCAACCACCACGGCGCCCGGTGCCAGGTAGAGCTTCAGTTCGCGCGACAGGTCGAGCACATCGGCGTCGCCGCTGACACAGATCAGCACCGCATTGCAGCGATGCCCGAGATCGGCCACCGAACCTGCGGCCGGCACGCCGTGCTCAGCGGCAAAGGCCAACGCACGACTGGCGGTGCGGTTGTACACCGCGGCCAGCAGACCGTGGGTCTTCAGATGCACGGCCATCGGCGCACCCATGGCGCCCAGGCCGATCACGCCGACGCGCAGCGTGCTCATGCCGAGGCCGTGACGGGCATCGGCTTCAGACCCAATTTGTCGAACAACGCGCGGTCGGCTTCAACGTCGGGGTTGCCGGTGGTCAGCAGCTTTTCGCCGTAGAAAATGCTGTTGGCGCCGGCGTGGAAGCACAGCGCCTGCAGCGCATCGTCCATGGTTTCGCGACCGGCCGACAGGCGCACCACAGAGGCCGGCATCAGGATGCGCGCCACTGCAATGGTGCGCACGAACTCCACCGGCTCCAGCTCGGCTGCGTTTTCTAGGGGCGTGCCGGCCACGCGCACCAGGCGGTTGATCGGCACGCTGTCCGGATGCGCCGGCAGGTTGGCGAGCTGCGCCAGGAGGCCTGCGCGGTCGGCGCGCGATTCGCCCATGCCGACGATGCCGCCGCAGCAGGTCTTCATGCCCGCGTCGCGCACGTGGGCCAGGGTTTCCAGGCGATCCTCATAGGTGCGCGTGGTGATGATCTCGCCGTAGAACTCGGGACTGGTATCAAGATTGTGGTTGTAGTAGTCGAGGCCGGCATTCTTCAGTCGCGTAGCCTGGTCCGCGCTCAGCATGCCCAGCGTGGCGCAGGTCTCCAGGCCCAGCGCCTTCACCTCGGCGATCATTTCAGAGACCTTGTCGAGGTCCCGGTCGCGCGGGCCCCGCCAGGCCGCGCCCATGCAGAAACGGGTGGCACCTGCTTGCTTCGCGGCGCGGGCGCGATCGACCACGTCGTCAAGCGCCATCAGCTTTTCAACCTTGAGGCCGGTGCGAAAGCGCGCGCTCTGCGGGCAGTAGGCGCAGTCCTCCGGGCAGGCGCCGGTCTTGATCGACAGCAGGGTACTGACCTGCACCGCGTTGGGATCGTGGTGGGCACGGTGCACGGCCTGCGCGCGGGCGAGCAGATCGTTGAAGGGCAACGCGAAAAGGGCGAGGACCTCGTCCAGGCGCCAGTCGGGGCGAAGTTCGGGGTGGTTCATGGGGTGGCCGTACAGGCTAGAGTGGCGCGAGTGTGGGAAGCGCAGGGAGGGCTGTCAACTTGGAATGGCGTCGCCGGGTCGACAGCGCCGCACGGCTGCTGCTGCCGACGCGCTGCCTCTTGTGCGGCGCGCGCGGCATTGCCGATTGCGACCTGTGCGCGGGCTGCAGCGGTGACCTGCAGCACAACGCGACGGCCTGCGCGCGCTGTGCCGAACCGCTTGCGGTCGCCGTCGCGCTGTGCGGACGCTGTCAGAAGAAGCCGCCACCGTTCGCCGCCGCTTTCGTCCCGTTCCGCTACGGCTGGCCGCTGGACGGCCTCGAAGCGCGCTTCAAGTTCCACGGCAGTCTGGCCGCCGGCCGGGTGTTGGCCGAACTCTGGATCGAGCGCTGGCGCGACGATCCGCCGCCCTCTCCACAGGCGCTGGTCGCGGTGCCGCTGCACGCCAGCCGCCTGCGGCGGCGCGGCTACAACCAGGCGCTGGAGCTGGCGCGACCACTGGCGCGCGCCATGGGGATTCCGCTGCGCCTCGATCTCTTGCAGCGGACCCGCGCCACCAGCCAGCAGAGCGAACTCGACCGGCGCGGACGCCTGCGCAACGTGCGCGGCGCCTTCGTGGCCGGCAGCGTCGACGGGCTCGAACATGTCGCCGTACTCGATGATGTGATGACGACCGGCAGCACGCTGGCCGAATGCGCGCGCGTGCTGTCGCGCGCGGGCATCGCGCGGGTTGACGTGTGGGCGCTGGCGCGCTCGGCGGGGCCGCGCTAGCCTTTCAACTCCACCCACGCTGCGGTTGTCATGCCATGACCCCGGATGAAGCGCGCCTGTGGCGCGAGGCTGACACCGCGCTCGAGCAGCTGCTCGAACTGCCCGAGCCCGAGCGCGCGCCCTTCCTGACGACCCTTGCTGCGCCGCTACGCGCTCGGGTGGAACGACTGCTCGCCGCCGACAGGAGCAGCGGTGCGCTGGACCGCGAGCCCGCGCCACTACTGGAAGCGCCGCGACAAGCCGGCCCCTGGCGCATCGGCGAGGAGATCGGTCGCGGCGGCATGTCGGTGGTGTACCGGGCCGAACGGGATCTCGATGGCGCCACCCAGGTGGCCGCGCTCAAGCTGGTCACCATTGGCGCCCTTGCAAGCCAGGGACGCGAGCGTTTCCGCCGCGAACACGGCCTGCTGGCGCGCCTCAGCCATCCCAATATCGTCGGCCTGCTCGATGCCGGCGTTCTTGATGACGGCACGCCCTATCTCGCGACCCGCCTGGTGGAGGGAGAGCGCATCGACCTGTGGTGCTGGCGACGCGGTCTCGATGCGGCGGGGGTGGTGCGGCTGTTCCTGCAGGTTTGCGAGGCGGTAGCCTTCGCGCATCGCCATCTGGTGGTGCATCGCGATCTCAAGCCGGCGAACATCCTGGTCGACGCGCGCGGGCACGTGCATCTGCTCGACTTCGGCATCGCCCGCCTGCTCGAGGACGCCGACGGCAGCGCTGCAACGCTCACCCAGTGGGCCGCTTTCACGCCGGACTTTGCCGCCCCGGAGCAGTTTGAAGGCAAGGACAGTGGCGTCGGTGCCGACGTCTTCGGCTTGGGCGCCGTGCTCTACCACGTGCTCACCGGCCGACCGCCGCGGCAGGGCGGCGGCAGCGCCACATCGCCGATCACCCTGCCATCGCGCGCTGCCTCGACTTTTGCCGAACGCGACCAGGTGTTGAGCGGACGTTTCAGCCGGGCGCTGCGCGGCGACCTCGATGCCGTCCTTCTGCACGCGCTCGAAGTGCGTGCGGAAGATCGCTACGCCGATGTCGCCGGGCTGACGGACGACCTGCGCGCCTGGCTGGATCTGCGCCTGGTCAGCGCGCGACGACAGGGACCGCTGCGACGCGGACTGATGCGTGTGCGACGCAATCCTCTGCTCAGCACCGTGTCCGCGCTGGCGTTGCTGGCGCTCGGCCTGGCCCTGGGAACCGCGCTGATCGCAAACCGGGCCCTGGAGCGGCGCGCCGGTGAGCTCGAAACGCTGGTGTCCTTCCAGTCGGACATGCTGCTCGCGATTGACCCGCACGCGGTGGGCCTGGTTCTGCGCGATGCGGTGGAAGCCGCGTTGATGGACGTCGATGACCCCGTCCGTAGCGAGTGGGTCAGACGGCCCAACTACACCGACATCGCGCTGAAGATGCTCGATGCCGCGCTGCTCGAGCGCTCGCTCAGTGAAGCGCGTACACGCTTCGCCGACCAGCCGCTGGTCCTTGCGACACTGCTCCAATCGCTCGCCTTCAGCTATCGCGAATTGGGACGGCTGGAGCAGTCCGTTTCTCCGCAGGACGAGGCGGTGGCCCTGCGCCGCGAACTTCTGGGTGAAGGTGACCCATTGCACCTGACGTCGCTGCGCGAGAAATTGAAACTGGTCAGGCAGCAGCGCGCCGCGGGGGGTGAAGCCCTGCATCGCGAAGTGCTCGACCTGCATGTCAGGCATCTGGGGGCTGACCACCGCGACAGTTTCGTCGCGCGCGCCGCGCTGGCGCAGTGGCTTCAACTGGAACGGAAGCATGACGAGGCGGAACCTTTGCTGCGCGAGACCCTGCAGCATTTCGAACGCATCCACGGCGCCGACCATCGCGACACGGTCGCCACGCGCGCCAATCTGGCGCAGAGCGTTTCCGATCAGGGCCGCTGGGAAGAGGCCGAGCAGCTCTATCTGGAGGTCATCGCGCAATCGGAAGGCGCGTTTGGTGGCGAGCATGAGTTCACCCAGACCATGCGCAACAACCTGGCGTACACGCTGCGCAATCTTGGGCGCATCGAGGAGGCGGGCGAGCTTTACCGCGCGGTGTACGAGTCACGCAGGCAGCGCCTCGGCGAACTCCACCGGAGCACCCTGGTGTCGCTCAACAACTGGGCTGCGATCATTCGCTTCCAAGGCGATCATGCTGCGGCCGAACCTCTGATACGACGCGCCTGGGAGGGCATGCGGTTCGCTCTGGGCGAGCAGCATCCGAACGCCCTGGTGTCGCAGTTCAACCTCGGAAACGTGCTGGTCGAGCTCGGGCGGGGCGCCGAGGCCGAACCGCTGCTGACCGAGGCCGTAGATGCCTGGGTGCAATCCGGATACGCGGTGCATGCGGGCCTGGTGACGGCCCAGGTACACCTCGCGAACATGCGCCGCGAGCGCGAGGACCGCATCGGCGCTGAGGGTCTTCTGCTGGCGGCCTGGGCCCATGCAGAGGCGCTTGGCGCCGGCGATGTCAAGGCACGCGTGGCCGGTGAACTTGCAGCGCACTTCGGTGAGGGCAGCGAGGCCGGACGCGATTGGGCGGTGCGCGCCGCGGAGCTGGCTGGCGCTGAACAGGACACGCCCTAGCCGGAAGGCGGCTGCGGACTGACCGCGCCGGGCTGGGTGCGTCGGCAGACGCGCGCTGTCATGGCGCGCGTCACCCCCCGGTCGGTTCGAAGCCATCGGCGAAGACATCGGGACCGAGCACCGCACCGTGGTGCTCGTCGGCACCGAGGTCGTAGGGCCCGTGCAAATTGGGGCGTTCCGGTCGGTCGAGGCCGCGGATTTCGCCGTCGATGTCGCGGGTGGTCGGCAGCACCACGCCGACATCGCAGAAGTCGATGGCTGGCGAGTCCGGGCGCAGATGAGGGTTGCCCGATCCCACGATCAGCGCCGACGCGGCGGTCGCCGGCCCGATCCGCGTCGACGAAAGCGGCATCGAAACCACCTCGTGCGCAAGCACGCAGTCGGCGTCGCCGAAGCCGCCGCCGGTGATATCGAAGACTGTTCCCGCCTGCTCCGCCACCAGGCTGGAATAGAGCCTCACGGAGCCGCCGTTTCGCGCGCTGAGCAGGCTGATGCCGCTGGCGAGCCCGCCGTGGAAGGTGCTGTGGACGAACTGCGCAACGGCGCCATTGTGCGCTTCGACGCGGGCGCGCAATCCCAGTGAATTGGCGACCACGATGCCTTCGGCGTCCAGCAGCGAAGTGCTGCCATCCACCCAGAACACCGCGCCGGCGTGGTGCGCGTCGTGTCCACGCAGCTGGGTGGATTCAACGCGCGCCAGCGCGCCGCTCCAGACCGCGATGGCGCCACCGAAGTTGTCGGTGCCGCCCACCAGTCCGGCCGCGCTGTTGGACATCATTTCGGAGCAGGCAAGGCCACGGCTGCAGCCGTTGGTGCGCTCGATCAGAAGCTCGGCGCCCTGGCTGATGGCGATACCGCCGCCGCGACGAATGGCCAGATTGGAGGTGACCCGGGTGTCGGTAAGGAACACCCGGGTGCCGGCGCCAAGCGCACGGATGCCGCCGCCGGAGCCGCTCAGCGCGCGATTGTCGTGCAACAGCATCGAACGCGTCGCGGTACCGATCAGGTTGATGGTGGCGCCTGCGCTGGCGTCGATGCCGCCGCCGTCGATGCCGGCCCGGTTTTCGGTGATACCGGGATTGGTGGGCGGCGCGACATTGTTCGGAAAGGCGTTGACGGTGCAGCCGCCGGTGGCGAACACGCCGCCGCCATAGTCGCCGGCCTCGTTGCGCCAGATGCGTCCGCGCGTACCGAACAGGCCTGGGCCAGCACAGTAGACCCCGCCGCCGAAAGCGCTGGCGGTGTTGGTCAGTAACCCACTCGCCTCATCCAGCACCACGCTGGCGCCCGCGGCGCCGTCGATGTGAATCCCGCCGCCGTGCGTCGCGTCATTGCCAACCACCAGCAGCCGCTCCACGGTGACCAGCACATCGCCGCTCACCCGCACGCCGCCGTTGGTGCCCGCGGTCACTCGCAGGTCGCGCAGTACCACCTGTGCCGTCCCCGGTTGACTGTTGCTGATGCGGATCACCGGCGTTGGACCGCCCACCACGCCGGCACCGCTGAGCTGCGTATGGGCTCCGGCAGTCGGGGACGATGCCGAGCAGTTGGGGAATCCACCGGCCAGGGTCACGCTCTGGTTGTCCACCACCACCGCCTGCGCAGTCCAGGTGGCGTTGGTGGCGATGCGGACGGTGTCCGCACCTGGATTGATGATGGCTGCAAGCAGGGCGCCGTTGATGGTGGTGTGAGTGCAGGCAGCGTCGCTGCCGACGGTATAGGTGGCGGCCGCAGCCTGTGCACTCAGCGCAAGCGTGGCAAACAGGCCCGGTACGGACCGCAGGAAACGGCGCATCGATCAGCTCCACGGTTCCGGCGCGTCTCCGCCGTCACCGGAAGCAAACACCCATCCGTGGCGATTCCGGACATCGTATGCCGATGGCATTGTCGACTACTGGACGGCCACCTTCGTCCCGTTCAAGGTGAGGCGCTTCCTGCGCGCGGTTGTCAGTGCAATCCGTTCGTGGCGAGGTAGCCCTCCGACTCCCGCAAATCGGCCATGCGACTGAGCAGGAAACTGAAGCCACCTGTCGGGAGCCGTCGCGCGCTTCCCGGGCGCCAACAAGCCTGGCCGCGACTCGCGCCACTGATCCACTGGCCTGGTCTCACTTGATATTCAGCGAAAGCGCACTCATTCGCTGGCGGGCAAAATTCAAGAACGACGGGGCGACGCGCTTTTCCGAATTATCCGGAGGGCTGAACAGGATCTCCATCAGGAAATTCGTGAAGCCTGACAAGCAAAGCAACT
>CAZGKE010000017.1:35756-37066 GCA_964526035.1 uncultured Gammaproteobacteria bacterium | reverse complement strand
GCGCCGCTGGGCGCCGGCCCGCCGCCGGTATGCATGCGCTCGTCCACGGTGAGTGACCAACCCGGCGGCAGGTCGTGCACGTGCAGGCGCGCGGTGTCGAGGTAGGCGATCTCCTCCATCGGCTCGCCGATGCGGATCTGGTAGCGGCCGTCTCGCGCCACGAGAGCGCCCTCGGGAAAGCGGAAGAACTCCCAGGGCCGCGGTTCGGAGTAACGGCCCGGCTCCAGCAGGAAGCCGATGCCGGCGACACCGAGCAGGTCGCTGACGAACTCGAAGCGTTCGCCGTTCCAGGCGAACAGGATCGGACAGCTGGCCAGCTGGCGCTGCGTTTCGGCAATGTCGTGGCGCTGACCTGCGGCCAGCTCAAGCTCGGTCTGGTAGACGCCGTCGGTCCAGAACAGCTCGAGGAAATCGGCGCGCGCAGCGCCGCCCAGACCCAGCGCCAGCGGCTGCAGGCTCTGTCCGGGGGCGCTGTGGCGGTCGTAGGTGTCGGCCATGCTCCAGCGGTCGCCGACGCGCAGCGCCAGCCCGGTGCCGATGCCCGACGCATTGGAGCGCATCCCCTCGCCACGATCGCTGCGGCCGCTGGGCGCCACGGCCATGAACGCGTGACGGCCGCTGCCCGGCGCCCACAGGGTGAGCTGCATGCCGCTGTCGCCAGCAACCAGCGCGGCCAGCGACGGACCGCGCGCCGGATCGATCAGGATCGGCGTCAGCGCATGCAGGCGCAGTGCCTCGCGATGCAGCAGGCGCGCCTCGCCCTGCGCCTGCGGCTTCCACACCTCGAAGCCACCGCGATGCTGCACCAGCAGCTCGGCGCGGCCGTCGCCGTCGAGATCGAGCGCCGCCAGCGCGGCGCTGTCGGGCGCATCGAGCGCAATGCGCGCCAGCAATCGCGAACGCCGCACGCCATCCTCATCCGCGCGCCAGGCGCGCAGGGAGCCGTCACGATCCAGTCCGACCAGCGCCATGCGCCCATCGGCATCGAGGTCGGCGGCGCTCAACGCCACCAGGTCGGCATCGAGCAGTTCATCGAAGCCGGTCGCCGGCCGGTAGTCCCAGAGGCGGTCGTTGACGAATACCTGGTGGGGCGGTGCGGCGTGCAGCACCACCAGGTCGACATCGCGGTCGCCGTCGAGGTCCAGCGCCAGCAGCCCGCGGCTGGGGCGTGCGCCGCCGTCGAGGCCGGCGTCTTTGGCAAGACGACGGAAGCTGCCGTCGAGGTTGTTGTTGAACAGCTCGTTGCCGCGATCGGCCTTGAGCACGAACAGATCGAGATCGCCGTCGTGGTCGGCGTCGAACAGCGCCAC
>CAZGKE010000017.1:14801-35656 GCA_964526035.1 uncultured Gammaproteobacteria bacterium | reverse complement strand
CAGCACCTGCGCGGCGGCGAACAGCGGTCCGTCGATGTCTGCCGGTGGCGGCGCTGCGGCCGGGTCGACCGCCTTGGCCTCGGCCTTGCGGCCCATGCGCGTGTAGCGGAACTCGGCGAGCTGGGCGCGCGGGTGGTCGTCGAATCGGTGGTAGAGCGCGAGCATTTGCGTCGCGGCTTCGGGATCGCCGCTGCGACGCAAGGCCAGACCGGCGCCGTAGTAGGCGCTGCGCAGGTAGGGATCGCGTTCGATGGTGGCGCGGAACCCTTCAGCGGCGCCTTCGATGTCGCCCATCTGCAGCAGGGCCTGGGCACGGTAGTAGAGCGCGTGGGCGTCATCGGGATCGCGCTCGGCGACGAAGGAGAAGCGCTCGAAGGCGGCCTCGTTGTTGCCGACATAGAGATGCATCAGCGCGGCGACGTAGTGAGCGGCCAGGTGTTCGGGCGCCTCTTCGAAAACGCCTTCGGCGATCGCCAGCGCGCGCATCTCATCGCCATCCTGCTGGCGGTTCAGCGTGGCGATGGCGTGGTTCACGCGCGCCTGCAGCCAGTCCGGGCGGGCGGCGACCAGCTCGGCGAAGGCCTGTTCGGCCTCGCTGTAGCGGAACTGGCCCATCAGGGCGACGCCGCGGTTGTTCAGCGCAATGTCGGCTTCGCTGAATTCGGTGACCGGCGAATCAGCAGGCCCACAGGCGGCCAGCAGTGCACCAAGCAGCAGCGCAAACACGCGCGTGGCATTCATGGCAGCTTCCTCTTTGCGGCGGCGATGCGCTTGTTCAGCGAGGCGACGCTGATGGCCGCTTCTCCGGCAGGCTTCAGGTACTCGCGCTGCGCATAGCCGTGGATCGAGCTGCGCAGGTGGGCTCGGGTGTCGTGGCCCATGCGCCGGATGCGCTCGCCGCGCAGCGCCTCGATGTCGATCGGCGCCACCACCACCTTTTCGCCGGGTCCGGGATCGGCCTGCGCCAGGATGCGGCCGTCGTAGTCCACCACCATGCTGCCGCCGGGCCAGCTGAAGGGCGGGTAGTGACGCATCTGTGCGCCCTGGTTGGCGGCGACCACGAAGGCGGTGTTTTCCAGCGCACGGGTACGATTGACCAGGGTCCACCAATCCATCGGCGCGCTGGCGCCCCACGGGTCCATGTAGGCGGAAACCCGGATCAGCACCTCGGCACCGCGGAAGGCCAGCTCGCGCAGCGTCTCCGGAAACAGCCAGTCGTAGCAGATGGCGACGCCCAGCATTCCGATTTCAGTGTCGACCACAGGGAAAGGATCCTCCGCGTAGTCTGGAAAATCGTGCGGGCTGGCGTGCACCTCCCAGGGAATCCACGGGTTGATCTTGCGGTACTTGGCCATTACGCCGGTCGGCCCGACCAGGGCCGTGGTGTTGAACACCGCGCCGGGCCAGGCGTCGTCGCGCTCGAGGAAGGTGCCGGTCTGGATGTAGCAGCCGTGACGCCGCGCCACGCGCGTATAGGCCTCGGTGTGCTCGTTGGGCAGCTCCACGGCAAGATCGCGCAGCAGCTTCTTCGGCGAGTCGTGGATCGGCACCGCGTGGGCGAATTCCGGGAATGCCAGCAGGCGCACGTCGAAGAATGGCTCGTAGCCGATCACCGTCTGCTCGATCATCTCGCACATGCGCCGCGTGCGTGCGGCGATCTCGCTGCGGCGGGTGGGGCTTTCGAAGTCGGTCTGGCAGGCGGCGGCGTAGTAGGGCGTGTGCATGGGCGTGGGCGGACATGGACTGGAAGGAGAGCATGAGGCCGCGCGCGTCGACGCGGTGTGCGGCCGCCGCCGATGTTACACGGGGCGCTATGCTTGCCTCATCGTTTCCCGCGGATGGTCCGCCATGTCTCCTACGTCCAATTTCGATACCCACCAGGTCGACAACCAGCCGCCACCGTGGGAGTCCACCGATCTGTGGACCGGCGACCGCGCCCTGCGCGAGGCGGTCGCTCGCGAGGGTGGCGGCTGGGCCGAGGAGGCGCTGGCCGCCTATGGCCGCATCTGCGGTGACGGCATCTACCGTCTCGGCTTCGACGCCAACCGCGACCGGCCGCGACTGAAGACGCACGACCGCTTCGGCCACCGCGTCGACCAGGTCGAGTTCCATCCGGCCTACCACCGCATCATGCAGCTGGGCGTCGAACACGGCGTCTCCAACTTCGCCTGGCGTCACCCGCGTGAAGGCGCGCAGGTGGCGCGTGCCGCGCTCACCATGATGCATCACCAGGCCGAAGCCGGAACCAATTGCCCGCTGACCATGACCGCCGCCGCGGTGCCGGTGCTGCGCCGCGAACCGGCGCTGGCCGAATGGGCCGCGAAAGCCATCGCACCGATCTACGACGCGCGCGACATCCCGATCAGCGGCAAGGCCGGCGTCACCATCGGCATGGGCATGACCGAGAAGCAGGGCGGCTCGGACGTGCGCAGCAACGCCAGCGTGGCCACCCCGCTGGGCGCTGACGGCGAGTACACCATCGTCGGCCACAAGTGGTTTTTCTCGGCGCCGATGTGCGACGCCTTCCTGGTGCTGGCGCAGGCGCCGGGCGGGCTCACCTGTTTCCTGCTGCCGCGCTGGCGCGCCGACGGCACCCGCAACGCGCTCCGCCTGCAGCGCCTCAAGGACAAGGTCGGCAACTGGTCGAATGCCTCCAGCGAAGTGGAGTTCACCGGCGCCTTCGCGCAGCGCATCGGCGCCGAGGGCAAGGGGGTGGCGACCATCATCCAGATGGTGGCGCTGACCCGCCTCGACTGCGCGCTGGGTGCTGCGGCAGAAATGCGCATGGCGCTGGCACAGGCGCTGCACCACGCTCGTCATCGCGTCGTCTTCGGACGACTTCTGATCGACCAGCCGCTGATGATCAACGTGCTCACCGACCTGGCCATCGAATCCGAAGCGGCTACCGCTCTGGTGATGCGCATCGCGCGCGCTGTGGATGCCGCACCGCGCGATCGCGCAGAAGCTGCTCTTGCCCGCGTCGCCTGTCCCATCGGCAAGTACTGGCTGACCAAGCGCGCCGTACCCTTTGTCAACGAGGCCCAGGAGTGCCTGGGCGGCGCGGGCTATGTGGAGGAATCGATACTCGCGCGGCTATATCGCGAGGCGCCGCTCAACTCGATATGGGAGGGCTGCGGCAACATCCAGTGCCTCGACGTGCTGCGCGCCATCGCCCGCGAGCCGGGTACGCGCGAGGCGCTGTTTGCCGAATTCGGCGCCGCCGCCGATCTCGACGAGGCGCTCGAGGAGGAGATTGATGCATTGGCGCTTGGACTGGAATCTTCCGAGGGCATCGAAAGCCGCGCGCGCTTTCTTGTCGAGCGCATGGCGCTGGCCCTGCAGGCCTCCATTCTGCTGCGCGCGGCGGACGCGGACCCGGCGCTGCTGCCGCTGGCCGCGGCCTTCTGCAGGTCTCGACTCGATACCGGTCGCGGGCTGGCCTTCGGCACCCTTGAAGACAGCGTCGATTTCCAGTCGATTCTGCAGCGGGTGCTGCCGTGAGATTCCGCAGCCGCGTCCGGTTCGGGCAACAGGGGAAAAGACCATGAGGATCCGTGCGGCCAACCCGGGGGACATCGAGACACTGGCCGGATTCAACCTCGCCATGGCGCTGGAAACCGAGGACAGGGCGCTCGACCGCGAGCGCCTGCGCGCGGGCGTCGATGGCGTGTTCGCCGATCCGCGCCGCGGCTTCTACCGGATCGCCGAAGTCGATGGAGATTCCATCGGCGCGCTGCTGGTGACCTTCGAATGGAGCGACTGGCGCAACGCCGACTGGTGGTGGATCCAGAGCGTGTACGTGAAGCCGGCGCAGCGCGGTCGCGGCGTCTTCAGCACGCTGTTCGAAACCGTCGAAGGCGAGGCGCGCAGCGCGGGCGCCTGCGGACTGCGGCTCTACGTCGAGCGCGACAACCTGCGCGCGCAGCAGACCTACCGCCGCCTGCGCATGGACGAGTCGCACTACCTGATGTACGAGCGCGCCTTCTGATGCGCCTTGCGAACCTCTGAACAAGTCCGCGCGCGACCTGCGCGGACTTTTTTCAGAAGGTCCCTTGACGTGAGGCTCACTCAGGTGATGACGCCCTGCACCTGCACAAGACGTGGGGCGCACGGTCGGCGTGGGATTCTGCTGCGGTGCCCGGACCACTTCGGCACCCTCCCCCCACCTACCCATGGAGTTCCACATGACTACTTTCCTGCGCCCTCTGGCGCTTCTCGCCTTCACCGCCGCGTTTGCGGTATCGGTCTCGGCCAACGACCACGGCGGCTACAGCAAGAGCAAACAGGACATCGTCGACGTCGCCGCAGGCAATGACGACTTCTCCACCCTGGTCGCCGCCGTGCAGGCGGCCGGTCTGGTCGACACCCTGAAGGGCAAGGGCCCGTTCACCGTGTTCGCGCCAACCAATGCCGCCTTCGCGGCGCTGCCGGCCGGCACCGTCGAGAACCTGCTCAAGCCCGAGAACCGCGACCAGCTGGTGGCGATCCTCACCTACCACGTGGTACCCGGCAAGGTGATGGCGGCTGACGTGGTCGGTCTCACTTCGGCGGGTACCGTCAACGGCAAGAGCATCACCATCGACACCAGCAATGGCGTCAAGGTGGACAACGCCAACGTCACCTCCACCGACATCGCTGCCAGCAACGGCGTCATTCACGTCATCGATGCAGTGATCCTGCCGTAATCGAGGCTCCCCAAGCGCACGTTCCCGTGCGCACCCGGCCCCCGCCATGCCACCCACATGGCGGGGGCTTTCTTTTGTTCATCGCCGACAGGTTCAAATCAGCGCAAGTCGACCGCTGACCGGATCGGCCGGCCAGCGCTGCAGGTCCTCGCCGTCTGTGAGGTGCTCGAGATCCGCTGCGATCTCGGCGAAGCCGTCCTTGCCGAAGGGATAGCTGATGCCGACGATGGTGGCGCCGCGGGTGGCGAACAGGGCGGCGAGTCCGAGCTGCGGAATCCGCACGGCGCGAACGGCGTCGGCTTTGCCCGACGCCAGCACTTCCACCATCGCCTCGCGTCGCGCACCGGGCCACCACACATCGACACCATGCGCGTGCAGCAACGACAAATACTGGCGCTGGGTGAGGAGCGCGTCCACAAAGGCTTGCTCGACCCGGCCTTCGGCGATCGCCATCTGGCCAGCTTCGCCCGCCAGCCAGTCGTGGTAGCCACTGAAGCCGCTCTCGACCCGTCCCGCGCGCCAGTACCAGCGTCCACCCTGGGCGTCCTCGACCGCGCTTTCGCCGTCCGGGGTGAACAGGCCCGTTTCCAGCAGCGACCACAGCGGCGCCAGTCCGAGCGGGTCGAGCTGTGCCGCCATCAAGGCGCAGACGTCGTAGCGGGTCATGAATTGGGCGTGCTGCAGGCGCAGGCCGAACAGCGTCTGCAGCCCCAGGGCGCTGGCCGCGCCGAGCTGACCGGACGCCACCAGCAGCTCTTCCAGCGCCTGACGCAGATCGACGGCGATGTCCTCGGGCGCGGCGAGCACGAAGGGCAGGAACGCCAGCGCACTCCCGGCGCGGCGTGGATCCGGCTCCAGCTGCGGATCGGGCATGCGGCCCTCGCGTTCACCGAGGGCGAGCAGCTGCGGCAGCCCCTTCACGGCACGCTGGTAGTGATTCTGCAAATGATGGAAGAGGGGCCAGCCAGGCTGCAGGATCTCGGTGGCGTCGTACAGCGCGCCAGACAGCGCCAGCCCGCAGCGTTCGATCTGCGGCAGGCGTTCGGCGAGGTCGGCCATCACGTGCGCGGCCAGCTGTCCGGCGTCGCCTGGAGACAGCCGGCGGCGCGCCATCACGGCGTCTGAATCGAGTTCGATGGCGATGACGCAGGCCAGCAAAGGCGTGTCGGACATGGGCGCCCGCGCGAGCGTTGGAAAGGAGAGTGGCCCTCGGGCCGAAGGCGCCTTCAGTGTAGCATTGGGCTCCCCCTCTTCAGGCCGCTGCCGGCGGCCCACTGCGATCAGCCATGGCAACCAGGAAGAAAACCGTCAACCCCCACGCCTTCAATCAGGGCATCTCGCGCCCGGTGGCGGTGATCGGCGGCAGCCGCATCCCGTTCTGCCGCAGCAACACCGCCTATTTCGACGTCGGCAACCTTGGCATGTCGATCAAGACCCTGGGCGCGGTGGTCGAGCAGTTCAAACTGCATGGCGAGGAACTCGGCGAGGTGGCGATGGGCGCCGTGCTCAAGCACTCGCGCGACTGGAACATCGGCCGCGAAGCGACGTTGTCGTCGGGTCTCGCCCCGACCACGCCCGGCATCACCGTGCAGCGCGCCTGCGGCACCAGTCTCGATACCGCCATCCTGGTCGCCAGCAAGATCGCCACCGGACAGATCGAGGCCGGCATCGGCGGCGGCTCGGACACCACTTCCGAGGTCCCGATCGTGCACAGCGAGCGCTTCACCCGGCGCCTTCTCGACATCAACCGCGCGCGCAGCTTCGGCCAGCGCCTCGGCGCGGCGTTCAAGGGTTTCAGCTTCGGCGAGTTCAAGCCGTCTTTCCCGGGCGTCGCCGAACCGCGCACCGGCAAGTCGATGGGCGAACACTGCGAGCTGATGGCGCAGGAATGGGGCATTACGCGCGAGGCGCAGGATCAGCTTGCCTTTGACAGTCACCAGAAAGCCGCCGCCGCCTACGAGCGCGGTTTTTTCGAGGATCTGGTGACGCCGTTTCGGGGCGTCGAGCGTGACAACATCCTGCGCGCCGACACCACGCTGGAGAAGCTGGCGACGCTCAAGCCGGCGTTCGACCGCAAGTCCGGCAAGGGCACCCTGACCGCCGGCAACTCCACGCCCTTGACCGACGGCGCCGCGGCGGCGCTGCTGGCCAGCGAAGCCTGGGCCGAGGAACGCAAGCTGCCGGTGCGCGCCTACCTGACCGGCGCCAAGGTCGCCGCGGTGGACTTCGTGCGCGGCGAAGGTTTGCTGATGGCGCCGTGCTGGGCAGTCGCCAACCTGCTGAAGGAGCGCGACCTGAAGCTGCAGGACTTCGACTTCTACGAGATCCACGAAGCCTTCGCCGCCCAGGTGCTGTGCACACTCGCGGCGTGGAAAAGCGAGTCGTTCTGCAAGGACAAGCTCGGCCTCGACAAGGCGCTGGGCGAGATCGACCCGGCGAAGCTCAACGTGGTCGGCTCCTCGCTGGCCTTCGGTCACCCGTTCGCCGCCACCGGCGCGCGCCTGGTCGCCACGCTGGCCAAGCTGCTCGAGGAAAAGGGCGGCGGCCGCGGCCTGATCTCGGTGTGCACGGCCGGCGGCATGGGCGTGGCGGCGATCCTTGAGCGCTGACCAGCCAACACCGACCGCAAGTAAGCGGTTCGTCCGCGTCGCCGACGTCCGCGGCGTCGCTCGCCTCGCCACCCAGGGCGTCACCGGCGCCGCCGAAGTGGTCGAGGGCATGCATGTCGCCGTGCTGCGCACGTTGGGGCTGGCCTCGGGGATGCGTAGCGGCGGCATCACCGGTCTGGTCTACCGCAGCATCCACGGTGTAACCCGTGCGCTCGGTGGCGGTGCCGACCTGCTGCTGCGCCAGCTCGAGCCGGCGCTGGCGTCGATCGATGACGACGACGAGCGCTCGCCGCGCCGCATCGCCTTCCTGGCCGCGCTGAACGGCGTCATGGGCGACCGTCTGGCGGCCGATGGCAATCCGCTCGCGCTCGACATGTCGCTGCGTCTGGCCGGACGCAGGCTTGATCCGACGTCGCTGCCTCCCGCGCCCGGCGGCAGGCTGCTGCTGATGGTCCACGGCCTGTGCATGAGCGACTTGCACTGGTCACCGCAGGGCGAAGGCGTCGACCACGGCGCCGCGCTGGCCAGCGAACGCGGCTACCTTCCCCTGCCTCTACGCTACAACTCGGGCCTGCCCATCGCCGACAACGGACGCCGGCTGGCCGCGCAGCTTGAGGCGCTGCTGTCCGCGTGGCCGCAGCCAGTCGAAGAGCTCAGCGTGATCGGCCACAGCATGGGGGGCTTGGTGATCCGCAGCGCCTGCCATCATGCTGCGCAGGCCGGTCACGTCTGGCCGCAGCGGCTGCGCCATATCGTCTTTCTCGGCACGCCGCATCTTGGCGCACCGCTGGAGCGCGCCGGCCACGGTCTGACCACGCTGCTCGAGGCCACGCCCTACAGCGCGCCGCTGGCGCGTATCGGTGGATTGCGCAGCGCCGGCATCACCGATCTGCGACACGGTCGCGTAAGCGATGCCCCCAACGAGCAGACAATACCGCTGCCCGACGGCGTGGCCTGCCATGCCATTGCCGCCACCACCGCAGAACGGCGTGGCTTGCTGGCGGACCGTCTGGTCGGCGACGGCCTGGTCCCGCTGAACAGCGCGCTCGGCCGCCACCGAGACCCGAAGCGACGGCTGCGCTTTGCGCCGGAGTCCCGCTGGATCGCCTATCGCACCGGGCATATCGAGCTGCTGCGGCGCCCGGAAGTCACCAGGCAACTGCTGCGCTGGCTGCGCTGAGGCTGAGCAGGAGCGCGCGCGCTACCCTGCTTTGGCTTCGATGCGGCGGGATGGTCGCCCACCAGTGGGCTCCTACAAGAGCCATGCCCGTAGGAGCCCACTGGTGGGCGACCGTCCCCTCTCTTCGATGTCGCGCCCGTGTCGCCCACCGGTCGGCTCCTGCAGGTGCCGCGCCCTGTAGAGACTCGGACGTCGATCAGGTTGCGTGCAGCGACAGCGGGCTGATCAGGATGCCGTCCTCGTCGGCGTAGACCCACGCCCCGGGCTCGAAGCGCACGCCGAGGAATTCGACGGCCACATCGCGCTTGCCGCCGTGCACGCCCTTGTCGCTCCTGCGCGGGCAGGTCGCCAACGCGCGCACGCCGAGCGGCTGCGCGGCCAGCTCGACGCTGTCGCGCACGCAGCCATGGATGATGATGCCGGCCCAGCCGTTGTTCACCGCCAGTTCGCCGAGCAGGCCGCCGACCAGGGCGCAGCGCAGCGAGGCGCCGCCGTCGATCACCAGCACGGCGCCATTGCCCGCCGTTTCCAGCGCAGCGCGCACCAGCGCGTTGTCCTCGAACACCTTGAGCGTGCGGATCGGCCCATGGAAGCGCCGACGACCGCCGAAATCCATCAGTCCGGGCGCGACGACGGCGCATTCGGGATGGGCATCGCTGAGATCGGCGACCGCGGGAGCCTGAGCGGTGTCGCGGTGCGGTGCGCTCATTGCTGATGGTCCTCTGCGGGTGGGGACAGCGCCGCGATGGCCTGCGCGCGGGCATCGCGCAGTCGGGCGCGAATGGCTACGCCGTCACCCGCGGCGGCGCGCGCCAGGGCGCCTGCGTCGACCGCAAGCGCGGCTTCCAGGCAGCGTTGCAGCCAGGCGCGCGGCGGGTAATCGACGTCTTCGCGGCCCAGTCGGCCGCGCTTGTCGGCTTCGCAGGCGAGCAACGCCTGTTCGAAACGCGCAGGGCGGCGGAACGCGTCCAGACGTTCCAGCAGATCGACCACGCTGCCCGGGCGCATGGCCAGGGCGCGATGCACGTTGAGATGCTCGCGGCAGACCAGACGGCCCAGTTCGAGGTGTTCGCGCGGCGCCTTGACCCGCGCCGCCAGTGCTTCCACCAGCGGTACGCCGGCTTCCTCGTGACCACGATGGCTGGGAAGCTCCACGGCAGGCGTCACGCCCTTGCCGAGGTCGTGAACCAGTGCGGCAAAGCCGACCACGGCATCGCCGGGCGCCAGACGCGCCGCCTGGTCGAGCACGCGTTCGAGATGGTCGCCGGTATCCACTTCAGGGTGGAATTCGCGCACCTGCGGCACGCCGTACAGCGCATCGACTTCGGGCAGCAGCGCCTTGAGCGCCGCGGCATCGCGCAGCACCTGCAGGAAGCGGCTTGGCCGCGACGAGGCCAGCGCTCGGGAAAGCTCGCGCCAGACGCGTTCGCCGGAAAGCGTCGCCAACTCGCCGCTGGCGGCGATGTCGCCCATCAGTGCCAGGGTTTCCGGCGCCACCGTGAAGCCGAACGGGGCCAGCTGCGCAGCGAAGCGCGCCACCCTGAGCACGCGCAGCGGGTCCTCGACAAAGGCCGGCGACACGTGGCGCAGGATGCGCGCATCGAGATCGGCGCGGCCGCCCCAGGGATCGATGATCGCGCCCTCGGCAGTCTCGGCCATGGCGTTGACGGTGAGATCGCGGCGGCGCAGATCCTCGTCCAGCGTCACCGCCGGATCGGCGTGGAACACGAAGCCCTGGTGGCCGCGTCCACTCTTGCGCTCGGTGCGCGCCAGCGCGTACTCCTCGCCGCTTTCGGGGTGCAGGAACACCGGGAAATCGCTGCCGACGGGACGGAAGCCGGCGGCCAGCATCGATTCGGGCGTGGCGCCCAGCACCACCCAGTCGCGTTCGGCGGCTTCGCGACCGAGCAGCCGGTCACGCACCGCGCCGCCGACCAGCAGCGCGTTCACCGGCTGCGAGTGCTCCGGTATCCATCCAGGCGCGTCTGCCGGTGGAGTCCGCGCAGGTAGTCCGGAATGATCGCGTCGACCGGCGTGGGCACGATGCCCAGCGCCTTGAGCCCTTTCTCCTGCGGCACCGAGTCGAGCAGCAGCGAGAAGTAGTTGTCGCTGGAGAAGGGCTTGCCCGGCACGAAATCGAACACCAGCCCCTGCACGCGACCGAGGAAGTCCGGCAGCGGGACCACCCAGCGCTTCAGGTCGAGATGGTGCGCGGTATAGCGGACGATCTGGGCCAGCGTCATCACTTCCGGACCGCCCATGGGATAGGTGCGCGCGCGGGTGTCGGGATCGTCGATGGCGCGCACGAAGCCCTGCGCCACGTCGCCAACGAACACCGGCGCAAAGCGCGCGCTGGCGCGCGCCAGCGGCAGCACCGGGGTGATCTTCAGCAGCGAGGCGAAGCGGGTGAACAGTCCGTCGCCGTGACCGAAGATCACCGACGGCTGGAACAGCGTCCAGTGCAGGCCGGAATCCTTGACCAGCGCTTCCGCCTCGCCCCGGGTCTTCAGGTAGTGGCTGCGCCCCTGGCCGGCGTTGAGCGCGCTCATCTGCAGCAGGCGGCGCACACCGGCCTCTCGGCAGGCGCGGATCAGGGTGGCTGTAAGTTCGACGTGGGCGCGACGGAAGCCGGCGCCGGAGCGCCCGTGCTCGTTGAGGATGCCGACCAGATTGATGGCCACGTCGGCACCTTCCAGATGGCGCGCCAGCTCCTCGCCCTCGTGGACGCGTGCATTGATCACCCGCGCCTGCGGCAGCACGCGCAGCTCGGGATGCTTCTCGCGGTTGCGGCTGAGCAGGGTGACGCTGTGCCCCTGCGCGGTGAGGCGCGGCACCAGATGGCGGCCGACGAAGCCGGTGCCGCCGAGAATGACGATGTTTCTGGCGCTCATCTCAGAAAGGGTCTGAAGGGGAGCCCGGATTCTAGCCCGGATGCCTCACGAGCGTTCGTCAGCGAGGACCGGGCAAGAGCCGGTTTGCCGCGCTCGCCACCGCCGCGGTTGAGGTCGGACAGTGCGCTGCCAGACGGGTAACGTCGGCCGCCATGGCCTGTCCGCGCGGCGGCATGCGTGCGCTGATCGGTTTCACCTTCCCGTGCAGGCGCCAGTCGTAGATCAGACTGAAGGCGAGAATGCGGGCGACGTAGTCGCGCGTCTCGCGATAGCTGATGGTTTCGATCCACAGGTCGGGATCGCCGACCGGACGGTCGCTGGCCAGCCAGCGCGCCACCGGTGAGGGTCCGGCGTTGTAGGCGGCCGCGGCCAGCCACGGGCTGCCGTCGTAGCGTGCCAGCATGCGCTGCAGGTAGGCGGTCCCAAGGCGGATGTTCAGCGTGGGCTCGTGCAGGTCGCGCGAGCGCGTGTAGCGCAGGCCCTCGGCGCGGGCCAGTTCGGCGGCAGTACCGGGCAGCAGCTGCATCAGCCCGTGCGCATTGGCGTGACTGCGCGCATCCGGCATCCATGCGCTCTCGGCGCGGATCAGCGCCAGCACCAGCGCGGGATCGAGGCCCAGCGCTTCGGCGCGCTCCTCCACCAGACGGCGGTGGGCGATCGGGAAGCGCAGCTCGTAAAGGCCAAGGAAGTCTTCGTCGGTAAGCGCGAACACGCTGCGTTCGAACCAGTGCTGCTCGGCCGCAAGACGCGCGGCGCGCACCCGGTCGGCAGGCTCCAGGGTCGCCAGCGCGCGGTCCCACTCGCGGCGCGCCCAATCGGAACGGCGGATGCGCTCAAGCTCCAGCGCGCGCACCAGTCCCGGCGACCGGGTCAGTACGTCCCGCGCATCGTCGAGTGACGGTGCGGCGAGCGGACACAGCGCCTTGGGCCGATCGCTGCGATCCGCCGCCAGAAAGCCGTAGTAACCTGATTCGTCGGACAGCGGCACCAGCAGCGCCATCGACTCGCCGTGCCGGCCCAGCTTGCCGAGGATGCGCGCCTCGAGGTAGCGCCATCGCGAATCGCGGCGAACGCTGACCGGCAACCGCGCGAGTGCTTGGTGGGCCTCGGTCCATGCCTGTCGACCGATGGCCGAACGCACCGCCCATTCGCGCAGGTCGTCGCTGAGCGCGGTCTCCGGCACCGCCTCGACGCGGCGCGCCGTGGCCTCGTCGAGAGCCAGCGCGCTGAACAGGGCAATGTCATGGCGCACGCGACCCAGCTGCTCGTCGGCGAAGGCGAAACGCGGCGCCAGTTCATTTAGGTTGCGCTCGCTGAGCGTCGGAACGCGACGGGCTTGGCCAAGCAGCGCGAGAATTGCCGCCTCGCGGCTCCAGGCATCGTCCGGCCAGCGGCCGGCCGCGGCCAGTGCAGCATCGCCATCGCGCGCCGCCAGCACCAGCCGTTCGGCGGCACCGCGCTGGTTCTGCGGTAGCTCCCGCAGCAGGAAAGCGGCGAGACCCGGTTGGCCGCCGGCAGCGGCCGCGCGCAGACGCGCTGCTACCTGTTCGGGGGTGCGCCAACCGCGGCGGGTGTAGTAGTCGAGGACCGGATCGCAGGCATCGGGAAGCGACCTCGGTGTGACCCACAGCGCGTCCAGATCGCTGCGCAGGGTGGCGTCACCGCCGGTCTCGATGCGCGCACGAAGCCACAGGCAACGGCGTTCCGGGAGACGGCTTTCGCGGCTCATCTCGAGCACCACGCGCCAGTCTTCGCGCGCCGCCTGGCGGCGTGCAAAGGCGAGGCGAAGTTCGTCGGCCACCGGCAGATGCGAATGGCTGGTCAGGAAATCGCGGACTTCGTCGCTGCTGACATGATCGAGGTGCCGCTTCAGCGAGACGTACTCAAGATACGGAAACAGGGGATGTTCCTGCAGGTCGATGGCGATGCGCTTCCAGGCTTCGCGGGGGCCGCGTTCGGCCATGCCCAGCGCCTGCAGAAAGGCGCTACGCTGCGCGTCGAGTCGCGCGTCCGGCGCTGCTGCCGTGCCCGGCGATGCAGAAAAGACAAGTACCAACAGCCCGAGGAGATTCCATCTGCGCATGCACCGGGATTGTAGGCCCCGTCGCGTGAACGGCAGCAGGCCATGACGCTGGCGCTGCTTGCGTGTCTGGCCGTTGGCGCCGTGGCCGGACTGCTGGCCGGGCTGCTTGGCGTCGGCGGCGGACTGGTGATCGTCCCTGCGCTGGTGTGGCTGCTGCCGCCGCTCGGCCTGGATCGCGAGTGGGTGATGCACGTGGCGCTGGCGACGGCGTTGGCGAGCATCCTGTTTACCTCGGTATCGTCGACGCTTGCGCATTGGCGGCGCGCAGCGGTGGGCTGGCGCGAAGTCGGCTGGCTGGGTCCGGGACTGCTGGTGGGCGCCTGGGCAGGGGCGCTGTTTGCCGCGAGTCTGAGCGGCACCACGCTGCGCGTGGTGGTCGCCGCCTTCTGCATGTTCGCCGCATGGCAGCTGGGGTTCGGTCGCACCCGCGCACTGCAGGGCGAGCACGCGCAGCCGCATGGGCCCGGGCTGTCGGCCAGCGGTCTCGGCATCGGCGCGCTGTCGGCCGTGGTCGGCATCGGCGGCGGCTCGCTCACGGTGCCACTGCTGGTGTGGCACGGCGTACCGCCGGTGCGCGCAGTGGCCACTTCAGCGGCCTGCGGTTTCATCATCGCGGTAGCTGGTGCGGCCGGCTGGGTGTTCGCCGGGCGCGCGGCACCGCCCGACGTCGATGGGATGCTCGGATTCGTCTGGTGGCCCGGCGCGCTGGCGCTAGCGGCCAGCAGCGTCCTGCTGGCCCCGCTCGGCGCACGCCTGGCGCATGCCCTGCCGGCCATGACGCTGCGCCGGGTGTTTGCGGGGTTTCTGCTCGCTGTGGCTATGTTGCTGGCGTGGCCGGTGGTGACGGAGGGCCTGGGGCCTGGGGCTTAGGGCCTAGAGCCTAGTGTGGTGCGCCCTGCGTTCTCGCACCTTGCTTCGACTCGGTATGCCGAAAGGTCTGGAACAGCACCTTCGCTGCAATCCCTTGGCTTTTCCCCCAGGCCCTGGGCCCTGGCCCTGGGCCCTCCTTCCACAAACCCCGCGCCGACTTGCCGCTACCATCCCCCCATGCCCTCCGCCGACGCCAGCGCACGCGCCTACGCCTTCCTTGCCGGCGACGACAGCGACGAACGGGCCTGTGATGCGATCCCGGACAGCGCCTGCAAGGTGGTGCCGCGCAACTACCTGCTCAATCTCGGCAACGGCGCCAGCACCAAGCTCGCCGAGCAGCTCGCCGGCCACAACCTGGTGCTGCCCTGGCTACTGGCCGCTCTCGGTGCGCCCGCGGCGGTGATTGCCTGGCTGGCACCGCTCCGCCAGGCCGGTACGCTGGCGCCGCAGCTGCTGGTGTCGGCGCAGATTCGCAGGCTGACCCGGCGCAAGTGGGTCTGGGTCGGCGCCGGACTGCTGCAGGCGGCGCTGCTGGTCGGCATTGCCCTGGTCGCGCTGGGCATGGAAGGGACCACGGCGGGCATCCTGATCGTGATCGCGTTCGGCCTGTTCTGCGTGGCGTCCGGCGCCGGGTCGGTGGCCTTCCAGGACGTGCTGGCCAAGACCGTTCCCAGAGGGCGCCGCGGTCGCCTGCTGTCGCAGCGCGCTGCGCTCGGCGGCGCGCTGGCGATTGTCGCGGGCTTCGGCATGGGTGCGTGGCTGGGAGAAGACGGCAATCTCGGCGCCTATGTCGCGCTGGTGCTGGCGGCCGCCGCGCTGTGGGCGCTGGCGGCAGTGCTTTTCGCGGTGACCGTGGAATCCCCCGGCGCGCGCGAGGGTGGCCGCAATCCAGCGCGCGAGCTGGGCGAGGGTTTGAAGCTGGTGGCCAGGGAGGGCGACTATCGCCGCTTCCTGGAGGTGCGCGCACTGCTGCTTTCGGTCGAGCTGGCGACGCCGTTCTATGCCCTGCACGCGCGCGAGCTGTTCGGCGGCGCCACCCAGGCGCTCGGGCTCTACGTGATCACGGTGGGCGCAGCCAACGTCGTCGCCAGCCCGATCTGGGGACGCTTTGCCGACAGCGACAGCCGCTCGGTGCTCGGCATCGCCGGCCTGCTCGGTGCAGTCGCTGCGGCGCTCGCCATCGGCATCGGGCTGCTGCCGCAGTCGCTGCAGTCGATGTGGCTCTATGTCGCGGTGTTCATGGTGCTCGGCATTGCCGAAGCCGGCGTGCGCCTCGGCCGCAAGACCTGGCTGGTCGATGCGGCACCTGCGGACGAGCGGCCGCTGTGGGTCGCGTTCTCCAACACCACGGTGGGGGTGCTGGCGATGGTACTCGGCACGCTGGGCCTGCTTGCCGACGCCTTCGGCGTGGTGGCGGTGATCGCCGTGCTCGGCGTGGCGGCACTGCTCGGGGCGGCGCTGGCGCGGACGATGCAGATGAGTCCGGGCAGCCACGCCGGGTAGCCTGAGGCGCGGATGACCTGCGGCGTTCGTGCACGACACCATGCGCCGTGCGCGCAAGCGCTCAAACGTTTACCTCGCCCTTACCCCGTATTCTGCACTCCCGCCGAGATGCCGTTGACGCTGCTCACCAGCGCGGAGAACGTGGCGTCCTCCGGGCGATCGAGCGCGCGCCAGCGTTTCAAAAGATCGACCTGCACCAGGCTGATGGGATCGACGTAGGGATTGCGCAGGCGAATCGACAGGCGCAGGCGCCAGTCGTGGCTGAGCGGTTCGTCCTCATCCTTGAGCTTGAGGATCAGCTCTTCGGCAAGCTCGAACTCCTCGCACAGCTTCGGAAAGTAGCAGCCATGCAGCGCTTCGTCGGCCAGCAGCGAATAGCGCTCGTGGATCGCGAGATCACATTTCGCCAGCACCATCTCGATGTCTTCCAGGAGGGTGCCGAAGAAAGGCCAGTCGCGCGTCATTTCGGCCACCGCCTCGAAACCATGCGCATCGATGCCGGCCTGCAGACCACTGCCGGCGCCATACCAGGCGGTCATGCCGGCGCGCGTCTGCGACCATGCGAAGACCCAGGGTATGGCGCGCAGATCGGACACCGAACTCTGGCCCTTGCGGCTCGGCGGACGCGAACCGATGCGCATGCGCTCGATCACGTCGATCGGCGTGGCCGCACGGAAGTAGGTGTAGAAGTCAGGATCCTCGTGCACCAGGCGGCGATAGGCGTCGCGGCTGGCGTGCACGATGGTGTCCATGATCGCGCGCCATGCCGCTTCACGCGGCTCCGGCGGACGCGGTCGCAAGGTGGCGCGCAGGACGGCGCCGGTGGTCTGTTCCAGGTTGCGCAGCGCCAGCGAGCGGATGCCGTACTTGCGGTGGATGACTTCGCCCTGTTCGGTGACGCGCAGGTAGCCGTCCACCGAGCCGCGCGGCGCGGCGATTACCGCACGCTCGGTCTTGCCGCCGCCGCGGCTGGCCGAGCCGCCGCGACCGTGGAAGAAGATGATGCGCACACCGGCGGCGCGCGCCAGTTCGTGCAGCTCCACCTGCGCGCGCTGCAGCGCCCAGCGGGCGGCGAGGATGCCGCCATCCTTGGCCGAGTCGGAGTAGCCGAGCATGACGAACTGTCGGCCGCCGCGCGTCTCGAGATGCGCGCGATAGATCGGGTCGGAAAACAGCGCTCCGAGAATCTCGCGGCCCGCGGCCAGGTCGTCGACGGTTTCCAGCAGCGGCGCGACGTCGAGCGGCACCGCGCCGTCTTCGAGCAGACCGGCAATGCGAGCCAGCGCCAGCACCGCAAGCACGTCGGAGGCCTGCCGGGTCATGCTGATCACGTACAGTCCGAACGCCTTGTCTCCATAGCGACGGCGGCCCTCGCTGATGCCGTGGAAGACATCCAGCGTGCTGCGGCTGTCGGCGTCACCGGCACCACGCACCTTAGCCGCGCCGCTGAGCAGGTCGGCCAGACGCTGGCGGCGATCGGTCTCGTCGCGGTCCGTCCAGCCGCTGTCGCCGAGGCAGCGACCCAGCACCGCCTCGTGCACGCCTGCCTCCTGGCGCACGTCGACGCTGGCGAGATGAAAGCCGAAGGCCTCCACGCGCCGCAGCACGCGGCGCAGGGCGAACAGGCCGGCGTGGCGGCCACCGTGTTCGCCCAGGCTGTCGCCGATCAGCATCAGATCGTCGTGCAGCACCTGCGCCGAAGGAAAACCGTCCACCTTGTCGGCGAGCGTGGCCTCGAGCCGCGTCACCATCAGCGTCAGCAGGCAACGGTATGGCATGTCGCGATGACGCGGTTTCAGCGCGGCGGCCGCGTCCGGGAAGCGGCGGCGATACTCGTCGAGTCGCGCCTGTACCGGCGCGCTGAAATCGGCGCGTCCGTCAGACTGGCTGAGCAGGCGCGCCAGGTGACGCAGGTCGTCGAGATAGTTGCCGAGCAGCAGACGCCTCTGCAGGGCGAGCGTGTTGGCGAGGGTGCCGGCATCGACGTTGGGGTTGCCGTCCATGTCGCCGCCGACCCAGGAGGCGAACCGCAGCACCTGCGGCGGTGGGCTGTCTTCGCCGTACACCGCCGCCAGCGCCTCCTGGAACACTTCATAGAACACCGGCACCGTGCGGTACAGCGTATCGACCAGGTAGTAGCTGACGTGCTCAAGCTCCTCGGCGACGCTCGGTCGCACCGCCGAGACATCGGCGGTCTGCCATCCCGACGTCAGCGCCGTGCGTATGCGCGCCTCGTCGGCAGCTCGCTCCCCGGGGGTGCGGGTGTTGTCGAGATCGGCGATCAGGCGACGCACGATTTCGCGCTCCTTCTCCAGCAGCGTGCGTCGCACCGCCTCGGTCGGGTGCGCGGTGAAGACCGGCTCGACGGTCAGACGCGGCAGCAGCGCGGCAAGCTCCTCGTATCCGACGCCGGCATCCTTCAGGTTCTGCAGCGCATCGTGCAGTCCGCCCGGCTGCGGCGCCGCGCCGGCACGCTGATAGTCGCGACGGCGACGGATGCGGTGCACGCGCTCGGCCAGGTTGACCGCGCCGAAATAGGTCGAGAAGGCGCGCACCAGAAGCTCGGCCTCGGCGAGCGGCTGGTCGGCGAGTTCGCCGGCCAGCTCGTCCAGTTCTCCGTCGTCCTCGCGGCGGCGAATGGCCGCCGTACGGGTGCGCTCGACGTGGGCCAGGAAGGCCTCGCCAGCCTGATCGACCAGCACCTGCCCGACCAGTTCACCGAGACGCCGCACGTCTTCGCGCAGCGGGTCGTCGGTGGGCGGAAACTCGATGGCGCGCAGCTTTCTCATGGAGCGCAGGGCCTGGGAAAGGGTTCGGCGGCCCAGCATAGCGGGATGCTGCTGCACTGCAACAGGCAGCGCCGCAGCATTCGAATGCAGGGGCGAGCTGTAGAGCGCAGGCCCGCCGCGCTCAGGAGCTGCACGACAGCATCGAGCAGCCGGCGCGGTGACGCGCCCACTCCGGGCGCTTGTCCCGGAAGGGCGCGTGCGCGGGGTGATCGGCACAGGGATGGCGCACGGCTTCGAGCAGGCGATGGATCATCGACTCGTCGCCCTGTGCGGCCGCTTCGATGGCCTGCTGGACGAGGTAGTTGCGCAGCACGAAGCGCGGGTTGGCGGCATCCATCAGCGCGCCACGCGTCGCCGCATCGATGGCTGAGTCGCGTACGCGTGCCGCGTAGCGGCACAGCCAGTCGGCCAGCGCTCCGCTGTGCTTCGCGCGCTTGGCTTCGTAGTAAAACGTGTCCGCAAACAACTCGGGATCCGGCGTGGCGATGTCCACCTCGGCGAGCACCCGGAACGTCAGCGTCATGTCCATCTCGGCCAAGCGCATCAGGCCGTAAAGATCGCGCAGCAGTGCCTCGTCGTCAGCCCTGAAATCAGGCAGCCCCAGCTTGCCCGCATTGGACTCACGCTGCGCCGTTGCGAAGGTGTCGACATAGACATCGAGGCCACGCTGCAGCGCCTCGCTGTCAACCAGACCGGCCAGCGCGGCGGCGAATTGCTGCAGGTTCCAATGGGCCACGGCGGGCTGATGGGCGAAGCGGTAGCGCCGACCTTCGGCGTCGGTGGTGTTGGGGGTGAAGTCGGGATCGAAGTCGTCGATCCATCCATAGGGACCGTAGTCAAGCGTCAGTCCCAGCACCGACAGGTTGTCGGTGTTCATCACGCCGTGCACGAAGCCGACGCGCATCCACTGCGCCATCAGCACGCCGGTGCGCCGGCACACTTCAGTGAACCAGTCGGCGCGACGGGTCCTGGCATCGCCGTCGAGCTGCGGAAACAGATGCTCCAGGGTGAAGTCGACCAGCTTGCCGAGCAGCACGCTGTCACCGCGCGCGGCCGGAAGCTGGTAGCTGCCAAGACGCAGAAACGAGGGCGCCATGCGGCAGACGATTGCGCCGGGCTCGGGCGCGGGATGGCCGTCGTAGAACATGTCGCGCACCACTGACTCGCCGGTCGCCACCAACGACAGCGCGCGCGTGCTGGGGATGCCGAGATGGTGCATGGCCTCGCTGCACAGGAACTCGCGCACGGATGAGCGCAGCACGGCGCGGCCGTCGGCATGACGGGAGTAGGGCGTCGGCCCCGCGCCCTTGAGCTGCAGCTCCCAGTGACCACCGTCGACATCGATCACTTCGCCCAGCGCAATGGCGCGACCGTCGCCGAGCTGTCCAGCCCAGTGCCCGAACTGGTGGCCGCCGTAGTTGGCGGCGTAGGTCTGCATGCCAGGCAGCAGGCGATTGCCGGCGAACACTTCGGCGAATGCCGATGCCTGCACTGCGGCTTCGGACAACCCCAGGACATCGGCCATCTCGCGCGAGTGCGCGATCAGTCGCGGCGCCGCCACCGGGGTCGGCGCAACCGCGGACCAGGCCGCTCCCGGCACCTGTCGCGGCCGGTTGTCGGCCAAGGGGTCACCGGGGAGTTCGCGCAGGAAGCGATTGTCGAAGCGAAGCTGATGCATGCACGCATGGTAAGGCGCGCACCCGGCACCTGCCGTGAACGCCGGGCGCGGACCTTGAGCGGGAGGCTACTGCCCGCCGGCGATCGGATAGCCGCGTTGGGTCCACACGATGATGCCCTCGTCGATCACCGCGGTGCGCGGGAAACCCTGGGCGCGCAGCATGTCGACGACGCGGCCCGAGGCCGCGTGCGGGCAGGCGCAGTAGACCAGGATCCAGGTGCCGTCGTCGGGCATGCCGGCGCTGACCTGGTCGGGGTCGGTGTAGTAGGGCATCGGCACCGCGCCGGGAATGTGTGCGCGCTGCCAGTCGGACATGGCGCGCGCATCGACGATCACCATGCGGCGACCCTGGTCCAGCGCCGCACGCACTGCGGAGGCGGCCACGAAGCGCCCGTCGCGCAGCTCGAACTCGGGATGCTCCGCGTCGGGATTGAGCACGTAGCGATCCGGCGTCGGCGGACTGACTCGCAGCGGCTCTGGGCGACTCCAGCCGGATGCGCGGCTGCGCAGCCACGCGGTCACGCCGTCGATTTCCGCTGCCGTAAGGGTGTCGCGGTACGCCGGCAT
>CAZGKE010000017.1:0-14701 GCA_964526035.1 uncultured Gammaproteobacteria bacterium | reverse complement strand
GTGCCGGGGCGACCGTAGACGGTGGCGACGTACAGGAAGCCGGGCACGGCGGTGGCCATCAGCGACTTCGAGCGCAGCGACGGCGCATGGTCGGCGGCATGGCCCTCGCGCTCGCTGCCGTGGCACAGCGCGCAGTAGCGCTGGTACATGCCCTCGGCGTGGGCGCTGGCCACCGGGTCGTCAAGCAGGGCGTCGTCCTGCGCGTGGACAACGGCAGTCATGGCGAGCAGCAAACCGCATGCCGCGGCCCGCGACACACGCGCGACAAGAGCGGAGTGGCGACGAATCAGGGGTCGTTGCATAGGAAGGTCCGAGGTGGCGCGTCGAGCGCTGCCGGTCATGGACTCTCGTCAGCCGGCGAAGTTGCCGGCACCCGCCCGGAATCGTCGAGCCCCAGCTCGAACTCGGGCGCGAACAGGAAGGGAATGCTGTAGGTAGCGCGCGCGCGGGTCAGGCGATCATCGGGCGGTGCTTCGTCGGCGCCGGCCGCAGGGTTCCAGGTGACCTCGATGCGATGCATGCCGGGCGACAGTCCAGTGGTGGGCACGAATCCGGTGAGGCCGCGCAGGCCGAGGTCGGCGCGCTCGCTGGCGAGAAAGCCGTCGAGGGATACGGTTTGTCCATTGAGCTGCACCGCCCACAGCAGGCGCAGGCAGTCCGCGCCCGTGGTCGGACCGGGTTCAACGCACAGACCATCGAGGAGGATGTTGTCGCGCAGGGGATGGTAGGGAACGAACAGGGGCACGTGGCCGCTGCTCTGGTGCAGCGAGGGGATCATCGGCAGCAGGCGCAGTCGGTCCTTTTCGGCGCGCTGGTCCTCGTAGTGGGTACTGCGCAGCCCGGCCTCCACCTGCGCGCCGTTCAGGTAGCGGTATTCGCTGCTGATGGTGAAGTCCCGGTGGAATTGCCAGTGCAGCATTCCGACCAGAAGCGCCAGGCCGGTACTGACCATGATCGCCGTGATGGCCAGCCGCGGCCGGGTGTTGCTCTGCAAGGTGAGTTGCACCGGCAGCACCAGGCGCTGTGGATAGACGGTGCCGTATCCTCGAGTAAGGGTTTCGATCAACTTCCGGAAGCCAGGTCGCCGACCGAGTCGACGACTCAGCAGGCGATCGAGACCCGTTGCCAGCAGAGGCAGCACGACCGCCACCAGCAGGACCAGCAGCAGCGCCAGATCCATGCCGGCGCGCGTATGCCCGAATTGGCTCCCGACAACCCCACCGATCAATGTCACACCGACCATGACGAGCCCGATCCAGAGCATGGTCAGGGCGAGCATGCCGATTACCGAAAACAGCGTCGATGCGAAGCGGTCGGCTCGGGTGATGGCACTGTCGAGGTCAGGCAGGTAGCGCCGGTAGAACTCCCGCTGCAGTTCCCCGATGCCTGGCGTGCGGCTCCAGTCGATGCCGGCCGGAAACACCCACTTGAGACCGATCAGCCCGACCCAGTAGGCGCGCGTCATGAGGTGTATCAGGAAACACAGGCCGAGCAGGTAGCAAAGCCCTGTCAGCACCACGATGCCCATGTCGGCACCGAGCGCAACGCCCACCGACATGTGCGGGTAGTAGGCAATCAGGCGTTCCACCGCCCAGCCCGGAAGCGAGAACAGGGCGAAGGTGGTGAGGCCCGAGATGATCAGCTCGATCTCGTCGGTGCGTTCGCGAAGCGCGCGAGTGCGCTGTGCCTTGTCTTCGCTGTCGTGCATGTCCGGTCCCCGGTTCGCCGAACGCGACTTTACACCGCTACTCGTAACGCAGCGCGTCGATCGGATCGAGCTGCGCCGCCTTCGCTGCCGGCAGGATGCCGAAGACGATGCCGACCGCAGCCGAGAATCCCACCGACAGGGTGATCGCCCAAAGCGGGACGTGCGCGGGAGGAAAGCCGGGCAGCATCGCCGCCACCAGCGCACCGGTGCCGTAGCCGAGCGCAATGCCGAGCAGGCCGCCGAGCAGGCACAGCAGCACCGCCTCGATCAGGAACTGCAGCAGGATGTCGCCGCGGGTGGCGCCCAGCGCCTTGAGGATGCCGATTTCGCGGGTGCGTTCGGTGACCGACACCAGCATGATGTTCATGATGCCGATGCCGCCCACCAGCAGCGAGATGCCGACGATGCCGCCGGCGACCGCGGTGACGGTGTTGACCACGCTGTTGAA
Source organism: uncultured Gammaproteobacteria bacterium (assembly GCA_964526035.1). Lineage (GTDB taxonomy): Bacteria > Pseudomonadota > Gammaproteobacteria > Xanthomonadales > BPKI01 > DAOMOD01. Next base: position 12,545 of record CAZGKE010000017.1, on the reverse strand, counting down.
CGATTCGGTGAGCTGCTCCGAGGTCTGCACGCGGAAATCGTCGGCCTGTCCGGATTTCAGGCCGTGCGCCTGGCGCAGCACGCGGCGGATGCGCTCGGTCACCTCGTCCATGCGTTCGATGTCGTCGACCTTGAGCTGGACCTGCAGGTCGTAGCGGCGGGTCGTTCCGATCAGTCGCTGCATGGTGCTGTAGGGCAGCAGCACGAAGTCGTCCTGCGAGAAGCCGAAGAACTCACCGCGTGATTCCATGACGCCGATGATGCGGCACCAGTCGTCTCCGACGCGGATGAACTCGCCCATGCCGCTGCCGGGCAGTTCGAGATTGCGGGCCGCCTCGACGCCGATCAGGCACACCATGCGCCGACGATCCTCGTCGCTGGGCGCAAAGAAGCGGCCCTCCTGCGGGAACGCCTGCACCACGTCCATGTAGGACGGCCCGACGCCGAACACCTGGGCGAAATGGTTGTTGGCGCGATAGCCGATCTGGCCGCTGCGACCGCCGGGATCGAACAGGATCGGGGTGACGTGGGAGATGCCTTCGACCTGGCGTGCGATGGCCGCCATGTCGGACTCGGTCAGCCTGGCGAACCGACCGCGCATCTGCTGCGCCAGCGGCGTGTAGGAGCGCACCGTGATGGAGTCGGCGCCAAGACCCTGGAACTGTGCGTTCACCGTGTACGACAGGCCCTGCACGATCGACACCACGGCGATCACTGCGGCCACGCCGATGATGATGCCGAGCGCGGTGAGGAACGAGCGCAGGCTGTGCGCGCGTATCGCGGCAAACGCCGAGCGCAGGCTCTCGAGCAGCACGAAGGTCATCGCTGCGGCTCCTGGCGGCGGTCGTACTCGACCTGGCCGTCCTTCAGCCGCACCACCCGGTGGCAGTGCGCGGCGATGTCGGGTTCGTGGGTGACGATGATGATGGTCTGCCCCTCGCCATGCAGCTGGTCGAACAGCGCCATGATCTCGACCGAGGTGGCGGAGTCGAGATTGCCGGTGGGCTCGTCGGCAAGCAGGATCGCAGGCCTCCCGACCAGTGCGCGCGCCACCGCCACGCGCTGGCGCTGGCCGCCGGAAAGCTGGTTCGGAAGATGGTCCATGCGATCGCCGAGGCCGACACGCGTCAGTGCCTCGGTCGCCAGCCGGCGGCGCTCGCTGATCGGCAGGCGACGGTAGACAAGCGGCTGCATCACGTTGCGCAGCGCGTCGGCGCGCGGCAGCAGGTTGAAGCTCTGGAAAATGAAGCCGATGTCGCGGTTGCGCACCGTGGCCAGTTCGTTCTCGCTCATCTGCGCCACTTCGCGGCCGTTCAGCGTGTAGTCGCCGGCGCTCGGTTTGTCGAGACAGCCGATGATGTTCATCAGCGTCGACTTGCCGGAGCCCGACGCGCCGATCACGGCGATGTATTCATTGCGGCCGATGTCGAGATGAAGGCCGTCGAGCGCGCGCACCACCTGGTCGCCCATGCGGTATTCGCGATGAATGCCGCGCAGGGCAATGACCGGGGCACTGTCTTTGACGACGGCAGCCTGCTGCATCACGGCGTATTCGCGTCGCCGTTGACCTTGACCTCGACCTTGACGCTGTCTCCGTCGCGCAGACCGCGCAGCGTGCGGAACGGACCGCTCGCCACCTGCTGACCTGCGGACAACCCGGACACGATCTCCATGTGGCTGTCCGACGACAGCCCGGTCTCGACGTCGCGTCGGGTCACCTTTCCGTTGTCCACCACGAACACGTAGGGCTGCTCCTCATCGCCCTCGCCGTCGTCGTCTTCGTCGTACAGCACCGCCTGCACCGGCACCGCCAGCGCGTCCTCGCTGGTTTCGGTATAGATCTCGGCGCGGCAACTCATGCCGGGCCGCACCGCGACCTGTCCCGGATCATCCAGGTGCACGCGCACCTCGAACGACAGGTTCTGCTGGCCCTCGGCACGCTGCGCCGAAGTGGCGATGCTCTCCACCCTGCCCGGCAGGGCAACGTCGGGGAATGCGGCGGCAAAGATGGAAGCGTTCTGGCCCAGTGCCACCTGGGCGATGTCGGCCTCGTCCACGCGCAGCTCGGTGAGCATCACCGAAGTGTCGGCGATCACCGCCAGGGTGGAGCCGGGGATGTTGGTGGTGCCGGCGATCACCGCTTCGCCCGGCTTGACGTCGAGCTGGATGATGATGCCGTCGATCGGCGAACGGATTTCCGACTTGGCGAGACTGTCCTCGGCCTGGGCCAGCACTGCGCGCGCCTGCTGCAGCGCCTCCTGGCGCGAACGCAGATCGACTTTCGCCAATGACAGTTCGTTCTCGGCGGCCTCCTGGCTGTTGGCATCGGCCAGTCCGCGACGGAACAGTTCGCGGGTGCGTTCAACCTGGCGCTCGATGTTGGAGAGCAGCAGGCGTTGCCGCTCGATGGCGATCTCCTGCAGTCGCGCGCTGGCGCGCTGCTGATCGACCAGGGTGCGGAACTGCTCGGGATCAAGCGCGATGATCAGGTCGCCGGCCGCCACCCGGTCTCCCTCGGCGACCGGCACGCGCGCCGCCTTGCCGATCACTTCCGAGCGCAGCTGCACTTCCTCGCGGTAGGCCAGCCGACCCGAGGCCAGCACCGAGCTGCGGATCTGCTGCGGCTCGACCTTGGCCACCTCCACCGGCTTGGCGCTGTCGCCGCGCGTCAGCTTGGCGATCAGCGGCAGCGCAACCAGCGCCACCGCCAGCACGAGGAAGACGAGAAGCTTGCGGCTCATCACGCGATCATCAGCGCCCAGATGCCGAAGATCAGCACCCAGGGCGTGCAGGCGATGATCAGCGCCTTGACCAGGCCCGCGCCGGTCCAGCGCATGATGCCCAAGGTCATCAGTCCCAGCATCCAGATGTTGATCAGCGAAATGGAATTGCCCCAGGTGAACCACGATGAGCCCGGTTCGGCGTGGATGAACAGCGACTGGAAGGAGAGCGGCATCAGGTCATGCTGTGCGACCTGATTGCCGTCGGCCATCAGGATCACCACCAGCATGGCAATCGCCTGGAACACGCCGGGAAACGCGGTCCACGCCGAGAAGGCGAACCACTGGCCAAAGCGCAGCGATGAGTCGCCGGCGACCTTGTTGACCAGATGCAGATAGGTGGACTGGATCGCGTAGATGAGGAACGTCATCACCACGATGCCAACCACCGCGAAGCCGGTCTGCCTTCCGGGCGTGAGGAAGCTGCGCATCTGATCTCCCGCTGCCGGATCGGTCCCCGGCGGCAGGGTGCGCACCATCTCGTCGATCATCCAGTCGAAGTCGACCCAGTTGAAGTAGAAGACGAATACGGAGACCGTCACCAGCAGCGAGATGCCCAGCGGCCACCATAGCCACGACACGTGATGGCGGACTTCGTCGAGGGCCTTTGCCGGCGCAGCGATGATGTCGACCAGCGCGTTGAAAACGCTGTAGTTGGCTGTGTTCATTTTAGTCTCTCCCCGTTGTCCGGCTGCCATAGTGGCCGCTGCGCCGCTGGGGAGCCAGTGACAGATGTCACCGTCAGCGCGGGAGCGCCTGGCCGGGTTTTCCGCCGTTTGCCGTTTTCCTTGTGTGGAGGGAGCCTCATGCACACACTCGATTCGCCCGCACCGGTGCGCCTGGCCTTGACCCGCGAGCGCGACGCCGACCGCGCCACCTGCTGGATCAACGTCCAGGACCGGGGGCTGGTGGGTCGGCGCGCGGAGCTGCAGGTGGTGATCACGCTCACCGACATGGCCAACGGCAAGAGGCGCGAGAAAGTGGAGTTCTCGCAGGTCACCTGGCTGCGCAGCGGACGACAGCGCTATCCGTTGCCACCGTCGCTTTCGGTATACCTGTTCTACGGCGCACGGCTCAGCTTGCGCCCCGTTCTGCGTCTCGTCGGCGAGGGCGGGAAGACCATCGCCCAGCGGTCGCTGATCGGCGGTCGCGTCTGTCTGGTCGGCGGCCGTCCGCGCCTGCACACCTGCGCCGACAGCCTGATGCAGCCGAAGGATGTCTGGAGCCTGTTCGCCAACTTCTCGGCATTGGCCGTGAGCGCGCGCGCGCGTGTGCTGCTGGTCGGGTTCGCCGCACTGGCTCTGGCGCTGGCCAACCTGGGCGTGGGCTTCCACGACCAGTTCCACGCCGAGCAGCCGAGGAGCAGGCAGAGCCTGGCCCTGAAGCAGTCCAACAGCGATGCAGCGCCCACGCGCGCGCCCATCCTCTATCGTCCGCACCGCCGCGGTCAGCCGATCTCCGACGCGGCGATCTGGTCGCTGCTGATGGTGACGCTGGGCTGGGCCTCGGTACGCCACCAGTTCAAGCGCTACGCGTGGCTCGAGATCAACCTGATGCTTCCGCCGCTGAGGCCGGGGCTGCGCCTGCCGGCCAACCAGGTGGTGCGCGGCCGCACCGACACAGCGATTCGCCACGCGGTGCTGCGCGTGGTGGCCGCCAATCTCGAGTGCAGCGAAAACAAGCAGGGACGCCACATCGTGGTTCGTCGTGAACCCTCTCGTGCGGTGTTGCTCTATGAGCGCGAACTGCGCTACCTGCCCGCCGGCAGCAGCATCGACGCCCAGCTGGATGGCGACATCGATTTTTCACCGCTCTTCGAAGCGCTGTATCCGCCGATCAAGTTCGATGCGCGCTGGGGCGTGGATGTCGCCTGGCAGGTGCAGCTGCTGCATCCGGATCTGATCGATCTCGCCGTCGAGGGGCCGGTGCACTCGCTGCGCTTCGTCGACTTCCTGGCCCCCGCGGCCAACCCTGTATCCGGAGTCCCCGCATGAGCACCACTTCCGAACATTTCCTTTCAGCCGCCGGCCACAGCAGTCCGTCGCGCGATCGCTTCAGCGTCGAGGAAATGGACACTCTGCGCTCGTTGTCCAAACGGATCTGGTGGGTCGGCGTGCTGATGATGGGCGGCGGCATCTTCTTGCTGCTGAGCATGCTGCTGTCGGGATTCAACTGGTTTCTTCTGGCACAGGGTGTGCTGTCTCTGGCGCTTGGCGAACTGACGCGCCGCGTCGGCCTGGCGTTCAGCCCTCCGGAAGGCGGCTACGGACGAACTGTCGATCAGCTCTGGCCCGCAGTGCAAAGGCTGCTGACCCTGTACACGGTGTATCTGGTGCTGGCGTTGCTCGCCATTGCCGTGGTGGCCGTGGTCATCGTGTGGGTCGTCATCCTCTTGTCCTCGCGCTGACAGATTGCATCGGCAGGCCGACAAGCCGACGCGGGCGCGTCATTTGCCGATGCAGAAACTCGAGAAGATCTCGCCGAGCAGCTGATCGGCGCTGAACGCTCCGGTGATTTCCCCGAGTGCGTCCTGGGCGCGGCGCAACTCCTCGGCGAGCAGTTCGCCTGCGCCGTGCTGTGCGTGCTCGACGGCATCGCGAAGGCGCTCGGCCACCTGATCCAGTGCGGCAAGATGGCGCGCACGCGCGGAGAAGGTGCCTTCACTGCCCTCGCCGATGCCGGCGTGCTGGCGCAGCGCGGCACGCAGCTTCTCGAGTCCGGCGCCGGTCAGCGCCGAGACGTCGAGCGTGTCCTGCGCCTCGGCTGATGCGGTCGGCAGCAGGTCGATCTTGTTGCGTATCACCAGGGTCGGAATGCCGCTTGGTATTTCCGCGGCAAGCGCACGCGCCTGATCACCGCGCGCGGCGTCGATCACCAGCAGGGCGAGGTCGGCGCGTAGCGCCTCGGCGCGGGCGCGGCGCATGCCCTCGATTTCGATCGCATTGCGGGCCTCGCGCAGTCCGGCGGTATCGACCACGGTGACGGCGACTCCGCCGATGTCGATGGGTTCGCGCAGCAGATCGCGGGTGGTGCCCGGCAGCGCGGTGACGATGGCCCGTTCGTCGCCGGCCAGCGCATTGAGCAGACTCGACTTGCCGGCGTTGGGTCGACCGAGCAGGACCACGTGGAGTCCATCGTTGAGGCGCACTCCGCGCTCGGCTTCGGTGCGCAGCGCGATGACCTCGCTGCACAGGGTCGCGGTTCGTCCGGCCACATCGCCCTCGCTGAGGAAGTCGATCTCGTCTTCGGGGAAGTCCAATGCAGCCTCCACGTACACGCGCAGCGCAATGAGCGTCTCAAGCAGCTCATTGACGCGAGCGGAGAAGGCGCCGCTCAGGCTGCGCATGGCGGCGCGGGCCGCCGCTTCCGATCCTGCGGCGATCAGGTCGGCTACGGCTTCGGCCTGGATGAGATCAAGCTTGCCGTGGTGGAAGGCGCGCTCGGAGAACTCTCCCGGTCGTGCATGGCGGGCACCCAGTTCAACGCATCGGCGCAGCAGCGCGGCGAGCAGCGGCGGACTGCCGTGCGCGTGCAGCTCGAGCACATCCTCTCCGGTGAACGAGCGCGGTGCCGGAAAGTACAGCGCCAGGCCGCGGTCGAGGACGACTTCGTCGACGTCGCGGAAGTCGGTGAGTGTGGCGCTGCGCGGCGGCGGGCAGCGCCCGCACATGGCGGTGGCGATGTCAGCGGCGAGCGCACCGGAGACGCGAACGATGCCGACGCCGCCACGCCCTGGCGGGGTGGCGACGGCGACGATGGTGTCTACAGCGTTCATGCCGGTTCGCGCCTGACGACGCGCTGCGGATTCCGGTCAGCGCTTGGCCTGCTCGCTCTGCGCGTCGATCTTGCGCGTGATGTACCACTGCTGGGCCAGGCTGAGCACGCCGTTGACCGTCCAGTACAGGACCAGACCGGACTGGAAGAAGGCGAACAGCACGGCGAACACCAGGGGCAGCGTCTGCATGATCTTCTGCTGCATCGGGTCCATGCCCGGCGCCGGACTCAGCCTCTGCGTGGCCCACATCGCCAGTCCGTTGAGAACCGGCAGGATGTAGTAGGGATCGGGTGCGGAGAGGTCCTGGATCCAGCCGAAGAACGGCGCCTGGCGAAGCTCCACCGATTCAAGAAGCACCCAGTACAGGGCAATGAAGATCGGGATCTGCACCAGGATCGGCAGGCAGCCGCCGAGCGGGTTGATCTTCTCCTTCTTGTAAAGCTCCATCATCGCCTGGTTCATCTTCTGGCGGTCGTCGCCATAGCGCTCCTTGAGCGCCATCAGCCGCGGCTGCACCTTGCGCATCTTTGCCATGGAGCGGAACTGCGCTTCGGTCAGCTTGTAGAAGGCCAGCTTGATGAGGATGGTCAGCAGGACGATTGCCAGGCCCCAGTTGCCGACCACGCTGTGGATCATGTCGAGCAGCCAGAACAGCGGCTTGGCGAAGATGGTGAAGATGCCGTAGTCGACGGTGAGGTCGAGACCGGTGGCTACTTCGGGCAGCATGTTCTGCAGCTTGGGACCGATGAACAGATGCGCCTCGGATTCGGCGCTGCTTCCGGGCGCGACCACCAGCGCCGGCCCGACCTGACGGATCAGGTAGCGACCAGCCACCGGCGTGGCGGTCTGGAAAAGTGTGGGTTCGCCTTCAAGCGGAACCCATGCAGCCAGAAAATAGTGCTGCAGCATGGCGGTCCATCCGCCTTCAACGTTGCGTGACAATGGGCTGGACGCGAAGTTGTCGAAGCTGAGCTTGTCGAAGTTGTCCTGCGGGCTCCACCAGCCGGCGCCAACGAAGCTGTAGGCCTCGGGGTTGGTGAAGCTCCAGCCACCGCCGGGCCGCTGCGGCGGAGTGCGCTGCAGCTGGCGATAGGGATTGGCGACGAAGCCCGCCGAACCCTGGTTGTCGATGCGATGGCTGACGCCGATGCGATAGCTGCCGCGCTGAAAGCGGTAGGTCTTGGTCACGCGGATGCCGCTGTCGGGGCTGCTCCAGGTGAGCGGCACCAGCAGCTCGTCGCCGATCAGCTCGAAGCGTCGTGCGCCGGCCGTGTACGGCGCCAGGTGATCGGGCGCGTTGCCCTCGGCGCTGACCAGCCCGGACTGGGCGATGAAAAAGCGATCCGGATCGGCGGCGAGCAGTCGCACCGGCAGATCGGGCGTGCGCGGCGCCACCGGGTAATCAAGCAGGTCGGCGCTGACCACCGACCCGCCGCTCAGACTGATGTCGAGACGCAGCACATCGGTACGCACCTCGATGACCTCACCGACCAGGGTATCGACAGCCACCGGCGCGGCCGGCGTGGCGTCCGGCTGGACGATCGGCGTTGGCAGATCGGCGGTAGGCGGCGGGAGGTCGACGGCGGCGGGCACGTCGGCGGGAATCGCCGGTCCGCTCGGCGTCGCAGTGGTGGTCTCCGGCTGCAGCGGCAGCTGCTGGGCGCGATCGAAGCTGTCCCAGGCCTGCCACAGCAGAAACAGCACCAGCAGCCAGGCCATGATGAGAAGCGTGCGTGGATTGTTCATGGACGAAAACCTTCTGCGGCGCGGCGGGGCGCGCCGGGGGTCGAATGCATCATGGGGACGGCGGGCCGGAGGGCACCGGCGCGGCGGACTCGGCGCGGATTGTGCCGTCCTCGTCGACAGGCTTCAACGTGCGCACGCGTCGCCAGAGCAGTTCCAGGTCGGACTTCAGCAGGTCTTCGCCGGCACTTCCGAGCTCGGGTTTGGCGAGCAGCACCAGATCCAGCGCGGGCAGGGCGTGGCGTTCGAGGCGGAAGGATTCACGCACCAGGCGCTTCATGCGGTTGCGGTCATGGGCGCGGCGCGCCACCTTGCGCGAAAGCGTGATGCCGAGACGGGCGGTGTCTTCGGGGGCGTCGCAGTAGTGGACGCGGAAACAGCGCGTGTGAAAGCGCTGGCGACTCTGAAAGGCGCGGTCGAACTCGCTGCGCTTGGTCAGGCGCGCGCAGCGGGGATAGCGCGCGCACCTGTCCATGGGCAGGCGTCTCTCAGGGAATGAGGCGCTTGCGACCCTTGGCGCGACGGGCGTTGATGATGGCGCGACCGCCGCGGGTGGCCATGCGCGCGCGAAACCCGTGAGTGCGGGCCCGCTTGAGATTGCTGGGCTGGAAAGTGCGCTTCATGGTCTTGTTCCAGAAGTCGGGAAAAAAGGAGCGAGATCATAGCGTCGGCGCCACGGGCCGGTCAAGGCTTGTCACGGTGGCGCTGCTGGCAGCGCACGTCTACACTTCCCGGTTCGCCACCTGCATACCCCGACGCGGCGTCATGTCCCGCAGCGTCAGGGGACTGCTGTTGTCCGCATTCTTGCCACTGAACCCCGACCCAGGCTCGCCGCGACCCGCCCCTCTCATGGAAAACGTCTGGAAGCGCTGCCTCGATCACCTGGAGGGCGAACTTGCCGCCGAGGATCTGCACACCTGGCTGAAACCGTTGCAGGTTCGCGCCGACGAGAAGAACCTGCTGCTCTTCGCACCCAACGCCTTCGTCATGGAGACCGTACGTACGCGCTATCTGCCGCGCATCGTCGAGCTGGTCAAGACCTTCGCTCCGGGCGCATCGGTACGACTGCAGGTCGGTTCGCGCAGCACCTTCTCTCCGCTGCGTCGCGGTCGCAGCGAGGAACTCTCCAACACCGATCTCGCCTACACCTTCGACAATTTCGTCGAGGGCAAGTCCAACCAACTGGGCCGCGCAGCCGCCATGCGCGTCGCGCAGAACCCCGGGCGCGACTACAACCCTCTGCTCCTGTACGGCGGCACCGGGCTGGGCAAGACGCACCTGATGCACGCCTGCGGCAACCTGATGCGCGAGAACGATCCGACGCGGCGGGTGCTGTACCTGCGCTCGGAGCAGTTCTTCAACGGCATGATGAAGGCGCTGGCCGACAAGTCGATGGACCAGTTCAAACGGCAGTTCCAGTCGGTCGATGCCCTGCTGATCGACGACATCCAGTTCTTCGCTGGCAAGGACCGCACGCAGGAGGAGTTCTTCCACACCTTCAACGCGCTGTTTGACGGCAAGCAGCAGATCATCCTCACCTGCGACCGCTATCCCAAGGAAGTCGAGAACCTCGAGCCGCGGCTGAAGTCGCGGTTGGGTTGGGGCCTGTCGGTGGCGATCGAGCCGCCGGACTTCGAGACGCGTTCGGCGATCCTGCTCAGCAAGGCGCGCGAGCGGGGACTCAACCTTCCCGAGGACGTCGCCTACCTGATCGCCAGACGCATGCGCTCCAACGTGCGCGACCTGGAAGGCGCGCTCAATACGCTGACCGCGCGCGCCACCTTTTTCGGGCGCACCATCAACGTCGACTTTGCCCAGGAAACCCTGCGCGACCTGTTGCGCGCCCAGGAACAGCAGATCAACATCGGCAACATCCAGAAGACCGTGGCAGACTACTATCAGCTGCGGGTCCAGGACATGCTGTCCAAGCGCAGGACGCGCTCGGTGGCGCGCCCCAGGCAGGTGGCCATGGCGCTGGCCCGCGAGCTCACCGAACACAGCCTTCCGGAGATCGGGGATGCGTTCGGCGGTCGCGACCACACCACGGTGATCCATGCCTGCGAGCAGGTCCGCAAGCTGGTCGACAGTGACGGTCGCATCCGAGAAGATTGGGAGAAACTGGTGCGCAAACTGACCGAGTGAATGAGCTGTGGATAAGCTGGGGAGCAAATCCCAACCGAAAGTTGTCCACAGCTTGTCCAGTTGACCCGGGGTACTCGGTCCACAGTCTGAATTGACGAATAAAACCAATACAATCAAAAACTTGTATGTCCTTTATGGCTTCTCAACAGAGACCACCATCAAGCTTTTGATATAGATATCACCAGGGGAGAAGCGAAAGCGCCATGCGATTCAGCATCCAGAGGGAAGCCCTGCTGCGGCCGCTGCAGCATGTCGTCAACGTGGTCGAGAAGCGGCAGACCCTGCCCGTGCTTTCGAACCTGCGGGTGGTTGTCGAAGGAGGCCAGGTGGCGTTCACCGGCAGCGACATGGAAGTGGAAATGATCGCCAGTGCCGAGGTCCAGGCCGCCGAGGACGGCGAGGTGACCATCCCCGCGCGCAAGCTGTTCGACATCGCCCGCGCCCTGCCCGACGGCAGCCTGATCGAACTGGCGCAAAACGGCGACCGGGTGAGCATGAAGGCCGGCCGCAGCCGCTTCACCCTTGCCACACTGCCGGCCAGCGAGTACCCGTCGATCGATCAGATGGAGGTGATCGATCGCCTGCTGATCGCCGAGGGCGTGCTGAAGGATCTGATGGACCGGACGTCCTTTGCCATGGCGCAGCAGGACGTACGCTATTACCTCAACGGTCTGCTGTTCGACATGCGTGACGAGACCCTGCGCTGCGTGGCCACCGACGGACATCGGCTGGCGGTGGCCGAGGGCCCGTTGCTGCAGGGACCAAGCAGCGGCAAGCAGATCATTCTGCCGCGCAAGGGCGTCATGGAGCTGCAGCGTCTCCTCGAAGGCGGCGATGGTGAGGTGGCAATCGAGATCGGGCGCAACCATCTGCGCGTGCGTCGTGATTCGGTGACGCTGACCTCGAAGCTGATCGATGGCCGCTTCCCGGACTACGAGGCGGTGATTCCGATCAACGCCGACAAGGAGGTGAAGGTGCCGCGCGAAACGCTGCGGGCCGCACTGCAGCGTGCCGCCATCCTGTCCAATGAGAAGTATCGAGGCGTCAAGTTCGAGGTCAGCCCCGGGCAGCTGCGCATCGTTGCGCACAACCCGGAGCAGGAAGAAGCAGTGGAGGACGTCGAAGCCGAGACCACGGTCGACGGCCTGGGCGTGGGTTTCAATGTCACCTACCTGCTTGAAGCGATCTCGGTGCTGCGCGGCGAAGACATCCTGGTCTGCCTGCGCGACGCCAACTCCAGCTGCCTGCTGCGCGACACCGCCTCCGACGCCAGTCGGCACGTGATCATGCCGCTGCGCTTGTGAGGGCAGCCGGGGTGTCAGGGTGTTGCACGGGGCCCAGGCGGGCCCCGTGCTGTTTCCGGGCCGCGAATTGCGCTTGGTTTGTGGGCGCCTGAGCTCATGCATCTGGAATCCCTGAAGATCGAGCGCCTGCGCTCACTGGACTCGGTGGCACTGACGCTGTCGCCGGGTCTCAATCTGCTCACGGGCCCCAACGGCGCGGGCAAGACGTCGGTGCTGGAAGCGGCCTATCTGCTGTCGCACGCCCGCTCGTTTCGCGACGGCAGTCGCGACGTGCTGCTGCAGCGCGATGCCGCCGACCTGGTGGTATTCGGCGTCGTCTGCGATGGCCAGCAGCGACGCCATCGGCTGGGACTGGGGCGATCGGCGGCGGGGACCAGCGCGCGCATTGATGAACAGCCTGCCGAAACCCTCGGCGCGCTGCTCAAACTGTGCGCGGTGATCTGCTTCGAGCCGGGATCCCATGAGCTGATCAGCGGCCCTTCGGAGGGTCGGCGGCGCTTTCTGGACTGGCTCCTGTTCCACGTGGAACCGGGATTCCTGGAGCTGTGGAAGCGCTATCAGCGCGCATTGCGCCAGCGCAACGCGGCGCTGCGCGGTGGCGCGGACGACACCAGTCTCGGCATCTGGGAGGCGACGCTGGCCGAATCCGGCGAGGCCCTGGCGGCGCTGCGTGACGGATGGGCCGCGCGCCTGCGTCTTGCGGTGCAGTCGTTGGCCGGTGATCTGCTGGAAGAACTCGGCACCGCGACCTTGCACCACCAGCGGGGCTGGCGGGCCGAACAGGATCTGCGCGCGGCGCTGG
>CAZGKE010000016.1:25763-37212 GCA_964526035.1 uncultured Gammaproteobacteria bacterium | reverse complement strand
ATGTCGTTCCGGCTCCGGCCTTTCGTAACCGGGAGTACAAGGCCACCCTGCCGGAGCGCAACCATGACTCCTATCGAAACCTCGCTCTCGCCATCCTGCCAGGCGCCTGCGCACCTGCGAAGTCGGTTGCCTCGTCACCGACCAATTCGGCACTGCCCGGCCGATTGACGACACTGGCAACGGTGCCGCACGCTGCGCCAACTGCGCCGTGGAGGCGCCCTCGCATCCGTTCGATGCGGGATTCCTTGCCAACGGCCTTGAGGACGGAACCATGTCCCGCAGCGTCGAAAAGAAAACGACGGACTCGCGATCCGCAGCGAGGATCGGCGTGCTGCTTGCTACCACGCTTTCTGCAGCCTCCGCCGCTACTCCGCCGCGCTCAACCGCATCGACGGGGCAAGCGCCGCCGTCGACACTTGATCTCAGCCTGCGCACAGGGCGCGTCCCGTTGATTCGGGGGTTGGGATGCCAGGGATAGTCGTGCCGGCGGCCGCGGGAGGGTGGACGCCGACCAGGCAGCGATCGGCGAGGACACCGACATGAGCGGATTTGCCCAGGACTGGCACACCATCGACAGCCTGCTTGGGGAACTGTTGGACCTGGACGACGCTCCTCGCGAAGCCCGGCTTGCACAACTCGAGGGGGTGCGTCCGGATCTGGCGGAACGTCTGCGTCGCATGCTGGGCAGCGTCGACAAGGGCGTCGCGCTTGAATCCCTGGCGGCATCGCCGCTTTGCTCGGAAGCGCTTTCGCGGCTGTCAGGCCTCGGCCCTGGCGACCGGCTCGGTGAATGGACGCTGCGGAAATCGATCGGCCGCGGCGGCATGGCCGAGGTGTTCGAGGGCGAGCGCGAAGTCGCCGGTACTCGCCAGCGGGCTGCCATCAAGCTGATGGCCCAGAGTGGGTTCGATCCACTGCGCCAGCAGCGCTTCCAGCGCGAAACCTCGATTCTCGCGCGCCTGGCAGATCCACGTCTGGCGCGGCTGTTCGACGCCGGCGTCACCGCCGACGGCCGTCACTGGCTGGCCATGGAGTACATCGACGGCGAGCCGATCGATCGCGCCTGCGATCGCCTGCAGCTCAGCGTCACCGAACGCGTGCGCCTGGTGATCGAGATCGCGCTGGCGGTCGACTACGCGCATCGACAGCTGATCGTCCATCGCGATCTCAAGCCCGACAACGTGCTGCTGTCCGCCGACGGCCGCGTGCACGTGGTCGACTTCGGCATCGCGCGGATACTGCAGGGCGACGGTGACGCGATCGAGGTCGATGCCACCGCCACCCAGCTGCGCGCCTATACGCTCCGCTTCGCCAGCCCGGAACAGCTGAGCGGCGCTGTCGCCGGCGTCGCCAGCGACGTTTACCAGCTGGCCCTGCTGCTGCATCTGCTGGTGACCGGCACGCGACCGTTTGTGTCTGCCGACGATGATCCGGCGCGCCTCCTGCACGCAATTCGAGAGGGCGTGGCGCTGCCCAGCCGGCACGTACGGGCCCTTGCGGCCGAACGCGCGGCGACGCTTGGCAGCACGCCGCGGCGACTTGAACGAGCCCTGCGCGGCGACCTCGACAGCATCCTTCTGCACGCGCTGGAGCCGGATCCGGCGCGCCGCTACCCCGGTGCCCGTGAATTCGCTGACGACCTGCAACGCTGGCTCGATGATCGTCCCATCCGCGCCCGCGGTTACTCGCGCGCACACCGCGCGGCGCGCTACCTGCGCCGGCACTGGCTCGGCGCCAGCGCACTCGCCCTGATCGCCGTCCTGCTGGTGGGCTACACAGTCACCGCAACGCGCCAGGCGCAGCAGGCGCGCATCTATGCCGAGCGCAGCGATCGTATTCTCGATGCGATGACCGAGATCTTCGCGCCAGCCAACCCCTACATCGCTTCGCCCGGCAGCACCACAGTCGCCGAGGCACTGCGCCGCGCTTCCGATCGTTTCCAGAACGACGAACTCGGCGATCCCGAGTTCCAGGTGCGCATGTTGCTGCGCCTGGTGGACATGCTGGTGGTGGCCGAGCAGTTTGAAGAGGTGCTGACATTGGCGCAGCGCGCCGAATCGATCGCCACGGCACACGCCCTGGACCCGGCGCTGCGCGCGCAGGCCCAGGTGCAGACCGTGGCGGCGCTGCAGGCGCTCGGACGCTATGACGAAGTGCTGGCCAGGGTCGAGACGGATTCCGCTGCGCTGCCGGAAGCCGACAGGCAGCGCCTGCAGTACTACGTCGCCACCATCCGCTCCGCGCGCGGTGACTACCGCGGCGCGATTGACCTGCTCGAGCCGCTGGCGCCGCGCCTGCTGGTAGTCGATGCCGCCTTCCGTAGCGACATGCTCGCCGCGCTGGCCGTCGCCTACGGTTCGCTGGGCGATTTCGAACGCGCCAGAGTCTTGCTGGTCGAGGCCAGGGACATGCTCGATCCCGACGAGCCTGCCCACCTGCCGGCCCTGCTGCGGCGCCGGTCCGAGATCGGCAACGCCCTCGGGCGCCTGCTGCGCTTTGAGGAAGCCGTCAACGAGTACGAGGACATGCTCGACTTCGTGCATGCCCAACTGGGATCCACGCACCCGACGGCGGCCAAGATCACGACCTGGGCCGCGTTCTGGCTGATGATGGACGAGCGCTTCGAAGACGCCTTCCTGCTGTTCGAGCGCCTGCCGCCGGACGTGTTGACGGAAGAGCCGTTTCAACGGGCCAATCATCTGGAAGCCAAGGCCTTTGCAGCGCTGTACTCCGGGCGCTGGGAGCAGGCCCTGCTGCTGATGCTCGAAGCCGCGGAGCTGGCACAGTCGACCCTTGGCGAAAACGCCGCGCAACTGAGTTATTTCGCCACCCAGCTGGCCTGGCTGCTGTTCGAGTTCGAGGAGTGGGATCTGGCCGCGGCAGCTGCCGAACAGGGGCATGCGCTCAGCAGAGGGCGGCGCCTGCTCAACGGGCTGCTGCTGCAGCTGCTCGCCGAGCACGGACATGCACTTCCCGGTTGGCCGGTCCCGGAGTTCCTGGCCACCCTTCCGGAAGGCTGCCGCCGCATCCACGGCGAGGCGCTGCAAGCGGTCCTCGCCGACCACGCCCTCCCGGATCGAAGCATCCTGACCGACTGCCTGCCGGACGTGCGTTCACGCCTGTTCGCGCTCGGCCTGCCGCTCGGCGAGGCGACCCGCTCGCCGCGGGCCCAGGCGATGCGCAGTCCCCTGACCGAACGCTGGCGGGCCCGGCGCGGACAGATCGCCAGCGTGACGCTTCCCGTTCTGGACGAACGCACCCGCGAGCGATTTGCAGCGGTCATCGCAGGCCTGTCGAGCCAGCCCCGAGTCGAGACGCCGTGACATGAGCCAGCCACCGACAGGATGCCAGCGGACATGGAGACTCAGTCGGCGTCCCCGACCAGCGCCTCGGTGATCCAGATGCGCGCGCGCTGCCAGTCGCGCTGGATCTGGCGCAATGTAAGCCCGTACAGCTCGGCAATTTCCGGGAGCTCCATGCCGGCGAACACGCGATGATGAAGGATTTCCACCAGGCGCGGATCGCGCTTGGCCAGGTGATCAAGGGCGACATCGAGGGCCACCAGACTTTCCGGTCGCCCCATGTCGATGGCGCCATCCTCGTCCAGGGCAACGGCAGCCTGCCCGCCGCCGCGCTTGTCGGCCAGCTTGCTGCGCGCGTAGTCGACCACGATCTGGCGCATGGTGCGTGCGCAGAGCGAGTAGAAGTGCTGCCGCCCCCCCACTTCAAGCGAAGCGCTGCCGATCAGCTTGGCGTAGACCTCGTGCACCAGCGACGTGGGGTTGAGCGTGGCCGAGCTCGACTGTGACAAAACCCGATGCGCGATGCGTTTGAGCTCCGCGTATACCAGCGGGAAAACGCGGTCGAGCACTTCACGTTGATCTGTCGCGCCATTGAGGATGGCAGTAACCGAACCGGGATCAGGCGTCACCGGCCCATTGTCGGGAGCCGATTCCAGCGGCGGCGAGGGTTCCTGCATGGCGCGTGGTCCCGAAAGCATCCAGACACGGCGCAAGCATGGACCGCGAAGCAAGCATCCGGCAAGCCTTGGCAAACCTCTGAACAAGTCTTCCTGGAAAATTGGATGTGTGCGCAATGCCTTGTGGGCGATCACCAACTGACAGGACCATGGGCAGTAGTCCGACTCACTCGAAACCGTCAGCGAACACGGCCTGCGGATTGCCCACGTTCACGCCCGGCTCGATTTCCAGCAGGAAGCGGACCAGGGCGTCGCGCTCGACGGGAGCGAGCGCGGCGACCAGCCGGTGCGGCTCGGCGGACAGGCGCTCGCTGGCAGTGCCAACCACGATCTCGTCCAGTTCGACCCGCCCGAACGGATGCAGGCGCTCGATTTCGATCTGGTTGACGGGACCGGCCAGCAGGGCAAGGTCGGGAAGGCGCAGATAGCGCCAGTTGCTGGGGCGAAAGGTCGCGTTGCCGGTCGGCGGCACGGTGATCGAGTGCTCCTGGCCATTGATGCGCACGGCGAGCTGAGACAGGCCCTGCGCCGAGTAGCGCAGCGCCAGCGCGCCGGCGCCACCGGGACCGCCATCGACCCCGCTGAAAGCCACCCGGGCACCCTGCACGTCGAGATTCACCAGCGCGCGCCCGCGCACCGTGTCGTCGGCATTGAACTGCAGGAACTGGTTTTCGATGAAGGCGCCGGCAGCGACCGTGCCGCTCTCGGCCGGGATCACCTGGCCGCCGAACACTTCGAACACGTCCGGCAGAGCTTCCGCCAAGCCATCGTGGAAGTAGGGTCCGGCATCGAACAGCCCGAACAGCGTTGGCACATCGATCCCGGTCAGCGTTCCACCGAGGCGGCCGCCGGAGTTGTCGCTCAAGGTGCCGACGTCGATCAGGTCGAGCCCGGCCAGCGGGCTGCGGGTGAAGCGCGGCGGCGTATGGCAGGAGACGCAGCCGAGCATTTCGAACAGTACGGCACCCTGCCCCGCCGCGGCGGTCAATGCGCCATCGGCCTCACGCCACGGGCTGCGCGGGACGGTCGCATGATCAAGCGAGCTCACGTAGGCGGCAAGCGCATCGAGGTCCGCGCTGAGCCCCGCCTTGGGCGCGCCAAGAGGATCGACCGTGGCGGCGAACTGCGCGTCGCTCAGGAAACCGCTGCCGCCGAAAGCCAGGCGGATATCGTTCTCGAAATCCTGGATCTCGTCGAAGTTGGCGCTCCAGTGCACCATGCCGTGCGCCATGCCGCCACGACCGCGCAGGTCGATGGTTCTGCGCAGGCCCTCGCCGCGTCCGCTGAAGTCCCACACCCTGCCATCATGGCCGCCATCGAGGTGGCAGCTGGCGCAGGACAGATAGCCGTCGCTGGTCATACGCGGATCGGAGGCGTCGTAGAAGACGCGTTTGCCGTCCAGCACATCCGCGGGCATGGTTTCGGCGCTGACGGTGCCGATGTCGACGGAGGGCAGCACCGCATCGCCGCTGTCCAGAAGCGCCGTGATATCGAAGCGCGTGACGCTGCGACCCAGCAGGTTCTGCACCCACAGCGTGTTGGCGTCGACGCATAGGCCCTGCGGTGCATGGCCGGTGGACAGGCGCCCGCGCAGCGCGCCCGAGGCCTGGGCGACCGAGGGTGCCAGCAGGTCGAAGATCGCCAGCTGAAGGTTGCCCTGCAGAGCCACGAACAGATAGTCGCCAAGCGGCGAGAAACCGACCGCACTGGCCGAGTCGGAGTCGTCGATGTCGATGACGCGGGTCAACGCACCGGAAGCGACATCCAGTTCCACCGCCACGGTACGCAAGGTGTTCTCGGGATTGAGGTCGGGGCCGATCAGCGGGCCACGTTCGACATTGGGCTTGGTGGCGACGAACCACAGCCGCGTGCCGCCTGGCGCCACGGCGATGTCGGCCAGATAGTTTGCAACGCCGCGGCCCGAGGCCGAGGTGTCGCGATGGAAGTCGCCGCCGAACTTGGGCAGGCGCAGGGTGCGGGCAAGCGACATCGCGCCCACATCGACCTCCCAGATCCAGGACTCGTCGCGCGGCGACAGGAAGCGGGTCACGAACGCCGCCGCGCCGTCGCCGGACAGCGCTACGGCGCGCGCACCGAAGCCGAGCGCGACGGCGCCCGACTGCACACGGTTGGCGGCGTCGAAGCGCAGCAATTCGCCGCGCCCGTAGGTGCTGACGAACACCTGCGCGGCATCCGCGGATGCAACGACATCGAAGGGGCGACTGCCGTGCGGAAGATCGATGGCGGCAATCGGCGCCAGGCTGACCGCGTCGAGAATCAGTACGCGGTCGTTGTCGTGGCAGCTCAGCCACAGTTCGCTGCCGGCCGCGGAAACACGCCTGGGGTCGCGGCAGACAAAGGGGCCACTGTCGAGCACCGACTCGGACAGCAGCGCGCTGCCGTCGGTGGCCACCCGCGCCACCGAGTCATTGTCGGGGTTCACCGCGACCGCGCTGCCGTCGGCGAGGCAGGCCAACGAGGATCCGCTGGGCGACGCTGGCGGCGGAAACTCCGCAAGGACAGTCACGGCGCGCGAGGCGGCGGCAATGCGCCCACCCGGATCGCGCACCTGCACGCTGGCACGATGGTGGCCCACCGTCCCATAGACGTGCTGGAACCCGGGGTCCATGCTCCATTCGCTGCGCGGACTTCCGTCGCCGGGATCGAAGCGGAACATCAGTGTCTGGCCTTCAGGGTCGTGCGCCGTGACCGAGAAGTCGATGGGGTTGGCGGTCAAGGCGGGGGATCCACTGGCGCCGAAGGCGTCGATCACCGGCGGCGCGTCGGCGATGACGCTTGCGCCGGTGGAAAACGCGAAACTGTGCGCGGCGGCGCCGTTGCCGGCCGCATCCTTGATGCCGCCCGCAACCACCTCCACCTCGTAGCTGGTATCGGGCTCGAACGGCGCATCCGGCGTCATGGTGATCACGTCGTCGAAGGCAATCGTGACCCGAAACGGCAGCGGCCCACCGCCGACCTCGCGCAGGATCAGCGACACCCCGGGCACGATGGTCTTGGACTCCAGCGTCTCGTGGATCAGCAGACTGATCGGCGCGCCAACGGGGTATCCGGTGTGCCCGTCGAGCGGCACGTGGAAGGCCACCTCCGGACCGCGCGTGTCGGGCGCATCCTGGTGCGCCCAGATCGCCATGCCCTGATTCTCGTTGGCGCCGCCGGTGAGCAGCAGATTGCCAAGCGGCAGGGCGAACTGGCTGGTATCGATGCCTACCAGGCCGTCATTGGTTCTGACCCGGTTGGCGCCGTCGAGGAACAGCACCGACTCGAAAGTACGCATGTCGATCTTGTGGTCGCCGATGAAGGCGAACTCGTCCTGGAACTGCGCATACATGGCCTCCGCCCCGGGCAGCGGCACGTCGATCACGAACTGCAGGTCGGCCGGATCGGTGATGTCGACCACGCGCATGCCGTTGCCGTTGGTGCGGTAGGGAAACACCAGGTACAGGCGACCGTTCAGGCCGAAGATCTCCGGCCAGTAGCCGCCCGGCCCGCCTTGGGTGAGTACGTCGAGCAGCACCGGATTGGCGGGATCGCTGATGTCGTAGCTGGCTACGCCGGTGCGGCTCTGGTCTGAGGCGAAGTAGAGGCGATTGCCGACGATGAACGGCTGGCCGATGACGCCGGTTTCCTCGACCAGGTTCCAACTCGACGCCGCAGGCTGCCCGAAGCGCGGGTGCAGCGACTGCTCGCCGTCGACGACGTTGTAGCTCCACAGCGTGGGACCGACGTACCAGGGATAGAACAGGCAACCGCGATCACCGGCACAGACCAGCGCCGGATTGGAGTCCATACCCGGAAAGTTGATGCGCTGGTTCACTCCCGGCACCGCACTGGCGCGGAAAGTCCAATGGCCGTCGCCGATCACCAGGTCGGCACCCAGCGCGAAGTAGCCGTGCGCGTTGACCGGGTTGCGGGTGACACCGAGTGCCTGGATTTCCACCGGCGCGGCGGGATCGAGCAGCGTCCAGCTGCGCACCTGCAGGTCGGAGCCACCCAGACTGCCCGGCGACTCGGGAATCGAGTACAGCAGCCCGTTGTGGTAGGCGAACAGCGCCGTCCGTCCCTGGTTCGGGGCCACCAGTCCGGCCAGCAGGTCGCCGGCAGTCTGCGGTACGTTGGCGAAGCCGGGCACCACCGGCGGCACCGCGTGCGCGATCGCACTTGTGGCTACCAACCACAACGCAAGCCATCTGCTCCGCGATGCGCTCACTTTCATCTCATGCCTCGATTCCAGCGGGCTGCCGGGCAGCGGCACGGTGGCGGGCGAGCGTCGCTTCCATGAAGTACTCCTGGACCAGGTCTGTCTCCCCAGGAGTACGGCGACGAGCGCTCGAAACGACGTGGTTGGTGTCGCAGCGGCGTCAGCGTTCGCCGTCCCCACCCTGGACACACCGCTCTCTTGCTACGACCGGTTGTTTCGCTGCCTTGCCCCGGCAACAGAGCCGTCCCCATGCGCGCGCTTGCAAAGGCAATCAACATCCGCTCACCCTTCGAAACCGTCGGCGAAGAGCCGGGTCGGCACGACCTCGACGGCGCCCAGATCGCAGCTGCCGTCGATGTCGGGCACGTCATTGAGATCCACCGGGCGTGCCTGCCCGCGCTGGTCGGTGCGGGGACAGGTCGCGTCGGGCGCCACGTCGAGCGCAGGCGACGGCAACACGTCGCCATCGTCGTAGGCTGGCATACGAACCCGGCTCAGCCGGCCAGACGGACGTTGCAGCGGCCCCAGCAGCGGATCGGAGGCGAAGCTG
The DNA here is from genome assembly GCA_964526035.1 of uncultured Gammaproteobacteria bacterium. Taxonomy (GTDB): domain Bacteria; phylum Pseudomonadota; class Gammaproteobacteria; order Xanthomonadales; family BPKI01; genus DAOMOD01. The sequence goes on along the minus strand of CAZGKE010000016.1, from coordinate 28,464 downwards.
GTGGCCGATGCGCCGGTACAGGTGCCGTCCAGGCTCAGCATGTACTCGTGTTCGACATTGGCGACCATGCCGACGTTGATCAACTGACAGTCAACCAGAGCCGGTCCGCCCTTGGCGAATGGTTCGGCCGCGGGGTGACCGGAGACGATGCTGGTCACCAGGCTCAGATTCTGCGTGGAAGCATCGAACAGTCCGAGGATTCCACGCTGGGCGTTGTCGGCAATGGTGCTCTGAAGGACCAGGAAGGTCGCAGGGAAGTCTGCAAAGATGCCTGCGCTGTTTCCGGTCACTGTGCTCGACTGCAGCGTGAGTCGGCCACCGTTGGCAACGTAGATCGATTCGAATACGCCGTTGTCGGGAATATCGAAATTGGTGTTGTTCCAGACGCTGCTGCCGCTGACCACGGCGATACCGTCGCTGCCGACACCCATCGCGGCGCCGAACTCGTCGGCAGTGTTGCCGTGGAGATCACTGTCGATCACGAACAGACTTCCGTTCAGGACTACCGCGGCTCCACCACCGAAGCTTGCATGATTGCCGTCCAGCTCGCTGCGCTCGACAAGCACGGACGCACCGCCATCGACGCGCACCGCGCCACCGGCATCGCTGCTGCCGCCGGTCAGCCGCAACTGACGAAGCGACACCGGCCGCTCGGTGACGATGCCGAAATCAAGCACGCGTTCGCCGGCGACGGTTTGCTCGATCGAGGTGACCGGCACACCGTTGACGAGCTGGCCCTCGATCACAAGAACTTCGTCGATATCGAGATCGCCACCGCTGGCGCTGGCCGCGGCAGGACGGTCGAGAAGTGCGGTGTGCTCACCTTCGACAAAGCGGATCACCTGCAGCCCCGGCAGCGCATTCGCCTCCATGACGGCGGCTCGTAGCGTGCAGGTGGCGCCCGGAACCAGCGTGTCGATGTCGCAGACACCATTGCCTGGATTGGTGTCGATCAGGTCCTCGTCGAAATGGTCGACGATGAACGCGAGCGGCTCTTCCTGCTCCACGGCCCCGAGATCGCAGCGCGGAGTGCCGCTGGCGGTGCCGTCCATCGGACGCGGGTTTCCGCGCTGGTCGACACTGGTGCAGCCAAGTTCGGGCTCTTCCGGTGCGACGCCTTCGACAATCCCGGCATTCACCACGTTCGAGAAGGGTCCTGTCGGCGGCCGGAACCAGGTCACACTTCCACTGTCCTGAGTGAACGCTCCAATCTGCGGGAACGCCGTGACAACTGCACTGAAGAACGTCGCGCAGCCGCTCTGGCTCTGCACCATGCTTCGGCTGATCACCACATCCGCGGCGCCTGGATCTGCGCCCACTCCGCTGCATGCGCTGACGCCACCTGCCAGCAGAGTGTGGGCAACACGCACGTGCACTCCGGCATCGAGATTGATCATGCGCAGCGCATGCTGGCTGAATCCAGTGATGGTGCTGTTGCGAAGCTGCAGATCCTGTGGCTGCGAGACCAGTACTCCGATCGCGGCATCCAGACCCGCTATCGGCGGCGCGAGCGGTGTTCCGTCCAGGGTGGAGTTCTCGATGGTGAGTGTGGACGACGAATAGATCGTGGCACTGACGGTTGAGGCGCCGCGATTGTCGCGGAAGCTGCTTCGCAGGATCTCGCCGCTGCCTATGGTGATCCACACCGCGGTGCCGTTGGCAGCCGCGATGCGGTTGGACTCGAAGTGGGAGTCGACGATCCGTACGTGTGACGTTGGGCCGACGGAATGCACCGCGCCACCCAGATTTGCCTGGTTGAAGGTGAAGATCGAATGCTCGATATCGAGCGTCCCGAAGCTGCGCACCGCCCCGCCGTTGAGGTCGAAGCTGCTGGCGTTGCCGCCTTGCAGGCGCAAGCCGCGCAGCAGTACTTCCACGCCGGATGCAACGCGGAAAATGCGATCGCCAAGCGGCGCGGCCTCGATTACCGGTAGCATGGCCGCGCTGGCAGGCGGAGCGCCGACGAATCCGAGGATGTCGACATCATCCTCAATCAGCAGATCGCCCACTTCGTCACCACCGTCGCCAGCCAGGGTCAAGTCGATGAGCTCTCCCGGCGGGACCAGAATGGTGTCGTGCCCGTCCAGCTCGTTGGCTTCCATGATGGCCGCGCGCAGCGTGCACTGCGGCACCGGATCGAGTGCATCGATGCTGCAGATGCCGTCGCCGGGGTTGGCGTCGACGGCATCGACGTCGGTTCTGTTGACGGTGAACGTGGCAGCGTTGGCAGTGCCTGCAAGGACCAGGCAGAGGATCGCGGTGACGACGGAGAAGTGATTCATGGTCAGGTTCCGGTAGCGCACATACCCAACGCTACGGATTGCGGCGAACCAGACGACACAAGCGGACGACCAAGCACCGCGTCTCGAACCGACTCTGCGACGGCCAGCGCCTCTGATCGCAACTCCTGGTTGACGCCGAGATCAACCAGGGTATCGCCGAGATGGCGGACGACGGCGTCGAAGTGACTGTCGTCCAGGCCATACCTCTCGGCAATCGGGCGATGCGCCACGGCGAGGTCGCGCCCCTGGTATCCGCCCGGACCGCCAAAGGCAAAGCCGAGGAAACGGCGCTGATGGAACTTGAGGCGGCTCATCTCGACCCCGGCAAACACCGGCGCCAGTTTCGCGTCTGCAAGGATTCGACCGTAGAACTGCTCGACTGCGGCATCGATCGCCGCCTCGCCACCCAGGCGCTCGTA
>CAZGKE010000016.1:17723-25663 GCA_964526035.1 uncultured Gammaproteobacteria bacterium | reverse complement strand
CCCGCGGTCGATAGCGCGACTTGCGCCCCGCTGCTTCGCCTGAGAATCTTCCCGGCGTCCAGTCAAGGGGTGACGCAATGAACGATGACGAAGGTCCCGACAGCCGCCCGCGCAGCCGCCTCTCTGCGGAAATGATCACTGCGCTTTCGGCGGTGCTCATCGGCGTCTGCGCCATCGCCGTGTCGCTTTACGAGACCAGCCTGATGCGCCAGCAGCTCAAGGGTTCGGTGTGGCCGCACCTGGGGCTTGGTTTCACTTACAACGACAGCGGATTCCGCTACCAGATCGGCAACAGCGGTGTGGGCCCGGCGCGCATCATCGACGTGATCGTGCGCGTGGATGGCCAGCCGGTGGAGACCTGGAAGGACTATTTTGAAAGCCTCGACATGGAAGTCGGCAACTACCTCACCTCCTGGCTTCCCGGCCGCGTTCTGGCGCCCAATGCCTCGTTCGATCCGCTGGTCCTGACGCGCGAGGAAGACGTCGACCGTCTGTATGGCCTGCAGTCGCGCGTGACGTTCGAGATCTGCTACTGCTCAGTGCTCGACGACTGCTGGATCGCCCGCGGCGTCGGCCGACAGGACCCGGTCGAAGGCTGTCAAACCAGCGAACGACCGCTGTTCGCCAACTGAATGCGAGCGTGGCAGGATGCACCCGAAGTACGTGACGCGACCGCGAGGAGACGACCATGGCAACCCGCAAAAGCACCCGTCGCCGGACCGCGAAGCCCGCTGACCCGGACGCATCAAGCCGAACGCCGGACGACAACACGGCAGCGCAGGAGCAAGGGTCAACAAGCCAGGCCGGTCGCGGAGAAGCCGTGCGTGCGCATCTCGGAGAGGCGGGCGCGCATCTCAAGGCAGCGGCACGCGCCGCCGCCGAAACCCTGGGAAGTGCGGTCGGCGAGGCCGCCACCGCAGCAAGCACGGAGTTCGGCGAAGGTGGCGAGCGCGTGCGCGAATCGCTGCACGAAGCCGGAAGTGCCGGCGTCGAGGCGCTGCGCGCGGGCACCAGTCCTGAGCTCGACCATCTGCTGAACAAGGGCCGCGAATTCTCGGCAAGCGCCGAAGCGCTGATCCGTGCGCGTCCGGTCGCAGCATTCGGCACGGCACTGGTCGCCGGCTACCTGTTGGCACGCATACTGCGCCGCTGATGAAGCCGGAGGACATCGAATCGAAACCCGCGGCGGGCGAAAACACCCGTGGCGCCGCGGAGACGCCTGCCGGCGTCGCCGACCAGGCCGCCGCTACGAACAGCGACAGCCGCCTGATCGACGACCTGCGCAAGATTGCAGCGCAAGGCAGTGACACCGTTGATGCCCTGCAGAGCGCCCTTGATGCCGCGCGCGAACTGCTTTCGGCGGAGGCCGCTCTGGCGCGCGCCGCATCGCTGCGCATCGTCGTGCTGACGGTTCTGGCCTGTGTACTGCTGCTTGCCGGGTGGCTGTGCCTGGTAGCCGCCCTGGTGGCGGTGCTGCACGCGTACGGGCTGGCCTGGCAGTGGGCCGCGAGTGCAGCGGCCGGCGCTTCGCTGTTGCTGGGTGGGTTGGCGCTTTGGCGGGTATCGGAGCTTGCGCCGCTGCTGCGCTTTGCGCGAAGCCGTCGACATCTTGCTGGTGATGGGCTCAAGCAATGAGCCTGCGCAGAAAACGCGTTGCCGTAGCGCAAGCCGACCGCCGGCTGACGCAGGCTCGCGCCAGGTTGGCGGATACCCTGGTCAGCCTGGAGATCAGCGGTCGCGATGCGCTGACTCCAGTTCGTATCGTCGGCGCCGGCTTTGCGCTTGGTGCGCTCAGCGGCATGCTGCGCCCGTGGGCGACGGTATCCGGATCACTCGCCCTGCTCACGCAATCGCTGCGTGGTGCACGGTCGCTGACCGAGTTCCTCACATCAGTGGCGGATCTGTCGGCGGCTCCACCCCCGTCGCCGCCGGAAACTGAAACTCATCGAAATGCAGAAGCAGCCACCGCTGCCGGATGCGAGCGATTGCCATGACCTCGTCGATTCCACCTGTTGCCCCTCCACCCGAAGGCGACGTAGCCCTCCCCGCACGTCCGGGAATGCGCACGCTGCTGGTGATTCTCGTCATCATCGCGATGCTTTTCACCGCCTATCTCGGTCGCGAGGTCCTGGTGCCAGTGGTACTGGCGATGTTCTTTGCGCTCTGCGGCAATCCTCTGGTGTCGCGTCTGCAAAGATGGCGGGTGCCGCGCGTCCTTGGTTCGCTGATCTTTGTTGCGGGCGGCCTCAGCGCCGCCGTTTTCGCGGGATCGGCGCTGCTGCCGCCAGCCGTGGACTGGATCCGCGCGGCGCCCAGCGAGGTGCGCCAGCACCTGCCCCAGCTCCGCGCCATTGCGAGACCGATCGAGGAGGCCAGCCGCGCGACCGAATCGCTGCAGGAAATCGCCAGCGAAGATGGCGAGCAGCGGATCGAGGTGGTCGAACGAAAGCGTGGCAGTCTCTGGTCTGCCGTCGGACGTGCGCCGCGTGCACTGGCCTTTTTCCTCGCCGTAGTCATCCTTTGCCACTTTTTCCTCACCTATGGCCAGGAGTTGCAGAGTCGCATCCTGATGTTGTTGCCGGGACGCACCGAGAAGAGGCTGACGATGGATATCCTGCACACCATCCAGTCAGACATCTCGCGCTACGTACTGACCATTTCCCTGATCAACCTTGGCCTGGGCCTTGCCACCGGACTTGCCCTGTTCGCCATGGGCCTCGATGCGAACGACGCCGCGCTGTGGGGGGTCGCCGTGGCCATGCTGAACTTCGCGCCCTACGTCGGCCCCTTGGTGGCCGCGATCCTGCTTACCGTGGTCGGCCTGGCCAGTTTTCCGACCCTCGGTGCCGCGCTGGCCGTGCCGGGCGTGTTCCTTGTCCTCAACCTGATCGAGAGCCAGGTGGTCACACCGACGGTTCTCGGCCGGACGATGGCCATTTCACCCTTGATCGTCCTTTTGTGGCTGCTTCTGTGGGGCTGGATGTGGGGGGTGCCCGGTCTGCTGCTGGCCGTACCCATGCTGGTCTGCCTGAAAATCGTCTGCAGCCGGGTGGAGTCGCTGCGCGGCTGGGCGACGGTCATGGAATCGTCGGCGTCGAGCGACTAGTCCGGAATCACCTTGCCGGGAAACCTCTGACCAAGTCCGCGCACGACCACATGTCATCGGATTTTCACCGTCTCTTGCCAACTCCTGGGGCATCTTTCCTCGCGAACTGAGGAGTCCGGGGCGTCGGTTTCCCATTCTGATCACGGAACCTGTACGCCTGGCTCCCGCAAGGGGAGAATCCGCGTGCGCAATCTGTCCTGTATCTTGTTTTTCGGGTGCCTGGTTGTGGCCGGGTCGACCGCGGCGGCCGACATTCGCGTGCCGGAGGATGCGCCAGGCATCCAGGCGGCGATAGCGCTGGCCCAGGACAATGACAGGATTCTGGTGGGCCCCGGCCTCTGGGCCGAGCGCATCGACTTTCTGGGCAAGTCCATCACCGTACAATCGACCGCCGGCGCCGCGCAGACCGTCATCGACGGTGCAGGCGCGACAGGTTTCGTGGTGAGCATGGGGCATGGCGGCGAAGCCGCGCTGACAGGGTTCACGGTGACCGGCGGCTTCGGCGAAGGCGGATCGCTGGGAGCCGGACCCGGCGGCGGCATCGAAATCATTGGTGCCTCGGCGGCGCTGTCCAACCTTGTCATCGAGACCAATCAGGGCGTGCTTGGTGGAGGCATCAGCTCCATCGACAGTCACACCGTGGTTTCCGCCACCTTGTTTCGCGACAACCAGTCCCTGCAGGGGGGCGGGCTGTATTCAGAGGGGGGCAGCATCATCATTCTCGACAGCGAATTCATCCACAATGAATCTGTCAATTTCGGTGGCGCCGTGGCACTGATGGGGACGCCCGAAGCGCGCATCGAATACAGCAGTTTTCTGGGAAACACCTCTTCGGGATTCGGAGGTGCCTTGTATGCCAACCACACCGGGATCGAAGTACGGGGAAGCGACTTCATTGGCAACGGTCGCGCCGAAGCGCTTCCCGACGGCGTCTCATGGCTGGTTCGCACCTTCGGAGGGGGCGGCGTCTACATCACCGGAGGCCACGGACGCATCGAGTCCAGCCGCCTTCTCGACAACATCGCCGCCTTTGGAACGGGCTTGTACGTGGCGGGAGAGAGCAACCTGCAGATCATCAACACGCTGCTGGCACGCAATGCCAACGCCTGCAACTGCGGTACGGGCGCGCTCTTCGCCAACGCTGCGAGCCCTCAGCTCATCAACAGCACGTTGACGGACAACGGCGGCACTGCGACCGTTTTCACCACCTACAACGCGTTCCCTTCAGTGGTGAACAGCGTGCTGGCGGGAAATGACGTAGCCACTGCGGGCAATGGCAACACCATGCTGGCGTGGTCGATCGTGGACAGCCCGACATCCTCGGCGTCCGTCGGCGATGGTGTATTGCAGGCAGACCCGATGCTTGATCCGGATGCCGACTACCGTCCCCTGCCCGGCTCGCCGTTGATCGACGCAGGCAACAACGCCGCTGTTCCGGAGGGCGTCGTCACGGATCTGCTTGGCCAGCCCCGCTTTGTCGACGACCCGGGCACTCCCGACGCGGGAGTCGGCAGCGCCCCGCTTGTCGACATAGGCGCAATGGAGTTCCAGCCAGGCCCCACCCTTCACGACCACATCTTCGGCAGCTCGTTCCAGGAGTTCTGAGGCTCTTTTGAACCAACGTGCGCGCACGCCGTGCGGTCTGGTGCGTGTGGCAGCAGCGTGTCGGTGTCGAATTCAGCTCAGGCACGGGCTGGCGCGCGGATAGCCCATCGGAGATGATTGAACCCACCAAGCCAATCAGGCTCCGGGTGCACCATGCAATTCGACGAACAGCGAATCGACGACGCCGTGCTGGCTCTCCTCGTTGCCTTCTGCTTTGACGACGGGCGCAGCTGGAAGGGTTTTGACCGGGACGTGATGAACCGCCTGCATGAGCGCGGGTACATCAGCAATCCGGTGGGCAAGGCCAAGTCAGTGTCACTGACGGAGGAAGGCGAAGCTCGCGGACGAGCGCTGGCGCGGGCTCTGTTTGCCTGACCCGAAGGCACCGTGAGTTGGACGACGATGATCAAGGGGATTCTCATCTCGACTGGAGCAATCGCCGTCGTCGCAACCGTTGCGTTCCTGGTTGGGCAGGAGCGAGAGTCCTCCAAGATCGGTCAGCTGGAAGCAACACTGAGGGAGGGACCACGCCGAACTGTCAGCGAGTTCGTTGACTTTGCGTCGTTCTCCGAGCTCCCAGCCCCGGTTGCCCGCTACTTCCAGCACGTCCTGACCGACGGTCAAGCGCTGATCAAGACGGCAAGAATTCAGCAATCGGGCGAGTTGCGAACCAGTACGGCTACCGAAAGATGGCTACTCTTCACTGCGAGTCAGATTGTGGCACCGCCGGCAACGGGTTTCCTTTGGAACGCAAGGATCGAGACTCCTCTGGGAACCCATATACGTGTCGTGGACAGCTATGTTGGCGGTGTCGGTTCCGGACGCGTGAGCCTCTTGTCGGCTTTTGCAATCGCATCGGAAGAGGGCGCTTCGGAATTGGACTCAGGGGCGTTGCACAGGTATCTGGCCGAGGGTGTCTGGTTTCCGACGGCGCTCCTGCCCCAGTCCGGAGTCACATGGAGTCCTGTCAATGATCATTCGGCGCTCGCCACGTTGACTGACGGAAGTACTTCCGTGTCCTTGGAATTCCGTTTCAATGAAGTCGGAGAGGTGACCAGCATCTACAGTCCAGGTCGCTTCGGCCAGTTCGACGGCGCATACAGACAAGTCCCCTGGCAGGGGCACTTTCGGGACTACCGCCAGAGAAATGGCATGCGCGTCCCCGGCTACGGGGAAGTTGGCTGGTACGACGACGGGGATCTGCAGCTCGTCTGGAAAGGGCACATCCAGAAACTGCAGTACGAGTTTTGGCCGCAAGTCGATGGTTCGAAGCCGGCGTACGCCTCTCAATGCGTTGCGGTCATGCGCGCCAACGCGCGAAAGCTCAAGGCTTCATGCAGGAGCGGCGAAAGCTGCGATCGACGCTTCGCATGGACCGCCGATCGCGGCTTTCGCCGCTCCTGCAGGGGCTGAAGCTCTTCTGGTTGCTGATCGCGCAGGTTGCGTGGAGAGATCGCCGCTCAGACCGGTCCCGCCGCCGTCGGGGTGATGCCGCGACCGCGCTTGTCTCGGTACATCGCGGCATCTGCTCGTGCCATCAGCGATTCGTAGCTTTCGTCCGGGTCGTGGGTGGCCGCGGCGCCGAAACTCGCCTGCAGCGGAAACTCGAGGCTCGCCGCCGACGCGCTCAGCGCCTCGCGCATCGCAACAACCACGGTTTCAGCGCTTTCGATGTCCAACCCGGGCAGAAAGACACAGAACTCGTCGCCGCTCAGGCGGCCCATGGCATCGACAGGACGCAGGCAAGCAGCGCAGGCGTCGGTCAATGCACGCAGCGCGAGGTCGCCCGCGGCATGCCCGAGACTGTCGTTGATGCCCTTCAGGTTGTCGAGATCGATCATCAGCAGGGCGACCGACTGCTGCCCTGGCTGCGATGCGCGCATCCCTTCCCGGGCGCGATCCTCGAAAAACGCGCGCGACAGCACCCCGGTAAGCCGATCGTGGGTGAGAAGTTGACGCAGGCGCTGGTTATCGGCGTAGAGCCTCGGCACCACCAGCCCGAAATGGCTGTTGGCGGCCAGGCAGATCAGGGCGAACTGCAGGGTCAGTGCGTGGCTGCCGAGGTTGAGCATGGCCGTACCCATCGCCAGCAGGAGACTGAAGGTGGCAATTGCCACCAGCGCCTGGGTCTCGCCCTCGGTGTGCACGATCCAGAGCTGGATCACCATCGACACGAACAGCGCAAAGATCAGGGCCTCCTGCTGTGGCAATCCGGCCGCGGCCACCAGCACCAATGCACTGTAGCCGAGCAGCAGGGTCAGCTTGGGCCCGAAGCTGAAGCTCGACAGCGAGCGCGTCTGCCGCGGTGCGAAGCGGGGAATGCCGGGGAAGGTGGCATAGCCGGCCCACTCGGCGACACCCGCAAACAGAAGAACCAGCAGCGGCGCAAGCGCCACCAGCCCGGCGTAGTCGCCGATCCACCATGGCACCAGAATGACCGCCACGTCCGCACGCGGAATCATGCCGCTCAGACTGAGCGCCAGCGCACCGGAGATGGCAGCCAGCGCGGCTGCCAGCGCCCCGCCGAGCAGGAATGCGACCATCGCGAACAGCGTGCGCGACGCGCGTGCGCGCCGCTTCACCAGCCAGCGCAAGGGCCACGCCACCAGTCCATAGGCAAGCGTGTGGGCGACAGCAAATCCCAGGTTGGAGGCCAACAGCTGGCCCGCCGAAAGGCCCTGCGCATCATTCGAGTCGGTCCACAGAGTGGCCAGCACGCAGGCCGTCCAGAGCGCCGGCAGCGCGCGGGCGCCGAAGACCAGAAGGGCGGCGAAAGTGACCGCTGCGGGTGGGAACCACAGGCTGGCGTGAGGCGCATACTCCAACAGCCGCGCCGCCGCGAAACCGGTCAGCCATAGCCCAAGTACCAGCGCGTGCAAGGCAAGCCCGCGACCGATGCGATCCTGGGCACGCCGTGGCGAAGACACTGCAGGTTCGGTCGATGGGCCGGAATGATTCATGCCCCTACAGAGTAGTCAATCGCTGACCGCGACGCATCCTTGTCGGCGGCGGTCATCACAGCGGATGTTCATCGCCGTGTTCGCGCTGGTTCTGGCCCTGGTCGGCGCGTTTGTCCTGGCGCGTTCGGTGACCCGACCGCTGCAGGCGCTCGCTGCAGCCGCCGAACGCATAGGCCATGGCGACTTCGGAGTCGCCATCGATACCCGAGGCAACGACGAGCTGGGGACGCTGGCGCGCTCGATGGCGCACATGCAGGGTGCCATCGCTG
>CAZGKE010000016.1:0-17623 GCA_964526035.1 uncultured Gammaproteobacteria bacterium | reverse complement strand
GTGCCATCGCTGCACTGGAGCAGAGGCTGCTTTCGGTCGCTGCGGAATCGCCCGTGTTTGCCGTGCTGCTGCTTGACGGCAATCGCTTCAAGGAGATCAACGACACCCTGGGCCATTCGGTGGGCGACCAGGTTCTGATTGCCTTGGGGCAACGCCTGCGACACGGCGTCCAGCACACGGATCTGGTCGCCCGCCTGGGTGGCGACGAATTCCTGCTGGTGCTTGATGTCGCCGACGAAGGCGCAGCAATTGCCGCTGCAAGTCGCATCACCATGGGTGCCGCCGACCCGGTCCGTGTCAATGACATGACTTTGCATCTGGACGTGAGCATCGGAGTCGCGGTCTTCCCTCAGCACGGGACCGATCCGCAGACGCTGCTGCGACGCGCAGACATCGCCATGTACGAGGCCAAGCTTTCGCACGAAGCCGTGCGCCTCTACAGCGTCGGCGAGGATGCCGCCCACCTGCGCCGACTACTATTGATCAACGAGCTCCGTGCAGCACTCGGCAGCGACGAAATGGAGCTGCACTATCAACCCCAACTCCACCTCGCCGACGGCCAGGTGCGTCAGGTCGAGGCGCTGCTGCGCTGGGAACAGCCCGGACGCGGGCCGGTGAGCCCCGCCGAGTTCATTCCGCTGGCCGAACATTCAGGGTTGATCCACCCGCTGACGCACTGGGTGCTGGAGCGCGCGCTGTCGCAGGCGGCACGATGGCGCGAGGCGGGCCTCGATATCGCGGTCGCCGTCAACGTCTCTGCCGAGAGTCTGATGGACCGCAGCCTCCCCGGCATATTGCGCAGCATGCTGTCGGCACACCGTCTTCCACCTCAGGCACTGATCGTCGAGATCACGGAAAGCGCGGTGATGCGCGATGCCGGCCGCGCCATTCGCGTGCTCGAACGGCTGCGCGATCTGGGGCTGCGGCTATCCATCGACAACTTCGGCACCGGGCAGTCTTCGCTGTCGCAGCTGCACGCCCTGCCCTTGCATGAGATCAAGATCGACCGCTCCTTCATCACACGCATCCACCAGTCCCCGGGCGATGCCGCGATCGTGCGCTCAATCATCGAACTCGGCCACGGCATGGGGCTGCGGGTGGTGGCTGAAGGCGTGGAGGACGAACGCAGCCGCGCGCTGCTTGCCGACTTCGGCTGCGATCTGGCGCAGGGCTACCTCATTGCAAGACCGATGCCTGCGGCTGATCTGGTCGCCTGGATGACCGTCGGCGCACCTCTTGCCTCGGTGCTTCACGACACGTGATGTTCTTCAACTGACCGCTGCCAGCGGCCCGCGCATAGAGCGTGAAGCGTGCAGGGAGATGACGCCTTGTGAATGCGCCAATCGCGCCTCGCGCCCGATGCGCTCGGACGGCCATTCCGGCAGGGATTCCTCTACCCAGTAGCCCGCCCAGGCGTTGCGCCCGGATGCCTTGGCCAGATACAGGGCGCTGTCGGCGAGCTGCAGGCTGTGGTGCCATGCTTCGGCAGCGTGCTCGCCACAAAGTGGCAGATTGGCGAACCCGATGCTGACCTCGACCTGCACCTGCACCGTGCCGGTGTCAATCGGATCGGCAAGGGCAACGCGAAGCGATTCAGACATCGCACTTGCAGACGCGAGATCGGCCGTCGGCAGCAGCACCAGGAACTCCTCGCCACCCCATCGAGCTACGGATGCCGATGCGCCAGCGCACGCGCGCAGGCGTTCCGAGAAGATCACCAGCACTCGATCGCCGCAATCGTGGCCGTGGGCGTCGTTGATGCGTTTGAACAGGTCGATGTCGATGAGCAGAACCGCAGCGCTTTCCACCGCGTTCGCAGAATGCGCGCGCATGCGCGAGGCCATGTCGCGACGGTTGGAAAGCCCGGTGAGCGGATCGGTACGGCTGATCATGTCCAGTCGCCGGTTCATGCGTCGCTGCCAGAGCAGCACGCCACTGCCCAGCAGCAGCAGAAGGCTCGCGGCGATGGTCGTTACCCATTGCAGGCGCGCGGTGGCGGCGAGTCGACGCTCTTGCAACTCGGCGGCGGTCTGCAGGCGCTCCAGTTCGAGACGCTGCTCACGATCGCGAAGGTGCGTTTCGAGGGCCGCCAGGCGCTCGTGGTTCTGGTGCCTGAGGTAGGCCTCTCGATCCTCGCTGATCTGGCGCAGCGTGTCTGCAGCCTCTTCAAAACGGCCGAGCATCTCGAGATTGCGGACACGCGCCTTCAGCAGACTCGCCTTCTGCAGCTCCCGCAGGGGCGCCACATCGATCGAGTCCAGCAGTGCCAGAGCGGCCGGGAAGTCCCCGGCCTCAGCCAGCTGGTCGGCCTCGATCAAGCCGATCAGGCTGCGCGCTTCGCTGTTTTCCATCGGCAGATCCATGCCACGGACATATTCGATCTGCGCCCGCGCCTCCTCGGCATGGCCCGACCCCTGCAGCGCGGTTGCCAGCGCTACGCGCACCGCTGCGTGCTGAGTGGGACTTCCGGCGCCGGTACTGACCACCAGCTCGGTCGCTCGCTGAAGGTGAGGGACGGCCTCGGCGTAGCGATCCTGGCCGTTCAGGTTGAGGCCCAGGTTGAAGCGCACCGGCGCCTCGTAGCGATGGTCACCGAGCTTGTCCATCAACGCCAGCGCCTGCTCGTAGTTGACCCGCGCGCGCTCGTGCTCCTCGAATTCCGAGTGCAGCACGCCGAGATTGATCAACAACGGGATGCGGTCCGCCTCGAGCCCCTGCGAATCGGCATCGGCCAGCGCCAGCGCCCACAGCTCCACCGCGCCGACGCGATCACCACTGCGATGCAGGATGGTGCCGACTCGTCGCGTCAGGCGCGCGCGGTCCGGGTTGACCGGATGCTGCTGAAGCATGCTGCGCATGGCGTGCGCATCGCGGCGCGCGTCGTCACGGCGTCCCAGCACTGCTTGTGCCCAACCGCGACAGCCGAGCGCCTCGACATGCTGGGTCAAAGTCACCGAACGCGCTTCGGCGAGTACGCTGTCGGCCAGTGCCACGGCACGCGCCGGATTGGAATCCTCGACTTCCACGCATGCCGCCAGCCGCTCGCCTGCGGTGAGGGGCAGTTCGGTTTCGGCGCTGATTCCTGCCGCAATGGCAAGGCCCAGCATCAGAGCGCCGGTTCGCATCTGCAGCATCAAGGGCTCCCCTGGGGTCCGGGCTGACAGGCTAGCCCAAAGCCAACGCGCCGTGCATTGCGACTGCCGTGACCGTGGTGCGAGTGCATCGTCATCTGGCCGGGTTCGAATCAGACGATCCCCAGCTCGAACGCCTTGAGCACGGCGCGCGTGCGATCACGGACGCCGAGCTTGGAAAGTATGTTGGACACGTGGTTCTTGACCGTACCCTCGGCGACGTTGAGTGAGTTGGCGATCTCCTTGTTGCTGTAGCCGCCGGCCATCAGGCGCAGAATCTCGGTCTCGCGATCGGTCAACGGATCGGGGCGATCGAGGCTGGCGAATTCGTTGTGCATGCGCTCCAGGCCTGCCAGCAGACGCTGGGTCACCACCGGCTGCACCAACGAACCACCCTGGGCGACTGTTTCAATCGCACCGACCAGCTGCTCGAGCGACACATCCTTCAGCAGGTAGCCCTTTGCGCCGGCCTTGATCCCGGCCAGCACCTGACTGTCGTCGTCAAAGGTGGTGAGGATGATGGTGGGCGGCAGGGTCTTGCTTCCGCCAAGCTCCTGCAGCACATCGAGCCCGGTCTTGCCGGGCATGCGCATGTCGAGAAGCACCACGTCGGGCTTGATCTCGGGGATCATCGCCAACGCCTGGACGCCGTCCGATGCTTCGGCCACCACGCGAATGCTTTCGGTCAGCTCCAGCAGACTCTTGATGCCCTGCCGCACCAGGGTCTGGTCGTCGACCAGCAGGACTCGAATCGAACTCATGAAGTAGCCTCCAGGGGCAATTGTGCCTCGACCGCGAAGCCGCGACCTTGGCCGGTATTGATACGGAGACTACCGCCAAACTGCGCGAGGCGCTCGCGCATGCCGGTCAGCCCGTGTCCGTGAACCAGTTGGGTGGCCCCGCGACCGTCGTCGTGTGCGTGGATCAGAATGCTGTTGTCGGCAGCGCGCTGGAAGCTGATGTCGAGGCGGCTGGCGTGCGCGTGCTTGACCGTGTTTGTGATGATCTCCTGGGCGCAGCGCAGCAGCACCTGGGCCCTGCGCGGATCCTCCACCAGGAAGGCATCGGGCAGGTTCAGACGGATTTCCAGGCCGGGCACGCCCTCGACCAGCGATTCAAGCGCGCCACGCAGGTCGATCGCTGCATCATCGCGGAGCTGGCTGACTACCTCGCGCACGTCGGTCAGCAGCAGCTTGGCCAGCGACTGCGCCTGACGCACGTGCTCCAGCGGCGGGCCTTTGACCAGGTGACTCGCCACTTCCAGGTTGAGGCTGAGTGCGGTCAGGTGGTGTCCCATCAGGTCGTGCAGCTCGCGCGAGATGCGGACACGCTCATTGAGACGGCTGGACTCGGCCAGAAGTGCACGGGTGGCACGCAGCTCGGCGTTGAGCCGGCGCTGCTCCTCGCGCGCCGCGGCCTGGCGCTTGGCCACCAGACTGGTCACGAACACGAACCCCGAAAAACCCACGTACAGCAGCGCCTGAAGCAATGCCTCGAATATCGAGAAATCGTCGCGGCTGGCGAACACCGGCACCAGCGCCAGATGCTGCAGCACCAACCACACGGTGGCGATTGACAGCGGCAGGCGCCACGGCAGCACCCCAGCGATAACCATCAGCAGCACGCCGCCAAGTCCCGACTGGCTGAAGTGACTGACCGCCACCGCAGTCACCGTCATCAGGACCAGGAGCACGAAATGCAGCGGCCGTGAGCGCGGCACCACCAGATCGCGGGTCAGCACCCAGTAACCCACACCGAACAGGAGCCAGGAGAGTATCCACCAGCCCATCGGGCCACGCAGATCGAAGCCCTCGCCGCCCATCAGCATGAGGGGAAGCGGGAGCCCGGCGCATACCCAGGTGAACAGCCCTGCCATGCGCAGCATCTGCGTCGAGTTGAGTCGCATCAATCCCATGCCGACATCCTACCGCGCCGGACATGCGCGAAGACCGGACAGAAGTCATGCCGCCACCGAATCGCCATGAACCGGTCTGAAAGGCATGCCATAATCGGCGGCCTGATCGAGGCACACCTCGACCGACGACTCCGACCAAGGGAGGTCCCATGGCACTGGTGATCCGCGATGTCGAAGAGCATGAACTGGATGCCGTCCTGGCGTTGAACAACGCCGCCGGGCAGTCGATCGTGCCCGTAGACGCCGCCGTGCTACGCAAGCTTTTCGACATTTCCGCCTACTTCAGGATCGCCGAAATCGATGGCCACATGGCGGCGTTTCTCATTGCCATGACGCCTGAGGCGCCTTACACGAGCGTCAACTTCCGCTGGTTCTGCCAGCGCTACGAAAGCTTCGTATACATCGACCGGATCGTGGTTGCCGAACGCTATCGCCGCCATGGCCTCGGCCGACTTTTCTATGCCGACGTCACCAGCTATGCGGAAGTGCGCGTGCCGCACCTGGCATGCGAAATCTTTCTCGATCCGCCCGACGACGTCTCGGTGCTGTTCCATGGCACCTACGGCTTCCAGGAAGTGGGGCAACAGTCGGCATACGGACGCCGCGTGGCCCTGCTGGCCAAGGAAATGTGCAGCTTCCCCTGGATCAGCGCCACCTACCATGCCGGCGGCAACGGCAGCCTGCCCGCGCTGCCCTGGCTGACCGAACGCCCGCAGCGTCCGCGCCAGCTCGCGCGCGCCGCCGGCGCCAACTGAAGCCTTCCAGAGAGAACCCCCGCGTGCGTAGCGTGCCGCGCATCGCCACCGCTGGCGAAGCGTCAGTCATGGCTCTCGGCGACGCCGGAGCCACTGCCGGAGCGCTGCTGGAAGGCTTTGGTCTGGAGCTCGTGCCGGTGACGGAAGGCGATCCGATTCCCGGCAGCTACTGGGGCGACACCGAGGCCGGCGTGATCGGTCACCGCGTGTTTGCGCGTCGCGATACGCCGCTGCATTCCCTGCTGCACGAGACCTGCCATCTTCTGGTAGCGCCCCCGGAAAAGCGCCCCCACATCCACACCGACGCCAGTGACTGCCAGCTCGAAGAGGATGCCACGTGCTACCTCCAGATCCTGCTCGCCGACGCCCTGCCCGGCTTCGGGCGCGCGCGCGCCTTTGTAGACATGGACGCATGGGGCTACAGCTTCCGCCTCGGTTCTGCGCAGGCCTGGTTCGAGCACGACGCCGAAGACGCGCGGCAGGCGCTGATCGATTGGGGCGTGATCGATGCGGAGGGGCGGGTGCTGGGGGCCAGGGCGGCTTGGGGCTTAGGGCCTAGGGCCTAGACTGGCAAGTGCGGTGCGTACTATGCAGTTTCGAGCGGGCCGGTCTTTCGAGCCGTTGTTCAAGGCAAGTGAGTCGAGAATCGAGGGCTTTTCCCTAGGCCCTGGGCCCTAAGCCCTAGGCCCCATACATAAGCCCTAAGCCCTCAAATCAGAACGCCACCAACTCCACCCGCAGCACCCGCCCGCGCGCATTGTCGGTCACCAGGTACAGAAAGCCGTCCGGCCCGACGCGGACGTCGCGGATGCGCTCGCCGAGGTCGTTTAGGATGCGCTCCTCGTGCACCACACGGGTGCCGTCGAGTTCGAGGCGTGAGACCAGCTGGAACGCCAGTGCGCCGACAAACAGATTGCCCTGCCAAGCCGGATGACGCTCGTGGTTGTAGAAAGCCATCCCGCTCGGCGCAATCGAAGGCGTCCACTGATGGATAGGCTGCTCCAGCCCTTCCTTGGCGCTCGGACCGATGCTCGGTCCGTGGTACTCGCGACCGAATGTGATTGTCGGCCAGCCATAGTTCTTTCCTGCCTCAGGGATGTTCAGCTCGTCGCCGCCGCGCGGACCATGTTCGTGGGTCCACAGCACGCGGCTTTGCGGATGCAGGGCAGCACCCTGCTGGTTGCGGTGGCCGTACGACCAGATCTCCGGCAGGACGCCATCGCGGCCGAAGAAAGGATTGTCGGCGGGCACGCTGCCGTCACGCTGGATGCGCACCACGGTGCCGACATGGCTGTCGAGCTTCTGCGCCAGGTCGCGATCGCCGCGATCACCCAGCGAGAGGAACACGGTGCCGTCGTCGGCGAACACGATGCGTGAACCGAAGTGATGGTGACGCTCGAGCTTCGGCACCTGGCGGAAGATCACTTCGACATCCTCGATGCCGCCCTCGACCAGACGACCTCGCGCCAAAGCGGTGCCTTGCGTGCCGCCATCGCCGGGTTCGCTGTAGCTCCAGTAGATCAAGCCGTCCTCGGCGAACTGCGGAGACACCGCCACGTCCATGAGGCCGCCCTGCCCCTGGGCACGCACTGCCGGCACGCCAGACAAGGGCTCCGAAAGCGTGCCGTCGCTGCCGATGATTCGCATGCGCCCCGGCCGCTCGGTGACCAGCATGCGGCCCTGCGGGAGGAACGCCAGCGCCCAGGGATGTTCAAGGCCCTCGGCCACGGGATGCACGCGCAGCACACCCTTTTCGCTAGGCAGGTCGCGCGATTGCGCGCAGGCGAGCATTGGAATGGCGACGAACAGGACGGGAAGAAAACGCTTCATGGGTGGAGACTCCGGAACGCGGGTGGGCGGTCAAGCCCCATGATGCAGTGCCGGGCGCGAAGTGCAAGTGTTCGCATGGCCAGCCAGCGCCGAGCTCGAACCTCGAAGCCAAGGCGAAACTGCGCCCGATGGCCGCCGCAGAGGGAATGCCGTGCCCGCCGTATGCCCGAAGCTTCAGCGCGAGGACACCACGGACTTCGACCAGAAGCCGAGGCACTGATCGCCATGGCACCCTGAAAGGGGGTACTGGAGTCTGTCGGCAGCTTGGCGGCTGAAGTATCCTCGCAGGCCTGTGCCATCACTCCAGGGCATTCATGTCCCTGCTTCAACCCCAAATTCCCGGCTACGCCATCGAGCGCATCATCGGCCAGGGCGGCATGGCCACGGTGTACCTTGCCCGGCAGCTGTCCCTTGATCGTCTGGTGGCGATCAAGCTGATGGTGCCGGAGGCGAGTGCGGACGAGAACCAGGCGCGACGGTTCGAGGCTGAGGCGCGCGTGATTGCACGACTCGAACATCCGCACATCGTCGGCATCCACGAGGTCGGGCGCACCGACGAGGGCCGTCTCTACTACGTCATGCCCTACCTGCCCAACGGGGACCTTGCTCACCGGAATCTGGCGGACGACGAAATGCGCGTCCTGGAGATTCTCAATGCCGTCCTTGACGCCTTGGGGTATGCCCACGCAAGAGGCATCGTGCATCGCGACGTCAAGGCCGAGAACGTATTGTTCGACTCGTCCGACAGACCGCGACTCGCCGACTTCGGCATTGCCCTGTCGCGCCGCACCGGCAAGCCGCGTATCACCACCGACGGGCTGGCTCTCGGTTCCAGCGGCTATATGGCACCCGAGCAGGCGCGCGGCGAAGTGCTCGACGGACGCGCCGACCTTTACAGCCTGGCCGTACTGACGTACGAGCTGCTTACCGGAGAGCTTCCCTTCCAATCCGAGGACCCGCTCGCGCTGGCGCTCATGCATGATCAGGATCCGGTGCCGCAGCTGCCCGCCAGCAAGCGACACTGGCAGTGGTTCCTGAATCGCGCCATGGCCAAGCGCCCGGCGCAGCGATTCCGTACCTCGACGGCCATGCAGCGCGCGCTCCAGCAGGTCGAGCGCGCAATCCGCCGTCGCAATCGCGGTAGCTGGCTACCGCGACTTGGTGCCTGGCTCGGCCCGGGCCGACTCAAGCCCGTGGCGCTGATGGCGGGCGGGGTGACCTTGGCCCTTCTTGTTGTGATGGGCGTCCAGCGAATGCTCGACGATACTGACGACCCGCCGGCGGTCCCCCTGGTCGTGCAAGAAGAACCGGACGAGCCAGCGACGGCGATCGAGGAAAGCGTTTCGGGTCTGCTCGCACGCGCGTCGTCGCAGATTGCTCAAGGTCAGATAGTCGTCCCGGCAGGGGACAACGCCGCGGAGTCGGTTCTCCATGCGCTGCGAATCGATCCGCTCAGCGAAGAGGCGCGCGATGCCCTTCAGGGGGTCTTCGATGCCCTCGCCGACAGCATAGCCCTGGCTTTCGTCGACGCCGATGACAACCTCGTGGCCGAGCGCATCGAACAGGCGCGCATGCTCGCCGACGCGCTGGGTGAGACCGGCGCGCACGCGTTCCAGGGCGTCGCGGCTAGTTCGCTCGCGGCTGCGGAGGGCGCCATCGAGGGTGCGCTTGAAAACGACGACCGCGCACGCGCAGCCGCCATCATCACCCTGGTCGAGCGCCAGGGGCTGGAGACGGCAACGCTCGACAGCCTTCTCGCCGAGTATCAGCCACCGGCCGCGCCGGGCGACCGGCTTCGCGACCGCGGTGGCCCGGTACTGCGATTGATTCCACCGGAAATCCTGGTCGGCAACCGTCGCTCGCGCGTCGACGCGATGATGGTGGCCATGGAGGCGCCCGTCTCCCACGCCGACTTCGGCCACTTCATCAATGCCACCAATCACCAGGTCTCACGATGCCGGTCGCTGCTGTCTCCGCTGCGCCTGCTGGACCAGCGTGACTGGCAGCGCCCCGGATACCAGCCCACGCCGCGCAGTCCGGTGGTCTGCATCAGTCCCGCCGACGCCGAAGCCTTTGCCGCATGGCTCACCCGTCGGACCGGACAGCGCTATCGCCTGCCTGGCATCGAGGAACATCAGCACATCGCCCTGTTTGGCAGCAGCCGGCTCTCCGGTACCACACCCCCCACAGTGGCCGAGTGGACGGCGGCTTGTTCGCCGCCGTCCGCGGGCGGCGACGACTGCAAGCGACGGACGGCGCTTGATCCGGGGCTGGATGGCCAACGTTGGCCATTGGAGAGGCGCGAACTCGACGCAAGTCGCGGCTACGACGACGTCGGCTTCCGCCTGGTTCGCGAACGTCGTGATGGCGAGATGCTTGAAGTCGTCGAATGAGGACCTTTAGTGTTTGGCCGACCCCGATCGGGCTCAGGGCGCTTCAAACCCGTCGCTGAACAGGGCGTCATCCGAACCCTCGGGCAGCGGCCACGCCCACGCCCCACGACCGCGCGTGAACACCGCCAGCGTGGTGAATCCGCGATCAATCGCCATGTCCCAGATCATCACCCGCGGCAGCCCGTTGTCGAAACGCTGCCAGTTGGGTGTATCGGCGTTCGCATCATCGGTGAAGTAAAGGCCCCAATCGGTGCCGGCGAAAACTTGCTGGGGATGCTTGGGGTTGAACGACACCGAATTGGCCGGGATATTCGGCAGGTTACCGCTGATGTTGCGCCAGGCGGCACTGGCGCACTGGTTTTCGCACACCAGCTGATAAAGATTGCCGGGCTGTGCCGGTGTGTTCTGGGTGAACCCGCCGAGCGCGGCGTAGCCCACCACCAACGTCTGCGGATCCTGCGCATCGACCACGTCGACGGCAACGTCCATCACTGGCCGGTTCGGCAACACCGTGTTGCCCCCGGTGACGTTGACCCAGGTGGCGCTGTCTGCGGTTCCCTGGTTCATTCCGAATCCGACCCAGACGTTGCCGTCGTTGGTGCCGGCAATCGCGACGCTTGGTGTCTTCACCGCGTGCGCCAGCTGGTTGATGAATGAACGGTTGCCCAAGGTGCCCTTCGCAAGATTGGGGCTGTTCGGATACCAGCTGCTGCGCGGAATGCCGCCGCTCAGGGTCTCCCACACGCGGACGGTGCCGGCGATCATGTAGGTGCAGCCATTGGCCGACGTACATCCACTTCCCGGCGCGTCCACCTCACCGTAGCGATACAGCTCGAACGGCATCACGAAGCTCAGCAGGTCGCCACCCCATGCCGGCGTCGTCTGTGGCGTGGCCGATTGCGTTGCGCTGTCGGGACCATTGGGCGACACGCGGATGTTGCCGTTCTGGCTCGACCAGTACCAACGCAGTTCGTTGACCGGCTCGATCCTGGTGTAGATACCGTCGCCGCCATTGCGCACCGTCCAGGTGGCTGGACCCGCGGTACCCGATGGCCAACGCGCATAGGAGCTGCCGTTGTCCTGCGCGCCGCCGCTGGCGCCGGGCACGCTGCTGGTGGCGAAGTGCCCGCTGATGTCGCCGGAGTAGAACTCGATGGCGCCCATGGTGGCGTTGAGCGAAGTGAATTGCGGACGGTTCGCTGCGCTGGTGCCGCCAGTCCCGAACCTGATGTTGGCCGAGTGGTACACGCCGCCATCGACGCCGACCAGTACCTGGTCGCTGTCATACCCACCGATGCCGTCGGGCAGAAAGGCGCTGCCGTGGTGGTCGACGTGCACATTGCCGTTGCCGTAGCCGCAGGTGATGTTCTGGAAAGTGCTGCCGCCGTCACTGGAGCGGTACAGATCCACACCGCTCAACAGCACCCTGTCGACGTCGTTGGGGTCGACGAGCAGGTTGGCGTTGTACCACATCTGTCCGCCGCCTCCCGCTGAACTGTTGCAGCCGTTGGCCTGCACGCTGGAGACGGTGGCGGTCTGGACCCAGCTGTCGCCGCCGTTCGCGCTGCGCCACACACCGAGCACCGAATTGGCGGTGGCATGCGAGCCCATGGCGTAAAGCACCGACGTGTTGCCGGGCGCCACCGCCAGTTCTATCCGCCCGAGCACCTTGCCCGCCGGATTGCCGTTGCCTGTTCCCGCGGGCCACCCTGCGTTCAGCAGGGTCCAGTCGGAGACCGCCGGGCATCCGGTCGCAGGCATCACGGTGCGATAGACGCCATTGGCGCCTAGATTGGCAAGGTCCGGTTGCACCGGCGTCGGGTTGCCGCGGGTACCGACCGCCGCGTACAGCCAGGTTTCGCCACCACCGACGTCGACGGCCTTGAGACCGGTGATGTCCTGGCGCTGGCTGTCGTGAATGTTGGTCTGGCAGGGACCGCTCCAGGCAGCGCCGCCGTCCTGCGAAAAGTACAACCCGGTCTTGGTGCCGACCACCACCCGGCTCGAGTCATTGGGATCAGTCACGACTTTCCCGATGGCCTGGTACTGCGGAAAACCGAGCGCAGCCGAAGGTGGGTAGAACGGCGTGAAGACATCTTCGCCAAGCACATGCCAGGTTTCGCCCAGGTCGGTGCTCTTCAGCAGCCCGGCGGTGCCGAATGAAAAGGAGCCGTAGCGCAGGTCCCCGGTGCCGGCGTAGACCACATCGGGATTGACCGGGTCGATGTACAGGTCGCCGATCGCGATGCTCCTGATGTCGGGCTGGTCCGTCGTGTTGTACCAGACGGTGTCGGCATCGCAGCAGGTGGTGGTCTTCCAGACGCCGCCACCGTCGGCGGCCGCAAGAACCGTGTAGCGGCCGTCGACATCGGGTCCGCGCGGGTCGACCGCGATCACGTTGATGCGTCCGGTCACCTGACCGTAGCCGCCAAAAACCGCCGGCCTCGGTCCCAGGAAGGTCCAGGCATCTGTTTTCAAACCGAGCGGCGAGGCAGAGCGCTCTTGAAGAAACTGTGTGTGGTCGCCGCCGGGAACTCCGGAGTTGACCGCGGCATCCTCGCGCGCACCGTCGCTGTACCACGACGGACTGAAGTGCATGGTCGGATAGGCAACCCGGATGGCCCAGTAGTCGCCGCCCAAGGGCTTCAGGTTGACCTTCGCCGGCGGCCTCTGCATCCACCAGACCGAAATCACTACGGTCACCGCAACGGCCACTACGGCCGCCAGCAGACTCTTGCGCATCGTTCCTCTCCCCGATCCGCGGTCATGCGGAAGTGGCGGAGAATGCCCTAATTGGCACCGATGTGTCACGCCTGACGGGAGTATCGAGACCGCGTCGCGATGCGGGCAGCACGCGGACGAAAGGTCGCCAGCGCAGCACACTTCGCACCAAACCGCACAGGGGCAGCAGAACGTCTCACGGAGGTGGCCAGATTCCGTCCCACTGCTGCGAAGGAGCCATCGATGCCAGCGTGCGGCAACGCTCGATGTACATGCTGCTTACCGGGTCCACGCCAGCCTCACGCAACACCTCCTCGAAACAGCTGACCGCCTGATCCCATGCGCGTCGGCGATAGTGCTCGCGGCCCTCGTCAAAAGCCTGCAGTGCCCCGGTAGGCATCACTTCCTGCTCACCGAATATCTGGTGCAGGGCGACCGCCATGGTCTTGCCCTTGACGCGCAAATGGTCGATTTCGCGGCTGCGATATTCGCCACCCAGGGCGGCCAGGGTCTGTCCGCTGGCAATCAGGGTGACGCCATAGGTCTTGGTCGCGGCCTCGATACGTGAAGCCAGGTTGACGGTGTCGCCGATCACCGTGTAGTCCATCCGCTTGGGCGAACCGATATTGCCGGCTACCAGCTCACCGGTACTGAGCCCGATCCCCATTCGCACCGGATCCTGCCCGCGTCGCGAGCGCACGCGGTTCAGGTGATCGAGACGCGACAGCATGCTGAGCGCGGCGCGCACCGCATGATCGGCGTCGGCGCCGGTGGCGAACGGCACGCCGAACACCGCCATGATGGCATCGCCGATGTACTTGTCGAGGATGCCGTGCTGCTGGCTGATGGCGTCGGCCATCAGCGAGAAATACTCGTTGAGCATCGCCACCGTCTCGCGCGCGCCCATGCGTTCGGAGATGGCGGTGAAGTCACGGATGTCGCTGAACAGCACGGTCGCAACCTGGCTCACGCCACCAAGATTGTTGTCGGGGTCCGCCAGAACCTGTTCGGCGACCTGAGGCGGCAGATAGCGCGACAGCGTGTTGCGCACGCGCTTTTCCTCCGTGACGTCCTCGAACACCAGCATCGAGCCGATCGTCTGGTCCTCGAGATCGGCCAGCGGCACCCTCATCAAATTGACCGCACGACTGGAACCATCAGCCAGCTGCAGGTTGGTGTCCGCCAGGTAGGTGTCGCCCGCTTCGGTCCACAGGGTCGACCACCAGAGATTGCCGGCAGCGAGTGCGGATACGAACGGCTGTCCCTGGAACTCGGGCGGCTGCGCGAGCAGCGTCAGCGCCGCCTGGTTGGCCTTGACCACGCGCTGCTCCGCATCGAGCGTGACCACGCCGTTGCTGAGGCTGCGCAAGATGCTTTCGTTGTAGCGGCGCGCGCGGTCAAGGTCGGCAAACAGCTGGGCATTGACCAGCGCAACCGCAGCCTGCGAGGCAAACGCCCGCAGGCGACGCGCGTCATCGTCGCTGAATGTTCCGCTGGTGCGGTTGAGCGCCTGGATGACGCCGATGGCGCGACCGTTGCGCTCGATCACCGGCACGCACAGCAGGCTCTCGGTGCGATAGCCGGTAAGCGCATCAAGCTCGCGGTTGAAGCGCGGGTCGGCATAGGCGTCGCGCACCACCAGCGACTCACCGCTACTGAACACGTGACCGGCAATGCCCTGATCGTCAGCGAAGCGCAGCTCGCGATCCACGCCTTCGGCAATCTTGCCCCACAGCTCGCCACGGCGCGCATCATGCAGGAACAGGCTCACCCTGTCCGCCTCGACGAAGGCGCGGGTGGTGACCACGATGCGCGCCAGCAGGCTGTCCAGCATCAGCTCGGTGGCCAGCGCGGTACTGACCTCGAACAGCTCGCTCTGCTCGCGATGGGCACGCCGCAGCGCTTCGATCATGCGGTTGGTCTTGGCCGCGATGAGGCTGAACTCGTCGCGGGTGATGATGGGCACACGCGTATCCAGGTCGCCACCGGCCACGTGGTCGAGACTGGCGATCTGCAGCTGCAGCATGTACGACAGGTTCTGCCCGTACGCCCACAGCAGTCGCACTGAAAGCATCAGCACCACGCCGACGATGAAGGCCATGTCGATGAACACCGCACGGCGCAGCTTGGCGTGCGGCTCGTCGTCGATGTGGGCAATCAGGTAGTCGATGTCCTTGATGACCACCAGGGCGGCCACCATCCCGGCGAAGATGGCGATGCTGGCGAAGATCAGGATCAGGCGATCGGTGATCGGAAAGATGCGGCGTCCGTCTTCGACCAGAGCCTGCGCCAGACCGGGCGTGCGGCGTTCCCTGCGCAGGCCGTTGTCGAGTCCAGCGAACAGCCCGAACATGACGCAGCCGACCAGCACCTTGCCGCCGGATTCGAGAGGGAATCCATGCACCTGGTGGTTGTAGACGGCGATGCCGATACCCACGGCGACGAACAGCGCAAGGTCGATGGCGAACTGGTAGACCGAGAGTGTGAAAGGCTCGCCCGACGGCATCAGCCGCTCCTCGAACATCCACTTGAGCCCGAACGCCACACCGAATCCGACGCCGAACGTGGCGATCACCGACCACGAATCGACCGAGGCGATGAATGGACAGACGCGGATGCCGTAAAAACCCAGCACCGCCGTCGCCAGGACGAAGTAGACGGCTGCGAGCGCATGGTCGTGGCGCTTCTCGCCTTCGTGCACGGCCTGTAGCGATACTTTGGGCATCGGGCGCCGAGTATAGCGCCGCTACCAGCCGCGTCCGCCGCCGCCGCCGCGGCCGCCGCCGGAACTGCCCCCACCGGAGCGACCCGAGCCGCTGCTCGGGCGCGACGACGAAATGGCTTTGCCCAATGAGCTGCCAATGGAAGCGCCAAGGGCCGCACCGCCCGCCGTCGCCGCTCCGCGTCCACTGATCCAGCGCATCTGCTTCTGGGCGTGCGTCGCCTGCGTCTCGCCGACCGCGCGAGCGAAGCGCCGGGTCCAGGCTGCTTCCACGCCGAGCGCCATGGCCCAGGGCAACAGCTGCTGGTAGCGCTCATCGTCGGGTTCGGGACCGGCAAGTGTCGCCAGTTCGGTCTTCTCGGCCATCCCCAGGTACAGCCTGAGCCCGGCAATTCGATCCATCTCGGCGCGCCCGCGCGGCGTCGGTCGCTGCAACAGGAAGGCGAAGCCCAGCGAGGCGGCGACCAGCAGCCCGAAAAGAAGCACTCCTTCGACGCCTACTTCCGGGCGCAGAAATTGAGGCGCCCCGAACCACAGCGCCACTCCCGGACCGGCGCTGCCCGCGATCAAGGCGAGGCCGATGAACGCCTGCCCGCGCAGCAGCATCCACAGCCCGAAGCCGAGCAGGCCCAGAGCGAATGCGCTCCACACCAGGACCCACATGCTCCCGACCACCAGGCTGATCGGATCGAAATGCGGAGGTACCACCATGCTGCCCAGCAGAACCAGCAGCGACAGGACGATGCCGACACCGAGCCAGCGGTTGTTGACCTTGAAATAATCGGGGCGGAAATGCGCCTTCAGCGCTGCCTCGTATCCGTCCCGCGCCTTCTGCACGCGAACGCGCTGCGCAGGCCCGAAGCTCAGGGAGTCACCGCGTTCGGGTACCAACGCGTCCACCAGGTTTGCCTGCCAGGCTGGCAGTGCCACGTCGGGATCGACCGATTCGATGCTGAAGCGCGATCCATCCTCTTTCAGCTGCAGGCGACCATGCACACCGGCGTCGACCAGGTCGGCCACCATGCAGCCGTCGTCGAAGCCCATGTTTGCCAGGTAGCGCGCCGCGCCGGGTGACTGCCCGGCCAGCGGCCCGTACTGGGGCATCACCACGCCGCCCGGCGGGTCGCGCCCGACCAGGACCCAGGCCAGAAGGTAGTAGAGGCCCACCACCACGACGCCGATCAAGCCGACGATCAATGAGCCGTTGTGCTCCCAAAGAATGGCGCGTGCCTCCGCCTTCGACGGCTCCACCACCAGGCCCTTGGGCATCGCCACGACCACGGTCATGCCCTGACCGCGGCCCAGCGATTGCGTGGTGGCAAAGCGCACCTGCCCCGGCTGCGGCTGCGCGAATTCGGCTGCGCTGCCGGTCCAGCCGCGCGCTCCGGTGTAGACCGAGACATCGAGCGGTGCAGTCGACGCCGGCAGACTGACGACGGCGCTGGCGCGGTCGATGGGAAAGACCCAGTCATTGCCGGTGACGTTCCAGTAGAGCTCGTCGTGATCGTCAAAGTGCAGTACCTGACGGGTGCTGCGATAGCGGATCAGGTACTGGTAGTCGCCCGCGCGCAGGAACACCGAGGGGCTGCCAACGTAGACTTCGACGCCGTAGAAACCACGTTCGATGTGGTTTGGCTCGGGACGGCCGTCGCGCTGGACCTCGAGCAGCTCGAATCCGGTCTGCACGCGCTGCATGAATCGCCCGCGATAGAGCGTCGGAAACACGCGCACGATGCCGCGTTTGATGTCCTGTCCGGCCACCCTGACGCGGATGCGTTCGGTCACCAGAAGACTGCCGTCCGTCTGCACCTCGATGTCGGCATGAAAGTCGAGGATGCGTTCGTCGCTGTCGGCAGCGCAACCGCCGAGGGTCAGCAGCAGGAGCAGCCATGTGTGGAGGGCACGGGGCATACACCAGTTCCGGTTCGACGCTGTTCGTGGATACGCAGGATCGTCGGCTTTCGGCTCCCGATCCGGCAAGTCGTGATACAGCGGACTGTAGCGACAGTGCACCCGATACGGACCGCGCCCTCAGCCGAAACCTTCGATCTTCGGCGCTGCGCGGTCGCCCGCTTCGTAGAACTCAGCGGCCCTGAAAGCAAACACGTTCGCCACGATCAGGTCGGGGAAGCTCTGGATGCGTGTGTTGAACTGGC
>CAZGKE010000015.1:31297-39142 GCA_964526035.1 uncultured Gammaproteobacteria bacterium | reverse complement strand
CCACCTTTCCCCCCAGTACTATTCCAGCCCCAAACACCCTCCCCCGCAAACTCCGCGACCCCCCATCCCCCGTTCACGTCCATCTCAGCGCAACCATGTGAAACTCCGCCCATGGCTTCCCGCCTCACCATCACCCTCATCCTCCTGTCCCTGTTGCCCGCGGCTGCGCAGGCGCGCGGCTGGATGTACGAAATCGACCCGGTACACACCCAGATCACCTTCTTCGTCGACCATCTCGGCTTCTCGAAATCCTCCGGCCGCGCCTATGGCGCCGAAGGCCATTTCGTGTTCGAACCCGGGGACTGGTCGGTGGCCTGCGTGGTCGCCAAGCTCCCGGCCGCGCGCATCGGCTTCGGCGACGACGAATGGGATCAACGCATGCGCCGCAAGGACTTCTTCGAAAGCGACAGCCACCCCGACATCAGCTTCCACAGCACCACCGTCGAAGCCATAGACGAACAGCGCGCGCGAATCCACGGCCAGCTCACCCTGCGCGGCGCAAGCGCACCGGTCATGCTTCAAGTCACCCTCAACAAGGCCGGCCAGAACATCGCCGCCGGCCGCTATGCCGCCGGCTTCTCGGCCACCGCCACCATCCAACGCTCCGACTTCGGCATGACCGCCCTGCTGCCGCGGGTGGGCGACGAGGTGACCCTGTTGATCGAGGCCGAGGGCTGGCGCATGCCGCGCTCGCCGGGCCAGACTCCACGCTGTGAACCTACATCACCACGTGCAGCCAATCCGGAGCCCGACTGATCATGCCGATCCTCAACACCCATGACCGCTGGGGCGCCGTCAGCGTCTTCCTTCACTGGTCCATTGCCGCCGCCGTCCTGTTCATGGGTGGGCTGGGCCTGTACATGAAGGGCCTGCCGATCGGTGGCGACAAGATCCAGCTCTACGCCCTGCACAAGTCCATCGGCATGACCATTCTTGCGCTGATGGTGCTGCGTCTCGCGTGGCGCCTGGTCGCCGGACGCCCGCTCTTGCCGCCCGGCATGCCTGACTGGCAGCGCTGGCTGGCAAAAATTTCGCACGCGCTGCTTTACCTGCTGGTGCTGGCCATGCCGATCGCCGGCTGGGTGATGAATTCGGCCGCCAATTTCCCGCTGCGCTGGTTCGACCTGTTCCACATTCCCGCCATCGTCGAGCCCAGCCGCGAGCTGCGCGCTGCCGCCGGCGACGCCCACGAAACCCTGTTCTGGATCATCGTGCTTCTGGTGCTGGTGCATGTCGGCGCCGCGCTGAAGCACCACTTCATCGACCGTGACAACACCCTGCGCGGCATGTTCGGTCTGAAGTCACGTCCCCCGGAGAACACCTGATGCGTCTGCTTCCTGCACTGCTGCTGTTCATTGCATTCTCGTCAGACGCCCGCGAGTGGCAGCCGCTGGCGGAGGCTCGCAGCCTCACCTTCCACGGCACCCAGCAGGGCGAGGACTTCGATGGACGCTTCGCCCGATTCGAGGCCTCCATCCGCTTCGATCCCGACATGCTCGAAGACGCACGCTTCGAGGTGGAAGTGGATCTCACCTCTGCCGACACGCTGAGCGACGAGCGCGACGAAGTGCTGCATGGCGCCGACTTTTTCTTCGTGCGCAGCTTCCCCAAGGCGCGCTTCGTCACCGGCACGTTTGAAGCGCAGGAAGACGGCAGCTTCCTGGCAAGCGCCGAACTCACCATCCGCGACCAGACCGTGGCCATCGACTTTCCTTTCCGCTGGAAGCTCGACGTCGAAGGCGCGCGCATCGTCGCCGAAGTCGAACTTGACCGCCTCGCCTTCGGGCTCGGCGACAACGGCGACTGGCAGGATGCCGACACGGTCGGCCATACGGTAACGGTGCGCGTTGATCTTCCCCTGCGGGATCGCTGAAGCAACCCGTTCACGGGTCGGACCGATCGTCGGCACGAATTGATCAGCAGGGAAAGCGCCGCTCCCCCGTCACCCGCCCCATGACCGCATCGCTGCAGACGCTGCACACCAGCCCGCGCTCCAGCCCCGAACGGGGATCGATGTTCTCGTGCACCTTGACTTCCGGACCGAGCGCATAGCGCGCTGAAATGGCGTCCAGATCCAGCACCACATCGAAATACACCCACTCGCGGCAATTCTCCGTCCACACCTGACCGCGCGCAGTCTCGCGCGCGCCGCTGTCGAGCAACGCCTGTTCCAGTTCAGCCAGATGGATGCAGACCATGAAATTTCTCGCACGGGACGGACCCCACCGAAGGATCACGGGATACTGCGCGCCTGGCAAGCCTGAGAAGTGCGCGTATTGAATCCCGCAATGTTGCATTGAAAGTTGAATCCTGCGCCGAATCGCGCACAATTCGCCTCGCCCCATATGGAGAAACCCCATGCTGCTACCCAATCGAAGCGCGCTGATCGTCGGTCTGGCGCAGCCCTACGTCGACTGGGCCGCGGGCCTCGACGAAGAAGGCATCGGGCCGCCCATCGACAGCGACAAGTCGGTGTACCTGATTCCCGACTTCGAGGACGAGATGGAAGCCGACGAAGTGCTGGAACTGGTGTACGAGGAAGTATTCGAGAGCGAGCTGTTCGCCTGGTGCCACGACGAAGCCACTTGGCCCCAGCCGCGCACCCTGGACATGTTCAGGAAATGGTTCGACTTCGAACTGATCGCCACCGTGGAGGATCTCGGCGGCGAGGGCCTCGACGACCTCGACGCGCTGTTCGGTGAAGACGACGACCTGGACGACGACGATGACGGCGATGAAGACGACGATGACCAGGACGAAGACCTCCCGGTCAGGCACTGAGCCCTGACCAGGGACGCGCGGCCGCCCGACGCCGAATCGACCCTCGCACGACATGCCCGCCACACCCCGGCGCGGCGAATTCTTGCCAAGGAACAGACCCCGAACCCGCATGGCCGCAGCCCATCAATTCATCGCCCTGTTGCGCGGCATCAACGTCGGTGGCCACAACAAGCTGCCCATGGCCGACCTGCGCGCGCTGTGCGCCGACATCGGCTGGACCGACGTGCAGACCTACATACAGAGCGGCAACATCCTGTTTCGCGCCAACGGATCGGCCACCCGCCAGCGCGACGTTCTGGAAAGCGCCATCGCCGAACGCTTCGGTTCAAGTCTTGCCGTTGTCGTGCGTCCCGCCGCCGACCTCATCGAGCTGATGGCCGGCAACCCGTTCCCCGCAGCATCCGCCACCGAACCCAATCGAGTCATGCTGGCCCTTTCGCGCAGCCCGCCCAACACTGACGCCGCCGATCAACTCAGGCCACGTGCAGTACAAGGCGAACGCATCGAACAGATCGGCGAAGCCCTGTGGATCCACTTCCCGCGAAGCGCCGGCACTTCGAAACTCACCCCCACTCTCCTCGACCGCGCCGCCGGTGCCCCGACCACCATGCGCAACTGGCGCACCGTGCAAAAGCTCGCCGAAATGGCGGGCCTTCCAGCGCCCAGGCTTGCCCAGAACAGGTCGCCTGAGCAACGTTCAGCCCGATAGCCATTGGCAGTAGTGGGACTGTCGGCGGTGCGCACCAGCATTGCCCCACCTTGGCAACGCGATTGCGGGCTTTCAGGCTTTTCCTCCAGGCCGTTCCGTGCGAAGTCTGTGCCTTGCGCCGCTCACCACGATCAGGAACACAGCAAATGTACATGGTCACTCGCGATCTCATTGGTTGCGTTGGCGCTATCCGTGGGAGCAATCGTCGCGCAACTTGTTTCGTTCCTGTCAGCACCAGGCGTACAGGAACATTGCAACCGTGGCTCCGTCGGTGGCGGTCGGAGCGTGACCTGCTGCAGGCCTGCTTGCAATTCGGGTGGGACAAGTCGGCGCCTGTTCCTTGTAGAGCTCGCCGCCGATGAGTAGAGTCATGACAGGGTCGATGCCGAGCACACCGCCCGGGGAGACACGGTGACCGGAGGGCCTGCCCCATGCATTGCGCATCGCGATGGGTACCGCATCGGAAGAAGACGGGATGAAGAAGCATGCAGGTTTCATACATCAATGTGTTCGTCAGCAACCTGACCCGGGCCATCGATTTCTATCAGGGCCACCTCGGACTCGGCCTGGAGTTCTCGTCGGCGGAGCATGGCTATGCCTCTTTCTCCGCCGGCGCGGTCCGGCTTGGAATCGCAGTGCCTGGGCCGGATCAGGAGGCTCTCGTCGGCAGGCATACCGGTGTGGGGTTGGCCGTATCCGACCTGGAAGCCGAACACGCTCGTCTTGAGGCATTGGGCGTCAACTTCACGATGCCGCCGACCCGCCAGCCATGGGGCGGATTCATGGCGCTGGTATCCGATCCTGATGGCAACATCTTCTATCTCGACCAGGTATCGACTGCACATGGTTAGGGAACCTCTGAACAAGTCCTCGCACGTCGCGCCGATTTCCTGTGCATCGGAGCGTGCGGTATCCGTGGCCCATGCACACGACTTGCTGCACGGAGAGGCGGAGCGCCGGCCGAAGTGAAGCTCGCCACCGTCCGCAAATACGCCATGTCGCTGCCCGAGGTCACCGAGCAGCCGCACTTCCACTTCAATTCCTTCCGAGTGAACGGCAAGATCTTCGTCACAGTGCCACCGGACGGAGAATGCATTCATGTGTTCGTGGGCGACGCCGCTCGCGAGCAGGCGTTGGCCCTGTACCCCGATTTTTTGGAGAAGCTGCTCTGGGGCGGCAAGGTGGTCGGCCTGCGCATCGCGCTGACGCCTGCACGCACCGATGTGGTCAAACAGCTGATTCGCCGGGCGTGGACAGGCAAGGCGCCCAAGGCTTTGCTGGACAGCGAAACATGACGACCGACTCGATCACCGTATCCCGCCGCTTCTGCGGACCGTCGGATTCCGGCAATGGCGGCTACGTTTGCGGCCGGCTGGCGGAGTACCTTCCGGGCTGCGCGGTTGTTCGGCTGAAGCGTCCGCCTCCACTGGAGACCGCGCTTCGCGTTGAAGTGACGGACTCCGAAGCGAGGCTCCTGCATGACTCCGCGGTGGTTGCCGAGGCGCGGCTCGCAGAGTTGGATGTGCAGCCTCCACTGGCGCCCTCCTTTGTCGAGGCACAGCGCGCTGCAGAGCACTACGCGGGCTTCAGTCGCCACGCGTTCCCGCGCTGCTTCGTGTGCGGGCCGCTGCGCGATGTCGGTGACGGAATGCGCATCTTCCCCGGCTCCTCCGGGGTGGACTCCGTGGTTGCAGCGCCGTGGATTCCCGACGCCTCGCTGGCCGACGACAGCGGCCAAGTCGGCGCAGCGTTTCTTTGGGCGGCGCTCGACTGTCCCGGTGCGTTTGCAGTCATGCCGCGCCCGGAACCCGGCAAGGCTGTGGTGCTTGGCGAGCTGTGCGTGCGGATCGACAACGTTCTTGCGCCCCATGAGGAGTGCGTCGTGATCGGCTGGAAACTGCACGACGAGGGCCGCAAGCACTTCGCCGGATCGGCCGTGTTTTCGTCTGCGGGTCGCGCAGTCGCCGTGGGCCGAGCGACCTGGATCGAGGTCGCTTCGACGGCTTTCGAAAAGCCCTGAGCCGACCCGTCCTTCAGGGGACCGCGACGGTCTCGCCGGCGACGGGCAGGTGCACCTGGGCACCGTGGAGTTTGCGCAGGTGCGCCGCCAGTTCCTCGCGCGCGGTGTCTTCTCCGTGCACCAGCCACAACGGCGGCCGCTCGCGGAAGTGGCCGTACCATTCGGCCAGTCCGTTCTGGTCGGCGTGCGCCGACAGACCGCCGATGGTGTGCACCTTGGCGCGGATCAGGATCTTTTCGCCGTAGATGGTGACGTACTTGTCGCCATCCACAATGCGCCGCCCGAGGGTGCCGTGCGCCTGGTAGCCGCTGAAGATCACGTGGGTGTTTTCCTTCCAGGCGTTGTGGCGCAGGTGGTGCAGGATGCGGCCGCCGTTGCACATCCCGCTGCCGGCGATGACGATGATGCCGTCGGTCAGCTTGTTGATGGCCATGGACTCTTCGTTGCGGCTGACCATGCGCAGGTTGGGCATGCGGAACGGATTTTTCGGCCCCTGCCAGCGCTCGCGGGCCTCCTTGTCGAACAGCGCGGTGTGGCGGTTGTAGAGTTCCACCACGCGCAGCGCCATGGGACTGTCGAGAAAAATCCGCCAGTTCTTCAGGCCCCACTCGTCGAAATGCTCCGACAGCCACCACAGGATTTCCTGGCTGCGGCCGACCGCGAAGGCGGGAATCAGCACCTTGCCCTTCTCCTCGGCGGCGCGCTGGAAGATATCGCCCATCTCGGCGACGGTTTCAGCGCGCGGACGATGCAGGCGGTCGCCGTAGGTACTTTCCATCAGCACCATGTCGGCCTCCTCGATTGGCTGTGGATCGCGCAGGATCGGCGTGTTGCGCGGACCGATGTCGCCGCTGACGGCAATCTTGCGCACGTGATCGCCCTCGCCTACCCACAGCTCGAGGCTGGCGGCGCCGAGGATGTGGCCAGCGTCGCGCAGGCGCAGTTTGAGGTCTGGGAGGATGTCGATCTTGACGCCGTAGTCGTGCGCTTGCAGAAGCTCGAGCGTGTCGGCGACGTCGTCGAGATCGTACAGCGGTGTTTCCATGCGCGTGCCGCGGCGCTGGTGCGCGCGGTTCCTGCGTTCGACATCGGACATTGCCAGGCTTGCCGAATCCTCCAGCATTACCTTCGCCAGCTCCGCGGTGGCGCGCTGGGCGTGGATCGGGCCCTGGTAACCGCGTTTGACCAGCAGCGGCAGACGACCGATATGGTCGATGTGCCCATGGGTGACAATGACCGCATCGAGCTTGCGCACGTCGAAGGGAAACTTTGCGGCGTTGCGGCTGCGTTCGTTGCGGCCACCCTGCATCATGCCGCACTCGATCAGGACCCGGTGACGTCCGGTTTCCAGCAGGAAGCAGGAGCCGGTGACCTCGCCGGTGGCACCGTAAAAAGTGAGCTGCATGGGCAGGGATCCTCTGGCGTTGGGGCAAACGCTACCATGCACGCATGCCGCGCTGCTTCTTTTCCCTGAGCCTCCCCTATCCGGTGAGCGTCGCCCTCGGCACCTGTGCCGGCAGTCTTCACGACACCCGATTCAAGGGTGCGGGGCTGCGTCTGGTGGACATCCGCGACCTGCATGTCACGCTGCGTTTCCTCGGAAAGGTGGACGCTGCGCTGGTGCCGGCGCTGATTGACGGGATGAACGACATCGCGGCTGACTCAACGGCACCTTCCTGCCAGCTGTCGGGTCTGGCGCTGTGGCCCAGCGTGCGCAGGCCGCGCGTACTGGTCGCCCGAATCCGCGGCAACGACGCACTGCAGGCGCTGGCTTCGCGCTTTGAGGCCTTGTCCCAGTCCTTGGGTTTTGCGGCCGAACAGCGGCGCTTTCGTGCGCACGTGACACTCGGTCGTCTGCGCGAAGGTGCGCCCGCGTTCAGCGGCAGTCTCGACCCGCCGCCTCCGGTGCTGCGCTTCAACGCCGACATGGTCACTCTGATGGAGAGCGTGAGCGGCCCCAGGCGACCGCGCTACCGCAGCCTGGCGCGTGCCGCGCTTGGCATTTCCGCACGCTGAAGGCTCCGCGGGCGGTTGTGGTCAGCGCATCAGCCGTCGCTTGGGCTTGATTGGCAGATTTCCACGCCAGTAGAGGATCATCAGCAGGCCGAACACCATGCCGCCCAGATGGGCGAAATGGGCGATACCCGAGCGCGTACCGGACACGCCGAGGAACAGTTCCAGCGCGCCGAACAGGGTTACCAGCAGCCAGGCCGGCATCGGAATCGGCGGAAACAGCAGCATCACCCGGCGCCGCGGAAACATCATGGCGAAGCCCAGCAGCAGGCCGAACACGCCGCCGGATGCGCCTACCGTGGGGTAAAACTCACCCTGCTGC
>CAZGKE010000015.1:0-31197 GCA_964526035.1 uncultured Gammaproteobacteria bacterium | reverse complement strand
GTGCGCTTGTTTGAACCAGCACGCATGTTAGCCGGATGCGTCTGAACGTCGCCTCTGGCGGCGCTTTTCCGACCCCACGCGACAGCCGAGCCGGGTTCGCGTCTGGCCAGGACACGCCGGGGTGGTCGCGAAGGCGGGTCTACCCGAATTCGCCGCCCCATAGCAGGGCGTCAAGGTCGCCGCGCCAGCCGTGGCGGGAGAGGTCCACCCTGCCCTTGCGCACCGCAATTCCTTCTGCGCGCAGACGGCGGGACTGTTCGCGGAAGCCGGCACTTCGCGGCGCGAAGGCGATGCTGCCGTCGCTGCGCAGCACGCGGTGCCAGGGCAGTTCATCGTCGCTTCCTCGCGACAGCACCCGCGCCACCAGCCGCGCGCGCCCCGGCAGCCCGGCGAGATCGGCCACCCATCCGTAGCCGGCCACGCAGCCTGACGGAATCATGGCGACCACGGCGACGATGCGCGATTCGGCGGATTCGGCGGTCATGCTCGGGTAGGATAAGCGGAGAGACTCACGGAGTACGACCGATGCGCAATTTCGAGGACGTCCGCACCCATGTGGCGACCC
Source organism: uncultured Gammaproteobacteria bacterium (assembly GCA_964526035.1). GTDB lineage: Bacteria > Pseudomonadota > Gammaproteobacteria > Xanthomonadales > BPKI01 > DAOMOD01. The sequence continues at coordinate 30,632 of CAZGKE010000015.1, read as the reverse complement.
GCTACACGCTGCGCCACAACGACCCCTACCTGATCAGCTTCGATCTGGAGCTCGATCACGGCCGTCGCAAGCAGAGCATGTTCCTCGCCGAAATCGAAGGCGAGGAAGGCGGCCGCTACCTGCGCATCTCCACGCCGCTGGCCCCCGTCGAGGACATCAATCCACGCAAGGCCCTGGTGTTCAACTGGGAACAGCGGGTGGGCTACCTGGCGCTCAGCGAACTCGACGAGGTGCCCTACCTGCACCTGTGCGAAAACCGCCGCTTCCGCTGGCTGTCGCGCGAGGAAATCGAATTCCTGATCGCCGAAGTAGGCACCCAGGGCGACCGCCTGGAACGGCTGATGACGCAGGGGCGGGATACGACTTGAGGGCGCTTGCGGAGGCCTGGGGGCTGCGAAGGGCTTTAGGGTAGGGCTTAGAGGGCTTAGGGCTTAGGGCCTATCGCGTCGCGGGTTCGACGCCGTGGCTTGCATGGTGCATCCGGATCACCGAAACGCACGAGAAAAGCGGGTCGCTTGCACGTTGCCGGCTTTTCCCTAGGCCCCAAGCCCTAGGCCCTAGGCCCTGGAAAGCCGCAAGCCCTGGAAGGCCCCAGGCCCTACACAAGCCGTGCCCCGCCATTCCGGCGGCCTCACCCCGCACTCATCCGCGAGCCGATCACCACCAGCACCAGCAGCAGCAGCGCTACCCAGAGCAGCATGCTGCCGGACGGCCAGGCGCGGGCGAGGACGCCGTTGGTGCCATGGTGGCGCATCAGGGTGTCGTAAAGGCGCTTGCCGGCGCGCGCGACGCCGGCCTCGAAACCGTCGCGGGCGTGGGCCAGGAAGCGCTCCACGGTGACGAAGATGCGCACTGCCAGCACGCGCCACAGCCAGTCGGTGTCCAGGCTTACGGTCAGGGTGCGCTTCATCATCGGCAGCATCACGAAGAACGCGAGGCCCGCGAACAGCAGCAGCTGGAACTGGGTGACCAGGTGGTCGGCGGTATAGGGAACGTAGTCCACCGGGTACGGCAGCAGATCGTAGAGCACGTTGGGAAACACGCCGAGGAAGATGCAGCCGAAGGCAAACAGCAGCATGGCGAGGCGCATGTTGAGCGGCGGATCCTTCGGCCGCAGGCCGGAGTCTTTCTGGAAGAACACGAACCACGGGAACTTGATGCCAGCATGCAGGAACACGCCAGCGGAAGCTGCCACCAGCATGAAGTAGACGAATGTGAGCTGCTCGCCAGCAACGCCGGTGGTGATCATCGACTTCGAGATGAAGCCCGAAGTGAACGGGAACGAAGAGATCGACAGCGCGCCGATGATTCCGCACACGGCGGTGAGCGGCATCGACTGGTAGAGACCGCCCAGTTCGGAGCATTTGCTCTTTCCGGTCTGGTACAGCACCGCGCCGGCGCTCATGAACAGCAGCGCCTTGTAGATGATGTGCGTGAACGCGTGCGCCGACGCGCCGTTCAGCGCCATCTCGGTGCCGATCCCGACGCCGACCACCATGAAGCCGACCTGGTTGACGATGGAGTACGACAGAATGCGCCGCATGTCGTTTTCCAGCAGCGCATAGATGATCCCGTAGAAGATCATCCACAGGCCGATCCAGATCAGCAGCTGGGTGCCGGGGAACAGCAGGATCAGCGCCAGCACTGCGGTCTTGGTGGTGAAGGCGGACAGGAACACCGCGCCGGTGGCGCTCGATTCCGGATACGAGTCGGGAAGCCAGGCGCTGATCGGCGGCGCCGCGGCGTTGATCAGAACGCCGATGAAGATCATCCATGTGGCGAATCCGTCCAGCGTCAGCGCCTGGATCTCTACCGAGCCGGTCTGGATCATCAAGCCCTCGATGCCGATCTTCAGGATGATGCCGCCGACCAGATGCATGATGGCGTAGCGGATGCCGGCCCGACGCGCCGCCTCGGTGCCGCCGCACCACACCACGACGGTGGAGAACAGCGCCATGAATTCCCAGAACACGAACATGACGATGAGGTCGCCGGCAAAGCTGACGCCGATGGCGCCGGCGGCGTAGGCCATGGCCGCCGACATCTCCCACCACTTCGCCTGCCGCAGCGCGAACAGCGCGCCGCCGAACGCCATCAGCGCGAACACCGTGGCGAACAGGCGGCGCACCGCACTGCCCTCGACCACCTGCACTTCGTAGCCGAGGAACTGCGCGCTGAGCTGGATGCCATCGGGCACCTGCCAGATCGCGTAAAGCGTGAGCAGTGGCGTCAGCAGCGCGATTGCCGGGCGCAGCATGGGGCGCGACACCGCGACCAGGATCGCGCCCAGAATCATGATCAGCGCAGGTGGAACGATGATCTCAAACATCGTCGTCGTAATACGTGTCGGGGCGCTTGAGCACGAAGCCCAGCAGCTTGGCAAACACGACCATGGCCACGCAGGCCAGGAACCCGAAGACCGCAGAGAAGGCGAACCAGCCATCGACGGTGAAGTAGTCGTGCACGTGCACGAAGATCTGCGCGATCACGGTCGCCGCCAGAATGGCGCCGAACACCCACCACAACTTGCGGATGGTTTCGGGCCTCGACAGCCAGTGCTTCTCAGGCGTCGGACCGCTCATTCGCCCGTCCCCAGGATGCCGTACTCAAGCTCGACCACCGGCCCGTTGAAGAAGAAGAACAGCAGGGTCAGTGCCGCGGTGGTTGTCAGTGCGGCCACCATCTGCCAGGGCGCTTCGCCATGTTCCTTCGGCGGAGCGTGGTTCTCATCTCTGAAGAAGGCGCGGAACACCACCGGCAGGAAATAGGCCGCGTTGAGCGCAGTGGACACCACCAGCACCGCCAGCACGAAGTAGTTCTCGAGCTGGAACGCGCCGGCAATGATGTACCACTTGGATACGAAACCGGCGGTCGGCGGCACCCCGATCATGCTCAGCGCACCGATGGTGAACGCGATCATCGTGAACGGCATGCGCCGGCCAATGCCGCGCAGCTGGTTGAGTTCGGTCTTCCGCGAGGCGATGTAGATGGCGCCCGCGGTGAAGAACAGGGTGATCTTGCCGAAGGCGTGCGCAACGATATGCACGGCGGCGCCGATTTCGGCGAGCGGCGCCAGGACCAGCGCTGCGAGCACGATATAGCTGAGCTGGCCGATGGTGGAATAGGCCAGCATGCGCTTGATGTTGGTTTGCCGGAAGGCCACCACCGAGGCCGCGATGATCGTGAAACCGGCCAGATAGACCAGCAGCTTCTCGGCCGGCACATGCGCCAGGAAATCCAGACCGAAGATGTAGATGATGACCTTGGTGATGGTGAACACGCCGGCCTTGACCACCGCCACCGCGTGCAGCAGGGCCGACACCGGCGTCGGCGCCACCATTGCCGCCGGCAGCCAGCGATGCACCGGCATCACCGCCGCCTTGCCCACGCCGAGAACAAACAACAGCAGCAGCACAGCCGCCATGCCGTCACTGATGTTGCCTTCGAGCACGCCTCCGGGCGTGAAGTCCAGCGTGCCCGCCACCGAGTAGGTCCAGATGATCGCCGGTAACAGCAGGCCGATGGAGGTGACCAGCAGGATGATGAGGTAGGTACGCGCGCCCTTCAGCGCGTTCTCGTCGCCCTTGTGCGCCACCAGCGGATAGGTGCTCAGCGTCAGCACCTCATAGAACACGAACAGGGTCAGCAGATTGGCCGAGAACGCCACGCCCATGGCGCCGAACAGGGCCAGGGCGAAGCAGACGTAGTAGCGCGTCTGGTGCTGCTCATTGTTGCCACGCATGTAGCCGATCGAGTACACCGAGGTGACGATCCACAGTCCGCTGGCGACCATGGCGAACAGGATCGACAGCGGCTCGGTGTGCAAGGCCAGCGACAGGCCGGGAAGCATCTCCACCAGAGTGACTTTCAGCGGCTCGTCGAGCGTGATGCCCTCCAGGACCTGAAGCACCACCAGAAACAGCGTGACCGCGGTGGTCAGCGTCACGGCCTCGCGGACGTCCGGCCAGCGTCCGCAGAGTGCGATCAGCAGCGCACCGATCAGCGGCACCAGCAGCGCCAGCTGCAGCGCAGTGATGGCGGTCATGGCGTCACCCCACTGAGCATGGCGGCGGCTTTCTCGGCGAGCCCGACGGTCAGTCGGGTGTCGATGCCGAAGTAGAAATTGGCGCCGATCAGGACCCAGGTCGGGATCAGCAGCGACCACGGCGCCTCGCAGCGCTCATTGCTGTCGCCCTTCTTGAAGTAGGCGGTCTCGACCACGCGCCCGATGTATACCAGCGCCAGCAGCGAGCCGACCAGAATCACCACCACCACCGGCCACCAGCCCAGCTCGATCGCGGCGAGGATCAGATACCACTTGCTGATGAAACCGACCGTCAAGGGCACGCCGATCAGGCTCATGCCTCCGGCCACGAAGGCCGCCATGGTCAATGGCATGCGTTGGCCGAGGCCGCGCATCTCGTGCAGGCGCGAAGTGCCCACGCTGTAGGCGACCGCGCCGAGCGCCATGAACAGGGCGCCCTTCATCAACGCGTGGTTGAACACATGCAGCAGCGCCGCCGTGAGACCCAGGGTGGTGGCCATGCCGATGCCGAGCACCATGTAGCCGATCTGCGCCACCGACGAATAGGCAAGCATGCGCTTGACCTTGTTCTGCCCGATCGCCACAACCGACGTGCTGAGCAGACCGACGATCGCCAGCGGCATCAGCAGGTAGGTCATCGGCATCTCGCCGAACGAGAATTCAGCGCCGAACACCGTGTACATGAAGCGGATCAGCAGGTACACCGCCACCTTGGTCGCTGTCGCCGCCATCAGTGCGGTCACCGCGCTCGGCGCGTAGGTGTAGGCGTTGGGCAGCCACAGGTGCAGCGGGAACAGGGCCAGCTTCATGCACAGGCCGACCACGATGAAGGCGAACGCCGTATGCACCGTGCGGGTTTCGGCAACCTCGGGGATGCGCGCGGCCAGGTCGGCCATGTTGAGCGTGCCGGTCATCGCATACAGCAGCCCGACGCCGATCAGGAAGAAGGTGGCGCCGATGGTGCCGATGATCAGGTAGGTGAAGGCTGCGGTCAGCGCCTTGCGGTCACGGCCCACCGCGATCAGCGCGTAGGTGGCGAGCGAGGAAATCTCCAGGAACACGAAGACATTGAAGGCGTCGCCGGTGATCGCCAGGCCAAGCTGACCGGCGAGAAACAGCAGCATCGCCGAGTAGAACAGCGGGCTCTTTTCCTCGGCCACCTCGCGCGCCACGCTCTTGCCGGCAAACGGCAGCACCACGGCAGCGAGACCGGTGACCAGCAGCACCAGCAGCGCGTTCGCGGCATCAAGGCGGAATTCGATGCCCCACGGCGGCGCCCAGCCGCCCATCGCGTAGCTGATCGCGTTCTCGTCAAGAATCCGTGCAGCCAGCAGCGCGCCAGCGAGCAAGGTGAACCAGGCCACCGCCGTGGCCCACAGCCACGGCAGCCGACCCTTGGGCAGCAGCACGCTCACTGCCGCCCCCAGCAGCGGCACCACGACCACCAGCGCGATCAGATTCCCGGTGAACATCAGTAGGGCTCGTCCTGCGCCTGGATCTCGTCTTCCTCGATCGTGCCGTACGCCTCGCGGATGCGCACCACCAGTGCAAGACCAAGAGCGAGCGTGGCCACGCCGACCACGATGGCGGTGAGGATCAGCACCTGCGGCAGCGGATTGGCATACACCTCCACGCCTTCGGTCAACACCGGCACGGCGCCGCCATCGACGTAGCCGACGCTGATGTAGAGCATGAACACCGACACCTGGAACATGCCCAGACCGATCAGCTTCTTGATCAGGTTGTCGCGGGCGATGACGGTGTAGAAGCCGACCATCATCAGGAACACCACCAGCCAGTAGTTGTAGAGTCCCAGCCAGATCACTGCGCGTCCTCCTTCTGCCGACCGGCGAAGGAGAAGAAGATCAGGATCATCACCGAGGCCACGGTGAAAAGGACGCCCAGTTCGATCAGGATGATGCCGAGGTGTTGCCCGGCGACCGGATCGGAGGCGAGCACGTTGTAGTTGAGGAACTCGCCGCCGAGCAGCATCGAGGCCACACCGACGCCGCCATAGAGGAGGACGCCGCACGCCGAGATCACCCGCAGCAGATTCAGCGGCGCGATCGGGCGGGTCTTCTTCAGGCCGAAGATCAGCGCGTGCAGGATGAAGGCGGCACCGACGATGACGCCGGCCTGAAAGCCGCCGCCGGGTCCCAGTTCGCCGTGAAAATGCACGTACAGCCCGTAGACAATAATCAACGGGATCAGGAACTTGGCAACGACGCGGAGGATCAGGTGCTCGCTCACAGCTCCTCCTCCTTGCGACGTCGCTGGCGCTTGCGGCCGCCGATGAGAACCATCACGCCAATGCCGGCGGTGAAGATCACCACCACTTCGCCGAAAGTGTCGAAGCCGCGATAGCTGGCCAGCACCGAGGCCACCACGTTGGGAATGCCGATCTCCCTGCCCGACTCCTGCAGGTAGCGCGGCGCCACGTGCACCTGCGCGGGATTGGCCGGGTCGCCGAAGCGCGGCATGTCCAGCGTGCCCCAGATCAGCGCAGCGCCGGTGACCAGTACGATGGCGAGCGGCAGGATCGGCGTGCGCTTGACCGGCTTCTCCATGCGTCCGGTGAGCGACAGCGACGCCAGCAGCAGCACGGTGGAGATGCCCGCACCTACCGCCGCTTCCGTAAAGGCCACGTCGGCAGCGTCCATGATCATGAACAGCCCGGCGGACAGCAGGCTGAAAATGCCGAACAGCATCACTCCTGCGAACAGGTCGCGGGTGCGCGCCACCGCCACCGCGGTCACCGCGAGGAAGGCGAACAGCACGATGGCGATCACGTTATCCACCGCCAGGCTTCTCCGCGTCAACGGCCTTCCACGGCTCCAGCTTGCCGTGAACCGCCGCCATCGCCAGGGCATGGCATGCCGTCGGGCTGGTGAACAGCAGGAAGAAGAAGATCAAGGCAAGCTTGACGGTCGCCAGGCTGAACCCGAAGAAGCAGGCGAGGCCGCTGAGAAACAGGCCCGCGCACAGCGTGTCGGTTACGCCGACCGCGTGCAGGCGGGTGTAGAAATCAGGGAAACGCAGGATGCCGATGCCACCAATGATGCCGAGCAGGCTCCCCGATACCAGCAAGGCCGCGCCCAGCCACTCGATCGCGCTCATTCGCCTTCGTCTCCGCGGTCGGGATAGCCGAGGCTGCCGTACTCGAAGTACTTGAGCACCGCGACCACGGCGATGAAGTTGATCAGCGCGTACAGCAAGGCGACGTCGAGCAGATCGGATCGACCGGCAAGGCCGGCCAGCAGCGCGATCAGCAGCACGGTCTTGGTACCGAACATGTTCACCGCAAGGATGCGGTCGTACACCGTGGGGCCGAGCAGCGCGCGCGTGAGCCCGAGCGCCATGGTCAGAAGGACGGCCAGCGCGGCAACAGTAAGTACCGTGTTCACGATACTTCCTCCACGTCGGGAGGAACCCGTGCATCCATGATGCCAGCCGCGGCGTCGTCGGCCGAGGCGCGCGTCAGTCCGTGCACGGTGAACGTCTGCCCCTTGATCTCAAGGGTCACCGTTCCGGGGGTCAGGGTGATCGAGTTGCCGAGGATCACCTTGCCCAGATCGGTCTGCTGGCGCGACTCGAAGCTCACTACGGTCGGATCGATCTTCAGTCGCGGCCGCAGAATTTCGCGCACCACCTGGAGGTTGGCGATGATGATGTCGCGCAGCAGCAGCGCCCAGTAGCGCAGCAGGCCGAAGGACATGTGCAGCGGATGGCTTTCGCGGTCGATCACAGCCATGCGCCGCGCCACCAGCAAGGCGAAGGCGACCGACACGGCACCGAACCCCAGCAGCAGGGGTTGGAACTGTCCGGACAATGCCACCCAGAGGGCAGCCAATATCGTACCCAGGCTCAGCAGGTGTTTCATCGAAAGGCCGCAGAGGATGAGGATCCCGCGTGACGCCGCGGAAGCCGCGCATGATACCAAGGCCGGTTGACGTGGTCATCCCGTATCCTGTCGCCCATCCGTGAAGACCAACGACCCCCGATTCGACATTCCCGACGACGGCGAGCCAGGCACCCGCCGCCTGCTGGCGGCCCTCGCCGAGCACTCCCCGGAAGGCGGCTGGCTGCTGGGCGACCTCCTCACGCACCTGCGGCAGCGCGCCTTCGGCATGCTGGTGCTGCTCGCAACCCTGCCCGCCTTCCTGCCGATTCCGGTCGGCGGCGGCCTGTTCGGCAGCCTGGTGATCCTGCTGGGCGTGCAGATGATGCTGGGACACGAAGTCCCCTGGCTCCCCAAGTGGCTGGCGCAGCACCGCGTTCCCACTGAGCGCCTGGAAAAATTCGTACGTCGCATCGATCGCCTGCTGGCGATCATCGAACGCGGCTGCCGCCCCCGCTGGACCCACCTCAGCCGCGGCCCCGGACTGATCTTGAACGGCTTCATGCTGACCCTGATGGGACTCTTGCTGGCACTGCCCATTCCGTTGACAAATTATCCGTTCGGCCTGGTGCTGGTGGTCTACTCGGTAGCGCTGACCGAACGCGATGGGCGTCTTCTTGCCATGGTGTGGACAGCCATCATTGCGATCACGCTTACGCTGATCGGTGTGGGCGGGACGCTCTGGAATATTCTTCAGGATTGGTGGTAGGCGGTCGCCTCCCTGCGGCCGAGTCACTTCTCTTTGCTCGCGCTCTTCTGTAGGAGCGGCCCGCCGAAAGGCGGGCCATCAAGACTCAGGGGCGCCGCGCCAGCTCCGTTTCATCCCGCACCTTCGGCATCAGGTCCTGCTTGGTGACGCCCAGCGACAGCAAAATCGGAGCGGCGAACAGGATCGAGGAATAGGTGCCCACCAGGATGCCGACAATCAGGGTCAGCGAGAATCCGGCGAGTGCCGGCCCACCCACGAAGTACAGGGCGAACACGGCGAGAAGGGTCACGAACGAGGTGATCACGGTACGCGCCAGCGTGGTGTTGACCGAGTTGTTGACCACTTCCTCCGGCGTCATCCTGCGCGAGGCACGGAAGTTTTCGCGGACGCGGTCGAATACGACGATCTTGTCGTTGATCGAATAGCCGACCACGGCCAGCAGCGCAGCGAGCACGGTGAGATCGATCTCCATGCCGATCAGCGCCAGAAAGCCGATCGTGATCAGGGTGTCGTGGAATTCGCCGGCAATGGCGGCCAGGGCGAAACGCCACTCGAAACGCGCAGCGATGTAGATCAGGATGCCGATGATCACCACCACGATGGCGACGATGCCGTCCTCGGCCAGCTCGCGACCGACCTGCGGGCCGACAAACTCGTTGCGCAGGAGTTCCGATTCAAGGCCTGCGGCCGCAAGCGCCGCCTGCACCTCGCGTCCAAGCTCCTCGGCCTCGGCGCGACCCTCCCGAGGCGCCAGTCGCACCACCAGGTCACGTGACGATCCAAAGGTCTGCACCACTGCGTCCGGATACCCGGCATCCGCAAGCTTGGCGCGAACATCGGCCAGGTCGACCTGCTCCACGAACTCAAGCTCCACCAGGCTGCCACCCGTGAAATCAAGGCCGAAGTTGAGTCCGGGGCGGAACATCGCCACCAGGGCTACCAGGATGAGCACGCAGGACACCATGACGGTGACCTTGCCCCAGCGCATGAAGGGCAGATTGCTGTCGGGATTGAAGAGCTGAAACATGAATGAATTCTCCCGCCGGGCTCAGATGGACAGCGACTCGATCTTGCGACCGCGGCGATAGATGAGTGAAACGAGGCTGTGCGAAACCATCACCGCGGTGAACATCGAGGTGATGATGCCGATGCAGAGAACCACGGCAAAGCCGCGCACCGGGCCCGAGCCGAAGGCGAACAGCGCGAGACCGGCAAGCAGCGTGGTCACGTTGGCGTCGGCGATGGTCGACCACGCCTTTTCGTAGCCGGCCTTGATCGAGGCCAGCGGCGAGTTGCCGTTGCGCACCTCTTCACGGATGCGCTCACAGATCAGCACGTTGGCGTCCACCGCCATGCCGACGGTGAGCACGATGCCGGCGATACCGGGCATGGTGAGCGTGGCGCCGAGTATGCTCAGCGCGGCGAAGATCAACACCACGTTGCACAACAGTGCGACGTTGGCGACCAGACCGAACATCCGGTAGTACACCAGCATGAAGGCCAGCACCAACGCAAAGCCGAGGAGGATCGCCTCGGTGCCCTTCTTGATGTTGTCCTGGCCCAGCGACGGGCCGATGGTGCGCTCTTCGACGATATCGACCGGAGCCACCAGTGCGCCGGCACGGAGCAGCAGCGCAAGCTCGCTGGCGAAATCGGAGCTGGACAAGCCGGTAGTCTGGAAGGTGCGTCCGAACACGCCGCGGATGGTTGCCGCATTGATCACTTCTTCGGTGATGCGCGTGCTGATCACCTCGTTGCCCTCGGCATCGATGCGCACTTCCGGGATGCGCTCGATGAACACCACCGCCATCAAATTTCCGACGTTGTCCTGGGTGAAATCGAGCATGCGTGACGCGCCGACGTTGTTGAGGCGCACCGACACCATCGGCGAACCGGTGTCCTGATCGAAGCCGGAGCCGGCGTGTACCAGCTGGTCGCCGGAGACGATGACGCGCCGCTTGAGCACGTACGGCGTACCATCACGGCCGTAATAGAGACGCCCATCGGCGGGAACGCGACCGCTCTGCGCCACCTCGAAGGCATTGACGTTCATGTCCACCGCCCGGTACTCAAGCGTGGCCGTGGCACCGAGGATGCGCTTGGCGGCGGCGGTATCCTGCACGCCGGGCAGCTGGACGACGATACGGTTCATGCCCTGGCGCTGGATGATCGGCTCGGCTACGCCAAGCTCGTTGATGCGATTGCGCAGCGTGGCCAGGTTCTGCTCGACGGCGTTGCCGACCAGCTCGCGAATCTGTTCGGGTCGCACCTGCGCGAGCAGGTTGAAGCTGCCTTCCGTGACCGCGCCGTCCTCGACCGTCAATTCGGAGATTTCGCGCGAGATGACGGCCAGCGCCTGACGGCGATCGTCGTCACTGGTGAGCGAAACGGTAATGCCTTGGGCGCCTCGGGTCACCGCGCGGTAGCGCACCCGCTCCTCGCGCAGCAAGCCGCGGATGTCGTCTGCGAAGCGGTCCTCCTGCTGCGTGATGGTTGCGCGCTGGTCGACCTCCATCAGGAAGTGGACGCCACCCTGCAGATCGAGACCCAGAACCAGCGGCGAGCCGCCTATCGCGGCGAGCCAGCCGGGAACCGTCTGCGCAAGATTCAGCGCGACCGTGTGACCATCACCGAGTTCGCCGCGCAGCAACTCCGCCGCGCGCAGCTGGATGTCGGTGTTGTCGAGGCGCACCATCAGCCTGTCGCCTTCGACATCCACGCCCTTGAAGGCGATGCCTTGCTGCTGCAGCACCCCGGTGGCGCGCTCGGCAAGCGCCTGGTCCACCACGTTGCCGCGGCTGGCGGAGATCTGCACCGCCGGATCCTGCGGATAGATATTGGGCAACGCGTAGAAAAACGCCGCTACCAGGATCACGCCGATCAGGGCGTACTTCCATCTGGGATAGTCGATCATCGAAAAGTCCGGTCACTTGGACGCCGCCATCATGGCTGCGCCGGTCAAACGGTGGGTTGGGGCGATCAGGCGCTCTTCAAGGTGCCCTTGGGCAGCACCGCGGCAATGGCGAACTTCTGCAGTTTCACCTTGACGCCCTCGGCAACCTCGACGGTGATGAAGGAATCGGACACATCTTCGACGCGGCCAAGGATGCCGCCGTTGGTCACCACTTCGTCGCCGCGCTGCACCGCCGAAACCATGGCGCGATGCTCCTTCTGCCGCTTCATCTGCGGTCGGATGGCAATGAAGTAGAAGATGCCGAAGAACACCAGCAGCAGGATGATGGGCTGCAGCATGCTCGGCTGGGCGTCGCCTGCAGCCTGGGCGAAGGCGCTGGAAATGAAGAAGTCCATGACTGGCTCCGTTCGAATCGAAAGTGGGTGCGCAACCTTGCGGCCGCGCTCAAAGACCGGCCATTATGCCACGGCGTCCGGTTCCCCGGCGTCGGCCTCGAATTTGGCGTAGAAGCTGGCGACGTAGTCGTCAAGCCTGCCGGCCTCGATGGCGCCGCGCAGCTCCGCCATCAGCGTCTGGTAGTGGTGCAGGTTGTGGATGGTGCCGAGCACCGCGCCGAGGATTTCATTGCAGCGGTTGAGGTGGCGCAGGTAGGCGCGGGTGAAGTTCCGGCAGGTGTAGCAGCTGCAGCCCTCTTCGATCGGTCCGGTATCCTGCGCATAGCGCGCATTCCTGATCCGCACCACGCCCGTGCCCGTAAAGAAGTGGCCGTTGCGCGCATTGCGGGTGGGCATCACGCAGTCAAACATGTCGATGCCGCGGCGCACCGCTTCGACGATGTCCTGGGGCCGTCCCACGCCCATCAGGTAGCGTGGCTTGTCTTCGGGCAGGCGCGGCAGGGTGAAGTCGAGCATATGGTTGCGCTCGGATTCCGGCTCGCCCACCGCCAGGCCGCCGACCGCGTAGCCGTGGAAATCCATCGCCACCAGGGCATCGGCGGATTCCGCGCGAAGCGCCTCGTGCACTCCGCCCTGGACGATACCGAAGAGCGCATTGGGACTGCCGTCGAAGGCCCGCAGGCTGCGCTCGGCCCAGCGCAGCGACAGGCGCATCGATTCCGCCGCCTCGCGCTCGCTGGCCGGATAGGGTGTGCATTCGTCGAAGATCATCGCGATGTCGGAATCGAGTACGCGCTGGATGCGCATCGACTCCTCGGGACTCAGGAACACCGGCGAACCATCCACAGGTGAGGCGAATCGCACGCCCTCCTCGCTGATCTTGCGACGCTCGGCCAGGCTGAACACCTGGAAGCCGCCGGAGTCGGTGAGAATCGGCCCGTCCCAGCCCATGAAGCGGTGCAGGCCGCCGTGCGCAGCGATGATCTCGAGCCCCGGACGCAGGAACAGGTGGAAGGTGTTGCCGAGCACGATCTCGGCGCCGACCTCGCGCAGACCCACCGGAGTCATGCCCTTGACCGAGCCATAGGTGCCGACCGGCATGAAGGCCGGCGTCTGCACGGTGCCGCGGCGCAGACGCAGTTCGCCGCGCCGGGCGGCGCCGTCGGTGGCGGTGAGGTTGAATTGGAGGGAAGGCATTGAGGAAGTTTTCAGTTTTCGGTTTTCAGTTTTCAGTTGCCGGCCTCGGCGGACTCGACCGAGGGGCGTCACCGGGCGGGAAAATCAGCATGGCGTCGCCGTAGGAGAAGAAGCGATAGCGGTGGTCGACGGCGTGGCGGTAGGCGGCGAGGACGCGGTCGCGGCCGGCGAAGGCGCTTACCAGCATCAGCAGGGTCGACTCCGGCAGGTGGAAGTTGGTGATCAGGGCATCGATGCTGCTGATGCGGTAGCCGGGAAAGATGAAGATGCTGGTCTCGCCGGCAAATGGCTGCAGCACGCCGTCGCGGCTTGCGCTCTCCAGCGCGCGAACCACGGTAGTGCCGACCGCCACCACGCGTCCACCTGCAGCACGCGTGCTGCGTATGCGCTGCACCAGCTCGGCGCCGACGTTCAACCATTCGCTGTGCATGCGGTGCTCGCGGACATCGTCCGCCCTGACCGGCTGAAAGGTGCCTGCACCGACGTGGAGGGTGACGGTCGCGGTCTGGACTCCGCGCGCAGCCAGTGCTGCGAGGAGCGCCTCGTCGAAGTGCAGGCCGGCGGTGGGAGCGGCGACGGCACCTGGCGTGCGCGCGAACAGCGTCTGGTAGCGGTGGTCGTCATCGGGACCCGCTTCGCGCTGGATGTAGGGCGGCAGCGGCATGCGCCCGGCGCGCATCAGCAGCCGCTCGACCGGTTCGGCGCCAACGGCGTGCAGCAGATAGAACTCCCCGTCCCGACCGGTCACTTCAAGCGCGCCGCCGCCGTCGAGTTCGATGCTGCGACCCGGCTTCAGCGCCTTGCTGGCACGCACCTGCGCCTTGATCGACTGCCCGCCGAGCAGGCGTTCGACCATGATCTCCACCTCGCCACCGCTGTCCTTGCGCCCGCGCAGGCGCGCCGGCAGCACGCGGGTATCGTTGAACACCAGCAAGTCGCCCGGCTGCAGGAGATCCGGAAGCTCCGCCATACGCCGGTCCTCCAGACGTTCGGAGGCGCCATCCAGGCACAGCAGGCGGCTGGCCGAGCGTTCGGCCAGCGGCGCCTGGGCGATCAGCTCGGGGGGCAGTTCGTAGTGGAAGTCAGACTTGCGCAAGGGGCTTCGAACGGTATCGGGGCGCGCATTATCGCCCGCGGAAGCACGCACGTCGGCAATCCATGCCGACTTCTCTCCACCTTCAAGGTTTCGAAGCGGCGGCATGGGGATGCCGCCCTACGCAGGACCACGCCAGAGACCGTCCCTCGGCGGCGGCCTCGCCGGGCGCGACCGCAACCTACACGCTTCGGGACAACCGAAAACAATGATGAGTCTTCGCGTCGTGCTCGAAGTCGAATGGAATGGTCCAGCGGGTGCGATCCTCGACCTTCATGCCGGCGGCTTCCAGCGCTTCACGGTCGAGCTTGAAGCTGCGCAGGTTGTTGGAGAACCAGATCACGCCCTCTGGCGCCAGCCTTGCCGCGCAGGCAGTCAACAGGCGCACGTGATCACGCTGCACGTCGAAGTCCTCGGCGCGCTTGGAATTGGAAAAGCTCGGCGGATCCACGTAGATGAGGTCGTAATCAGCGCGTTCGGCTTCGATCCAGCGCATGGCGTCGGCGTGTACCAGGCGATGACGATCGCCACCAAGCCCGTTCAGAGCCAGGTTCTCGGCCGCCCACTTCAGATAGGTGGCCGACAGGTCGACGCTGGCGCTGAGCGTGGCGCCACCGGCCGCCGCGGCCACCGTCATCGCGCCGGTGTAGCAGAACAGGTTGAGGAATCGCCTGCCGGAAGCTTCCTCGCGGATGCGCTGGCGCAGCGGCCGGTGGTCGAGAAACAATCCGGTGTCGAGATAGTCATCGAGATTGACGCGGAATCTCAGGCCGCCCTCCTGCACCGTGAAGTAGCGCCCGCTCTGCCCCATGGCGCCGTACTGGTCGCCGCGCTGGCGACGTCGCCGCTGCTTCACGTGGACCCGGGCGGACGGCACCTCGAGCACCTCGCCGGCAATGCGCACCAGTTCGCTCAGACGTCGAGCGGCGACCGCCTCGGGGATGGTCTCCGGCGCCCGGTACTCCTGGATGTGGAGATGGCCGTCATAGCGGTCGATGGCGGCGGCGTAATCCGGAAGGTCAGCATCGTAGATGCGATAGCAGGACACACCTTCACGGCGCGCACGCTTGCCGAGGTGCGCGAGCTTCTTGCGCAGTCGGTTGCGCAGCATCGCCGCGCCTTCCGATTCAACCTGTGCAGCTTCCGGCTGCGCGGGATGAAAGCGGTACAGCACGCAGGCCAATGCGCCGTTGTAGAGCTTCCACTGCTTTTCGGCGCGCAGCCCGGTGGCGCGCGCGAGCTGGGCTTCGGAGGTGATCAGCGCGGTCGGCCAACCGCTGAAGGTACGCAGACGGCTGCCCAGCAGCGCGTAGAGCGGCACCAGTCCGGACTGGGTTTCCAGACGCTCGCCGTAGGGCGGGTTGGTCAGCACCAGGCCCGACTCGCCCATCTCCTCGGTATGCGCGAATCGCTCGAGATCGAGCGGCTGGAAGCGGATCAGATGGTCGACGCCCGCGCCCTGCGCGTTGCGGATCGCAGAGCGCATGATGTTCTCGTCGCGATCGCAGCCGAAGAATCGCGGCGTCAGCGCAGCAATCCCCGCGGCAGCGCGCGCATCCGCTTCCTCGCGCAGCGCCTGCCATGCAGCGCCATCAAACTGCTTCCATCCCATGAAGCCAAAGCGCTCGCGGCGCAGGCCGGGCGCCACGTCGCCGGCCATCAGCGCACCCTCGATGAGGATGGTGCCGGAGCCGCACATGGGATCGACCAGCGAACCGCCGTCGGCTGCCATCTGCGGCCAGCCGGCGCGTATCAACAGTGCCGCCGCCAGATTCTCCTTGAGCGGCGCCAGTCCCTGCACCTTGCGCCAGCCGCGCTGGTGCAAGGGGCCACCGGAGAGATCCAATGAAAGCACCGCACGGTCGCGTCGCAGCGAAACATTGAGCCCGACATCCGGTCGCTCGGTATTCACCGAGGGGCGCGCGCCGGTGCGCTCGCGAAACTGGTCCACCAGCGCATCCTTGACCTTGAGCGCGATGAACTGGCTGTGATCGAGCTTCGACTGCCGACAGTTGGCATCCACCGCCAGGGTTCCGTCGACATCGAGATGCTCGCTCCAGTCGACGGTCTGCACGCCGGCGTAGAGCGCCTCGGCATCAGGCGCGTCGAACTCGGCCAGCGGCATCAGGATACGGCTGGCGAGGCGCGACCACAGGCAGGCACGCATCAACAGTTCGATGTCACCTGCGAAATGCACGCCGGCCACCGTTTCGCGCACGTCGGCGGCACCGAGCCCGGCAAGCTCGGCGAACAACAGCCCCTCAAGGCCGCGCGGGCAGGTGGCGAAGGCCGCTATGGTCAATGCCGGACCTGGACAGCAGGCATCAGTCTCACGCCAGCGACAGCAGGAATTGCCGGAACGCCTCGGCCACCCTGGGCACCTGCTTGCTCAGCCGATGGTCGTCATCGAGCAGCAGCAAGGGGGCGCGACGCGAATGCGCGAACTCGACCACCTCCTCGTAGCTGATCAACTCGTCGTCCCAGCCGTGCACGATGGACATCGGCACGTCCTCGACATCGAGATGCTGATCGAAGCCCTGCACCTGGATCGGCGGCGCGATCAGGAACACCCCTGCGACCTCCATCTCCAGAGAGCCCAGCGCGGATATGAAGGCGCCCATGCTCGATCCGGCCAGCACCACGCGCTCGTGTCCACGGGCATGCTCGAGCATACGCGCGATGCGGTCACCGATGCGACCGGCATCCTGCATCGCATCGAGATCGAGATAGTCCGGGCGCACGCTGTCCCAGCCCAGTTCATCGCAGACTGCGGCCAGCGCGGTGACCTTGGTGGCATCGGGTCCACTTTCCAGTCCGTGCGACAGCACGACGAAACCCTTGCTCATGTTGCACTCCTTGGGTTGAACCACGTGAAGTCTGGCATACCGCTCCGCGGCTTGGCATGCCTGATAGCATGACTGCCATGTTCGCTGACCTGCCCGTGCATGACTGGCCGCTGCCCTACGAGGCGCAATTGGAGGCGCGTGCGCCGGAGTCGATCAGCCTCGTGGTGATCCACTGCACCGAGCTGCCCGACCTGCAGACCGCACGCGAGTACGGTGAGCGGGTGCTTTACGAAGGCTCGGGCACAGGCGCGAGCGGGCACTTCTACATCGACCGCGACGGCAGCGTGCATGTCTGGATCAGTCCCGAGCGCATCGCGCACCACGTACGCGGCCACAATGCAGGCAGCATTGGCATCGAACTGGTCAACCGCGGCCGCTATCCGCACTGGCTGGACTCGCGCCACCAGGTCATGAACGAGCCCTACCCTGCGGCGCAGATCGACGCCCTGCTCGCACTGCTTTCGGCCCTGAAGGCGCACTTCCCCAATCTCAGGCACATTGCCGGCCACGATCAGCTGGACGTCGGCGAAGTACCCGCCAGCGATGCCCCCTCGATCATGGTGCGCCGCAAGCTCGACCCCGGGCCGTTGTTTCCATGGGACAGGGTCATCGAGGCAAGTGGATTGGAGCGGCTGGCGCCGCCGTAGCGGGAGGGCTTGGCGCACGCGTTGCGTGGGCCAATGTCCGCCTGTGGCGGGAATGTTCGTGTCATCCATGACTTGGTTTCGGCCGCCGGGAGGCGGACGAAACCACGTCATGGATGACACAAACAACACCCGCCGGGAGGCGAACGAAACCCCAACAGCTATGCCTCCTGCCAATTCGTCCGCAACTCCCGCTTCAGCGTCTTCCCCGCCGTGCTGCGCGGAAAATCGTCGACAACGCGGACTTCGCGTACGCGTTGGTACGCCGCCGCAACGCGGGCGTTCAGCCAGTCGGCCAGGTCTGCGCCGGTTGCCATTTCGCCCTCGCGCAAAAGGACCGTGGCCACCGGGGTCTCGCCGCGCTTGTCGTCAGGCACGCCGAACACGGCGCATTCGCGTACCGCGGGATGGGTGGCGAGGATCTCCTCGATGTCGCGTGGATAGACGTTCACTCCAGCCGAGATGATCAGGTCCTTCTTGCGGTCGACCAGGTAGAGGAACCCCTCGTCGTCGACCCGGCCCAGGTCGCCGCTGTGCAGCCAGCCGTCGCGGATTGCTTCGGCGGTGAGATCGGGGCGGCGGTGGTAGCCTTGCATGAGGATCGGTCCGCGGCCGACGATCTCGCCGACTTCGCCGTGCGGCTGGTCACGGCCCTTGTCATCGACGATGCGCATCTCGAACAGCGGTGGCGGCACGCCGACCGAATCGGGTTTGCGCGCGACGTCGTCGCGATCGAGGATGGTGACGAAGCCTTCGGTGAGTCCGTACAGCTCATGAAATCGACCGGGCAGGCAGGCGGCCAGTTCGTCCTTGTGCTGGCGCAGCATCGGTGCGCCGAGTGACAGCAGCATCGACAGCGAAGCCAGGCGCGCGGGGTCGAACGCGGGAGAGCGCAGTACGCTGACGGTCTGCGCCGGGACCAGCATGCAGTGGCTGACGCGCTCGGCCTCCACCGTTTCGATGAAAGCGCGCGGATCGAACTGACGGTGCAGGATCAGGGTGGCGCCGGCGTGGAAGCAGGCGAACATCATCAGAAGCGCGCCATTGAACACCAGCGAGCCTGTCTGCAGCACCACGCTTGTCGAGGTGATGCGCATGGCGCTCGAAAACAGCACGCCGTACCAGGCGCGCACCGCGTGGCTGAGCACGATGCCTTTGGGGAGACCCGTGGTCCCGCTGCTGTAGATGATGTTGCAGGGATCGTCGGCGTGCGTGCCGGGATCGGCAGGCGTTGCCTCGGAGGCTGACGAACACATCTCCGCATAGTCTCGCCAGCGTCCCGATGCTTGCATATCGACGGCCAGGAAGGCGCTGTGATCGACCGTGTCGAGTGCTTCACGCACGGCATCGACGGCAGGCAGCATGTCGGCATGAGCGATCAGGCAGCGGGCGCCGGAGTCGCCGATCAGCGACGCCAGGCCCGCACCGCGCAGCATCGGCGACAGCGGCACCGACACGGCGCCAATCCGGGCGCAGGCCCAGTACAGCTCAAGCAGTTCGAGGCCATTGGGCAGCACGAAGGCCACCGCGTCGCCACGACCGACACCAAGAGAAGCGAGCGCGTTGGACGCGCGATTGACGCGTCGGTCCAGCTCGCGCCAAGTCAGACGCTGACCATCGAAGACCACGGCGCAGCGATCGCCGTGGCTGCGGGCGCGGCTTGTGAGGATGCTGGCGAGGTTCATGGGGTGCTCCGTGCAATCCGGGTTACGGCATTGTGAGCGCTGCACTGCCGCGCGTCCCTTGGACTTTCGGGAAGGAGCGGGCAGGAGCGGCACAGGCTTCTGCGGGCGGGGCCTCAGCCCCGACACGCCACGCGCCTGACTCCTCGAACGGTCGCGGCTGAGGCTGCTCCCACAACCCGATGGCTGAAAGGGTTTCGCACCCGCTCCGGTCAACGTCCACGCCAGGCCCACCCCGCCCGGCGTACCATCACTGCACTGGAAGCCCCGGGGAGCGGCTTGATGCGTCACACCAAACTTGTCGTGCTGGTCCTGATCGCCATCGCCGTCGGCGCGGCGTTCTGGTTCGATCTTGGCCAGTACCTCAATCTCGCCTACCTGAAGAGCCAGCAGCAGGCGTTCCAGAATGCCTTTGCGGCCAATCCCTGGCTGGTCGGCGGCATCTTCTTCCTGATCTACGTCACGGTGACTGCGCTGTCGCTGCCCGGCGCGGCGGTGATGACGCTGGCGGCGGGCGCGCTGTTCGGGCTGGCCTGGGGCGTGGTGATCGTGTCCTTTGCGTCCACCATCGGCGCCACCCTGGCCTTCCTGGTTGCGCGTTTTCTGCTGCGCGACACGGTGCAGCGACGCTTCGGCGACAAGCTGAAGGCCATCAACGACGGCGTGCGCCGCGAGGGCGGGCTGTACCTGTTCACGCTGCGCCTGGTGCCGCTGTTTCCGTTCTTCCTGATCAACCTGGTGATGGCGCTCACGCCGATGCGCGCCTTCACCTTCTTCTGGGTCAGCCAGGTGGGCATGCTGGCCGGCACCGTGGTTTACGTGAACGCCGGCACCCAACTCGGCCGCATCGATTCGCTTTCCGGCCTGCTCTCGCCGGCCCTGATCGGCAGCTTCGTGCTGCTCGGGCTGTTTCCGCTGATCGCCAAGCGCGTACTCGGCTGGTTCAAGGCGCGCCGCATCTACCGCGGCTGGACGCGGCCGAAACGCTTCGACCGCAACCTGATCGTCATCGGCGCCGGCGCGGCCGGGCTGGTCAGCGCCTACATCGCCGCCGCGGTAAAGGCCAAGGTGACCCTGATCGAGCGCCACAATATGGGCGGCGATTGCCTGAATACCGGCTGCGTGCCGTCCAAGGCGCTGATCCGTACGGCGCGCCTGCACCAGCAGATCCGCGAAGGCGAACGCTACGGTCTGGGCAAATCCCACGCCGAGGTCGACTTCGCCGCCGCCATGCGTCGCGTGCAGCGCGTCATCGCCGACATCGAGCCGCATGATTCCGTTGAGCGCTACACCGGGCTGGGCGTCGACGTGGTGCTGGGTGAGGCCGAACTGAAGGATCCTTGGACGGTCGAAATCCGCGGCAACGATGGCAACACGCAAACCCTGACCGGCCGCGGCATCGTCATCGCCACTGGCGCCGAGCCCTTCGTGCCCGACATCCCCGGCCTTGCCGAGTCTGGCTACCTCATCTCCGAAACGCTCTGGGAACTGAAGGCGCTGCCCGCGCGGCTGGTGGTGTTGGGGGGCGGCCCGATCGGATCCGAGCTGACCCAGGCCTTTGCACGCCTTGGCTCCAGGGTGACCCAGGTGGAGATGCTGCCGCGTCTGCTGTCGCGCGAGGATCCGGAAATCTCGTCAATGGTTCTGGAGCGTTTCCGGCATGAAGGCATCGACGTGCGGCTCGACACCACCGCCACCGCCGTTCGCACGGTGGACGGCGAGAAGCGCCTGGTGGTGGAGCACAAGGGCGTCGAGTCGGAGATCCCCTTCGACCAGATCCTGGTGGCGGTCGGCCGCAAGGCGCGGCTCGAAGGCTTCGGGTTGGAAAAGCTCGGCATCCGCAGCGGCAAGACCATCGAGGTCAACGAATATCTGCAGGCAACCTTCCCGCACATCTACGCCTGCGGCGATGTCGCCGGTCCCTACCAGTTCACCCACACTGCGGCGCACATGGCCTGGTTCTGCGCCGTCAACTCGCTGTTCGGCAGCTTCAGGCGCTTCAAGGTCGACTATTCGGTGATCCCCTGGGCGACCTTCACCGATCCCGAGGTGGCACGCGTGGGCCTGAACGAACTGGAGGCGAAGGAGCGCGGCATTGCCTACGAGGTCACCACCTACGGACTGGACGACCTCGACCGCGCCATCTGCGACGGTGAAGCGCACGGCGTAGTGAAGGTGCTCACCGTACCCGGCAAGGACCGCATCCTCGGCGCGACCATCGCCGGCGAGCATGCCGGCGACCTCATAGCCGAGTTCGTGCTGGCCATGCGCCACGGGCTGGGACTGAACAAGATTCTCGGCACCATCCACATCTATCCGACCTGGAACGAGGCCAACAAATACGTGGCCGGCCAGTGGAAGCAGGCGCACAAACCGGAACGGGTGCTACGCTTGCTGCAGCGCTTCCACGCCTGGCGGCGTGGTGGCGGCCAGTCCACACCGGAAACCTGACGACGCGATGCACATGTTCCTGCTGCTTGCCTCGCTGCTCAGCGCCAATGGCGGCCCGCTGCTGCAGCCTTTCTCCACGGCCGAAGGGTCCCAGCCGCCGTCGCCGTGGCGTCTGGTCACCGTGCGCAACATCGACACGCACACCCAGTTCGACGTGATCGAGCTGGACGGCGAGCGCGTGCTGCGCGCCTACTCCGCGAAAGGGGCGGCCAGTCTGGCGCATCGACTCGATCTCGATCCAGCGACGCGACCGCGGCTGCGCTGGCGCTGGCGGGTGGACGAAATGCCGGCCTCGGCCGATCTCGCCAGCCGCTCCGGCGACGACTACGCGGCGCGCGTCTATGTCACCTTCGAGCCCGACCCGTCATCGATCGGCTTCGGCACGCGCGCACGCATCGCGCTGGGCCGCACCCTGTTCGGCAACGACACGCCGGCGGCAGCGCTGTGCTACGTGTGGGACAACAAGCACCTGGTCGGTCACATGGCTGCCAACGCCTACACCGACCGCGTCGGCATGATCGTGTTGCAGAGCGGCGAGGAGAACCTGGCGCGCTGGGTGATGGAGAACCGCGACGTGGTGGCCGACTACGAGGCCTACTTCGGCAGCGCACCGCGCCGCATCACCGGAGTGCTGGTCGCCGCCGACAGCGACAACACCGGCGAACGGTCGCTGAGCTACTTCGGCGATCTCACCTTAGAAACGGAGCCCTGAACCATGGCACCCGACGGCCGCAGCACCAGCCTGCCGCGCTTCGAGGACAAGCTCGCCGCGCACGGACTGCGCATCGACCGGCGCCCGCTGGAGATCCTGCAGGTCAACATCGGCAAGCTGTGCAACCAGGCCTGCCACCACTGTCACGTCGAAGCCGGCCCCAAGCGCACCGAAATGATGGAGGCGGCCACGGTCGAGCGCATTCTCGAGCTGCTCGCCGACGCACCCGCAGTACACACCGTGGACATTACCGGCGGCGCCCCCGAACTGAACTCGAATTTCCGCGCGCTCGCCGCGGGAGCACGTGCGCTCGGCAAGACGGTCATCGACCGCTGCAACCTGACCGTGCTCTACGAACCGGGCCAGGAGGACACCGCCGAATGGCTGGCCGCGCACGGCATCTCGGTGATCGCTTCACTGCCCTGCTACGGTGCGGAAAACGTCGAGAAGCAGCGCGGCAAGGGCGTGTTCAACAAGAGCATTGAAGGCCTGCGCTGGCTCAACAGGCTGGGCTACGGACAGCCCGACAGCGACCTCAACCTCGACCTGGTGTACAACCCCGTGGGCGCCAGCCTGCCACCGGCGCAGGCGAAGCTGGAAGCCGACTACAAGCGCGAACTCGACGCGCACTTCGGCATCCGCTTCAACCGCCTCTACACCATCACCAACATGCCGATTGCGCGCTTTCTCCACGACCTGCGCCGCGACGGCAAGCTCGACGCCTACATGGAACTGCTGGTGGGCGCATTCAATCCGCACGCCGCCGAAGGCGTGATGTGCCGCAACCTGGTGTCGGTGAGCTGGGACGGCGGGCTATACGACTGCGACTTCAACCAGATGCTGGACATCCCGTTGGGCGCGGGCGTGCCCAGCGTCTGGGACATCGAGCGACTCGACCAGCTGGACCGCGGCCCGATCTCGTTCGCCGGCCACTGCTTCGGCTGCAGCGCAGGCGCAGGCAGCTCCTGCGGCGGCGCGCTGGCCTGAGAGCGGGCATCGGGCAAGGGTCGATGCCGAATCCGCTGTCGCGCCTCAGCGTGGTGATTCCGCTGGCCGCTGACGAGACCGCGCACTTCGGGCTGCTTGAACAACTCGCCGCCCTGCCGGCCGGCGCGGAGATCGTGCTGGCCGCATGTGCCGAAACCCGTATCCCGGTCGACCTGCGCGATGCGCTGCGTCACCTGCGCTGCGAAGTCGGCCACTATCCGCGCGGTCGCGCCAGCCAGCTCAACCACGGAATTCACGACACCCATCAACCCTGGCTGTGGCTGCTGCACGCCGACACGCGCCTCGACGACGACTGCCTGCCGGCGCTGGCCGCCTTCATCGCCAGGGGCGAACAGCGGCTGGGATGGTTCGACCTGCGCTACGCCGACGACGGTCCGTGGCTGGCGCGGCTCAACGCCTGGGGCGCCAATCGACGCAGCCGCTGGTTCGGGCTGCCCTTCGGCGACCAGGGTTTCGTTCTCTCTCGCGATACCTTCGATCGACTCGACGGCTTCGATGAGGACGCCGCCTACGGTGAAGACCACCTTCTCGTTTGGGCAGCGCGGCGCGCCGGCATCGATACCGCCCCGGTTGGCGCCACGCTGACCAGCAGCGCACGCAAGTATCGTGAGCGCGGCTGGCTGCGCACCACGCTGCGTCACCAGCTGCTCACCGTTCGTCAGGCCGGGTCGCAGTGGCGACGCAGGAAATAGCCCGCATTTCTCACCCTCTTCCTACTGCGGACGGTGGTGAGAAATGCGGGCTAGCCCTCGCCATCTGGGTCAAGACGCCGGGCTGTTCGCCGGTCAAGACCCGCTTGGCGGCGGCGCTGGGCGAGGCGCAGGCGACTGCCATCTACGAGCAATGCGTGACCACCACGGCATCGTTGGCGGCAGCCGCACACGCGTTGGAACCCTCGCTGCGACCGCACTGGGCAGTCGCCGAACCGGAAGCACTGGATCTCCCGTGCTGGCAGGCATTTCCACGTGTGGCGCAGGGCCCGGGAACGCTCGGCGAGCGCCTCGCCCGCGTCTACCGTTCGCTGATCGGCACGCACGCCGCGGTGCTGTTCATCGGCGCCGACGCGCCGCAGTTCGATCCCGAACAGCTGGCGCAGACTGGTCGATGCCTCGCAGACGGCCGCTGCGACTTCGTCCTCGGTCGCGCCGCCGACGGCGGCTTCTGGCTGTTCGCAGGTCGCAGAGCACTGCCCGACGCGGTGTGGACCGATGTCGCCTACAGCCAGGCCGACACCGCCGACGCGCTGGCGGTGGGCGTTGCCGGGCATGGCCATCTGGCGTGGGTGGACACCCTGCAGGACCTCGACCGGGCCGAAGACCTGCCGGCCGTTACGGCCGCATTGCGCGGACTGTCGGCACCCTTGCCCGAGCAGTCGCGGATTCTGGCCATGCTCGAAGGAGTGATGCGACGCGCCTGAGTCGGCGCGTCGCTCAGGGTGCGTCGCGAAGCACTTCGAACGGCACGGCGATCTCCGCGCCATCGTCAAACTCGAGAACAATCTCGACCACTGTTCCGCCCGGCAGTGGCTGCTGCGCACGGAACAGCATCAGGTGCAGACCACCGGGCTGCAGTCGCGTCTCGCCACCAGCCGGCACCTCGACCGTCGCACGCCGACGCATGCGCATCATGCCGTCGCGCTCGAAGCTCTCGTGCACCTCGATGGCGCCGAAGGCCACGCTGCGCGCGCCAATCAGACTGATTGCGGTATCACCGTCATTGCGCAACACAAGGTAGCCGGCGCGGGCGTTCGCCGTTGGCGGCGCGTCACGGATCCAGCCGTCTTCTGCCACCAGCGGCGACGCCGACAAAGGTGCGGCCAGGCACAGGAAGGAAAGCAGCATGATGGGCAAGCGCATCGGCGGACTACCAGCGTTCGGACAACCTCATTATCGCCGCCGCGCATGATCGTTGCCTGAAGCCCTGCCGATCGGGTTAACCTTGGCGACCCTTCTCCATGCCCCCGCCACCATGCTCGAATCCATTGCCCACGACGACATCCTCGAACTGCGCCTGGCCAATCCGCCGGTCAACGCGCTCCATCCGGACCTGATCGCCGCGCTGCGCGAGGCGGTGGTCAAGGCGCCAGGGCGCGGCGTGCGTGCGCTGGTGCTGTCCGGACAGCCAGGCATGTTCTCCGCCGGACTCGATGTGCCCACCCTGCTCGGCCTCGACCGCGACGCCATGAGTCGGGTCTGGGGCGACTTCTCCGGGCTGATGGCGGCACTGGCGCGCTCGCCGATTCCCAGCGTGGCGGCCATCACCGGCCACAGCCCGGCCGGCGGCGCGGTGGTCAGTCTGTTCTGCGATTACCGGGTGATGGCGCGCTCGAGCAGCGCCGAGAAACCGTTCCGCATCGGCTTGAACGAAGTGCAGGTGGGACTGGTGGTGCCCGACGCCATCCAGGCCGCGCTGCGCCGTCTGCTCGGAGCGCATCGCGCCGAACGCCTGATGGTGGCCGGCGCCATGATCAGCAGCGAAGAGGCCGAGCGCATCGGCATGGTCGACGAGCTGGCCGCCGTCGAGGACGTGGTGCCGCGTGCGCTGGCCTGGTGCCAGGCGCATCTGGCCGCACCGCGCCAGGCGATGGAGGGCACACGCCGGTTGGCACGCGCCGATCTGGCCGCCGTGTTTGACGGGCAGTCGAAAGCGCACGTCGAGGAGTTCCTCGACATCTGGTTTTCAGAGGAAAGTCAGACGACGCTCAAGGCGCTGGTGGCGAGACTCAAGGGCCCCAGGAGCTGACCGCGAGGGCTCAGGATCCGACCGCAGTCGGTCGGGACGGATCGCTGATCCAGCCGCTCCACGACGGCGCGTAAAGGCGCGAGCCCGCGAGGCCGGCGTGTTCCATCGCCAACAGGTTGTGGCAGGCGGTCACGCCGGAACCACACATGTGGGCCACCTCGGATGGGCTGCGATCGCCGAGCTGGGCGATGAACGTTGCGGCCAGTTCCTCGCGCGGCAGGAAGAATCCGCCGCGCAGGTTGTCGTTGAACGGGCGGTTGAGCGCACCGGGTACGTGGCCCGCCACCTTGTCCAGCGGTTCGACCTCGCCGCTGAAACGCTCCGCCGCCCGTGCGTCCAGCAGCAGCAGGCTGTTGTCGGCAAGGCCGGCGACGACCTGATCAACGTCGACCATCATGCTGGCGTCGTATTCGCCGCTGAAATCGCCGGGCGCCGGCGCCAAAGTTTGGTGCGTGGTCGGCCGGCCCTCGCGCTGCCAGCCCTCGAAGCCACCGTCCAACACCGCCGTTGTCTGGTGCCCCGTGGCACGCAGCAGCCACCAAAGCCGCGCCGCGATTGCGCCGCTGCCGGAGTCGTAGGCGACCACGAAGCTGTCGCCGCAGATGCCCAGCCGCCGCGTGGCGGCGACGAAATCGGCGGCGTCCGGCAGCGGATGTCGGCCGGCACCGCGCTTGCCCAGATCGGAAAGATCGCGGTCGAGATCGGCATGGACCGCGCCGGGAAGGTGTGCGGCGGCGTAGGCACGCGCTCCGGCCTCCGGGTCGGCGAGATCGAAACGACAGTCGACGATCACCAGCCCGGGCTCGCCTAGCCGTGTTTGCAGTTCTTCTGCAGAGATCAGGGTTCCCATGGTCCGTCCGGATTGAGGCGTCGCGCCAGGTTGTGGATCATCGCCGCGGTCGCGCCCCAGATGAAGTGTCCATCGCGTTCGTAGACCAGGAACTGGCGCTCGCGTCCGGCGTAGAAACGGCTGTGGCGCTGCAGGTTGGCCGGATCGAGGAAGAAGTCCAGTGGCACCTCGAAAGCCTCGGCGACCTCGATCGGGTCGGGTACAAGATCCAGCGGACCGTCGGTGAAGCCGACCACCGGGCAGACACGGAACGCGCTGACCGTGTCGTAGTCGTCGAGCAGCCCCAGCGGATGAATCCTGGCCGGCTCGATACCGACCTCCTCGTGGGTCTCGCGAAGCGCAGCCGCGACCGCATCGGTATCGAAGGTTTCAATGCGGCCACCTGGAAAGGAAATCTGTCCTGCGTGCGTGGCCAGCGTATCGGTGCGACGCGTCAGCAGCAGCCGCGTTTCGCCCGGGTGCCGCACCAGCGGGACCAGCACGGCGGCCTGGACCCGCGGACGCTCCGGCGGCAGCAGGTCCGCCAGCTCGTCGAGGTTGCAGGGCTGGCTGTCGAACGCACAATTCAACGGCCGCAACCGCCGGTGAAGGTCAGCCAGCCATCCGCTCACGCTTCGACCCGACCCGCCTCGCGGGCCGGCAGCACCACGTCCATCAGGTACTCACGCTCGGCGTCGCTCATCGCCACCCATCCGGCGATTTCCCCACCGCTGCGCAGGCAGCCCGCGCAGCGATCATCGTCGCCAAGGGCGCAGACACCGATGCAGGGGGAGAGGATCGGACTCATGACTCCACGGCCTTTTGTAGGTTGGGGTAAGCGCAGCGCACCCCAACGTTGGCCCGCGTCTTGGAAAAACAAGTCGCCGGATCCCGTGTCTCGGAGACACGAGCCACTGGGTTCCGTGGCTTAAGAAAACAAGCCACTGGATCCCGTGTCAGCGGCCATCCATGGCCTGCACGGGATGAGGTCACCCTGCCCTCACTTCACTTCGACGAGCTTGATGTCGAAGATCAGGGCTTCATTGGGGCCGATCGGCGGCTGGCCGCGCTCGCCGTAGGCAAGCTCCGGCGGCAGGAACACCTGCCAGTAGTCGCCCACGCGCATCAGCGGCAGCACTTCCTGCCAGCCCTGCAGCACCTGATCGACCTGGAACGTGGCCGGAACGCCGCGGGCAAAGGATGAATCGAACTCGAGACCGGTGATCAGCGAACCGCGATAGTGCACGGACACCTCGCTGGTCAGGCTGGGCCGTGGGCCGGTGCCTTCCTCGATGATGCGGTACTGGGCGCCCGAGGGCAGCGCGACGATGCCGCGCTTGCCGCGATTGTCGGCCAGGAAACGATCGCTCTTGGCCTTGTTCTCTTCGGCCATCTTGCGGAACCTGGTCAGCGCTTCCTCGCGCATGCTCTCCTGCATCTTGGTCAACAGCTCGCGCATGGTCTCTTCGGCGACTGCCGGGTTGCGCTGGCCGTGCCCGTCCTGGATGGCGCGCGCCACGGTGGCGATGTCGACGTCCATGCCGCGTTCGGCGAGATCACGGCCGACCTCGTAGCCGATGGCGTAGCTCAGCTGACCGCGCTCGCTGCTGACGTCCTGGGCGACTGCAGCACCGCCCGAAAGCAGGGCGAACGCAGCCACGAAAATGCGCAACTTCATGGATGACCTCCGGTGATTTTTATCAGCGCCGCCTGACGACGACGCGCTTGGCCGCTGGACGGCAATATCGGCAAGACCGGGCATTCTAAACATCGGCCACCTGAACCGCCACTTGCCATGGGACTGGCACGGCCGGGCAAAGTTTCGCAACACGCCCGCTACAATGCCGCCCAGCCTTCCGAAAAAGCTGCCTGCAATGGCCTACAGAAACCTGCTGATCGACAACCGCGGCCCGATCCGCACCGTCACCATCAACCGCCCGGACAAGCTCAACGCGCTGAACCGCGAGACCATTTCCGAGCTGGACCTGGCCTTCGCGCAGGCGCAGGCCGAGGACGACGTGCGCGTGGTGATCCTGACCGGATCCGGCGACAAGGCCTTCGTAGCCGGCGCCGATATCGCCGAATTGGCCGCCTGCACGCCGCTGCAGGCGCGCGATTTCTCGCGCCACGGCCAGCGCATGATGCGTCGCGTGGAGACCCTGGGGAAACCGGTCATTGCACGCATCCAGGGCTTCGCGCTTGGCGGCGGACTGGAGCTGGCGATGGCCTGCCACCTGCGCATCGCCGGCCGGCGTGCACGAGTCGGCCAGCCCGAAATCAACCTCGGCGTGCTGCCGGGATTCGGCGGCACGCAGCGCCTGCTGCGCCTGACCGGGCGCGCCGCGGCCCTGGAACTGTGCCTGCTCGGCAAGCCGATCGACGCCGAGCGCGCCTTCCAGCTCGGCATTCTCAACCGCGTGGTCGATGACGATGCGCTGGAGGGCGAAGTCGCAGCGCTCGCCGAGCAGCTCGCTGCGTCGGCCCCGCAGGCCATGCGCGGCATCCTGGAAGCCATCACCATCGGCAGCGAGGCGGCGCTCGACGTCGCGCTCGACTACGAGACTCAGGCCTTCGCCGTCTGCGCCGCCAGCAGCGACATGCGCGAGGGCACCGCGGCCTTCCTGGAGAAGCGCAAGCCCGAGTTCAAGGGCAACTGAGCGGAGTCTGACCTCGCGGGCGATTCCGCGAACTCGCGCGCTATGCCGCCTCGGGCGCGCCGAGGCTCTTGCTGAACTGGCCGGACCGATCGAAGCAGCAGACGCGTCGCTTTCCGGAGGCAAGCATGTCGCAGGCATTGGCGATTCGCCGCACGCGAGTTTCCGGCCGCTTGGCCGAAGTGATCCAATGGATCCAGTCCCTGCGCGCGATGGCCGTGATCCCGTCCCAGGTCGCCTGCGCCGCGGGTTCGCTGGCCAGCGCAGTGCGCAGGTCCGCCGGCACCCTCGGTTGCGGCTCGCGTTCGACCGGCGCGAACTCCAGATCGACCCTGTCGCCCGCGTCCACGCCCGCGGACTCCCGCAGCTTGCTGCTCACCTTGAGCCAATGGCTGCCCTGCCCGTCCGGCTCGAGCGTGGCTTGAAACGGTGCACCGTTGAGCGTGCCCTGCACAGTCGTCTGGCCTCGGCGGGGAAGCTTTGCGCTGGCCTTCGCCGGCAGAACGAGAAATGTCCATGCGGCGTTCGCAGGCGTCGCCGGGCGCAGCAGTTTCGCCTGGCAGAGGATCTTCAAATTCGTCTCAGTCACCAGACGTACCCATGTTGGGCTGCAACTCCGCCCGTGAAGACAGCAACCTCAGGAAGCACGCAACGCCTCCCGCGCTTGCCCTTGGAGAAATCGTCCCGGTTGCGAATGGTATGCCATGCCCGGCAAAAGTGGCGAAAGCCGCGATCAGCGGTCCATTTGAAACGTTTATCGCGGCAGTAGCCTGTCCTGAGCTCCGTCGAAGGGCCGGTCCTACCTGAAGCCGA
>CAZGKE010000014.1:0-39357 GCA_964526035.1 uncultured Gammaproteobacteria bacterium | reverse complement strand
CGCCGATATTGGAGGCGATCGTGTGGAGGCGATCGTGGACACCCACGTTCTTCCCAAGTCCAACTGTCACTTCGATCCGGAATCAGTGTCGTGAAGTTTTCGCGGTGTTGCCTGCGGCAGTGTGCTAGGTTGCGGCATTGTGGAGAGCGTCGCGGGAAGTTGCCACCTCCAGACGACCGGTTCCGCTGACGCCGGTCTGATGCGGCCAAGGAAGCACCGCGCGTGTCTCGCGAAGTGCACTTGAACGGGCATCGCTGGCACCTTGGCCTGCGTCCACCACCGGCGAGCGAGGTTGGCCCCTTCGTGCCTGCGCCCATCGTCACATCGATGGACGGGTGCGGGAGCAAAGTGAACCTTCGCGATGGAGTACCGACAATGCCGACACCAAGACTGCTGATCCCGATGAGGCCGATCTTGAGTGGGCCGCTCGCAAACCCGCCCCGCCCCAACCGTCTGTGTGCCGCCGTTGCGCTGGCGCTGGGCGGCGTGCTGGCCGTCCCCGGCGTGCAGGCGGCCGCCGTGCTGCCGCTGTCGGCGCTCGATGGCAGCACCGGCTTCCGCCTCGACGGGGTCGCGGCGGGCGACTACAGCGGCGTTGCCGTGTCCGCCGCCGGCGACCTCAACGGCGACGGCATCGACGACCTGCTCATCGGCGCCTATGGTGCCGATCCGAATGGCAACAGCTCCGCCGGCAGCAGCTACGTGGTGTTCGGCAAACCCCTCGACATTTTCAGGGACGGGTTCGAGGACGGGGGCCAGTAGGAGCATCGTGCCGAGCTGCCTGCCGCGGGTGGAGCGATTCTCACGGTGACCGCGGGGCTGTCAGACTGAAGGACTTCGATGAAGCGGACCCGCTTCGACGTTTCGCTTGCCACCCTTGTCCTGGCCAACGTCCTGGCCTTGTGGCTGGCCGTCCGGGAGGGGCTGGATCTGGCCGATATCCTCCTCGTCTTCTGGGCTCAGAACGTCATCATCGGCGCCTCGCACGTGGTGCGGCTGTTCTTGCTGAAGGAGTTCTCCACCAGGAACGTCCAGATCAACAATCGAGAGGTGCAACCGACGCGCGAGACGAAGCTGCAGATGATATTCATCTTCGTCATGCTGTTCGGCATCGCGCACGTGCTGTACTTCGGCTTGCTGGTGACCTGGGCGACGCCGGTCATGGGGCGCGCGTTCTGGATCGGAGCCCTGCTGTTCGCGATCAACCATGCGTTTTCGCTGGTCTACAACCTCCGCAGCGACCGCAGCGGTCGTCCCAACATCGGCACGCTCGTGAGCCTGCCCATCCTGCGCATGCTGCCGATGCACCTGTGCCTGTGGGCCGGTGCGGCGCTGAACCCGGGCGTGTGGACGTTGGTCCTGTTCGGCGGGCTGAAGACCTTCGCCGATGCGGCCATGCATGTGCATGAGCATCGCGCGTTTCGGCGACGGCACGGTTGAAGATGCCCCCTTTCCGCTTGGTCTGCACCTGTTGGCGAAAGCGGGGACGCTACGCACGGAAGCAACCCTTCGCCAGCCGGACGGCACCGGCGCGGCGCGCTCGGATTCCTTCAGAGGGGCCCCAATTCGCGCATGCCAGACAGCAATCGCAGCGCTGGCCCGATCCTCATGTCAACCAGCGCCGCTGCAACGCGTTGGAAGGGATGAGTTCAGTGCGAGAGCCCCGATGAACGACCCTGCCGTGCTTGGCACCTTGATCGCATTCGGCGTGCTGGCCGTCGTGTTTGGCTTGATCGAGCGCTGGCGGCCGGCGATCGCCACGCAACAGGTGCTGCGCCCGGGCTATCGCACCGACTTGATCTACTGGCTGACGACGCCTTTTCTGACGAATTCGGTGACGCGCATCGGCGTGGTGCTGGCACTGGTGCCCCTGTTTGCGTTGCTGGGGCGACCGTTGACAGCCGAGAGCGTGCTTGCGGGTTACGGACCGTTGGCGCAATGGTCGCTGCCGGCGCAGGCGCTGGCGATCATCGTCCTCGGTGATTTCGTCGGGTACTGGACGCACCGCGCCTTTCATCGCGGCTGGCCGTGGCGCGTGCATGCTGTCCACCATTCGAGCGAACACCTGGACTGGCTCGCCGCGGTGCGCGTGCATCCGCTCAACGACCTCGGCAATCGTGTGACGCAGGCGCTGGTGCTGATGGGCCTGGGGTTTTCACCGCTCGCGGTCGCGGCCTATCAACCCTTTCTGACGCTCTATGCGATCTTTCTGCATGCCAACGTGCGCGCGGATTTCGGGCCGCTGCGATACCTGATCGCGACCCCGGCGTTTCATCGCTGGCACCACTCCAGCGAGGCGGAGGGCTGCGACAAGAATTTCGCCGGCCTGCTGCCGGTGTGGGATCTCGTGTTCGGCACATTCCACATGCCGCGTGATGCGGCGCCGCAGCGTTTTGGCGTGGCGGGGCTTTCGGTGCCGAAAGGGTACTGGGGACAGCTGCTGTTCCCGTTCCGTGGCCACAGGGAATCCGCGGCTGAGCGAAGCGACGTACGTATGCCGCAGGCAGAGCCGGCTCCACTGCAACGCACGGCAACTGCGGTCGGCCAACCTCATTCGAGGTCAGACCGCGATGCTGCGTTCTAGCTGGCTTCGCAAGTTGGACCCGCGCTACTGTTCGAACCCATCGGCAAACATCGGTTCCACAGAATCGACGACTGCGCCGGCGATCTGTGCGCCGTTGAGCGGTCGCGGACGACCGTAGAAGTCCACCTGCACACCGGGAACCGGCTCGCCCTGGCCGCGCGCCGGGCTGCCCGGCGCCGGCAGGAAGCTGGAGTCGAAATGACCGAGCGGCAGAACCTCGAAGCGATCGCCGGTGACCTGCGAGAGGCCGGTCCACTGGCTGGCATCGATCTCCGTTCCAAAGAACATCTCGCCGCTGTTGCCAAACACCCGCGCCGGCCAGACATTGCCGGAAAACTGGAAGCCGCTCATGTCAGCGTGGGGCGAGGACAGCACGAAGGGGAAGCCCTGGAACTCGTCCGGGTGAAAGGACGGCAGTGCCCACAGGTTGTTGAGGAAGCGGAATGTACCGGGCTGGGCGACCGGACCGTAGAAGCCGGTCAGCATGTTGCCGTTGATCGGCGACAGGCCGGTGTTGTGGGCGAACTCGATGTCGCTGGCGTGCTCGGCGGTGAAGGAACTCTCGCCGCCGGGGCCGAGGAACAGGTTGTTGCGGATGCGGATGTTGCGGGTGAAAGGGAAGTGGCGAAGCGTCGGCGTCGGTGCCTGATTGGGGGCGGCGCGACTGAACACGTTGCCCTCGACCACCACGTTGCGCTGCGACTGGTAGACGGTCAGGCCGTCGCGGAAGGCCTCGTAGCCCAGTCGTAACGTGCCGTCGAGCCGGTTGTCGACGATGTAGCTGTATTCGCCCCATTCGGAGTTGCCGGGCGGGCCGTCGCAATCTTCGAGCAGCTGGCCATGGGCCGGATCGCAGTGCAGGCCGCCGGCCGCCGCGAACTCTTCGAAGTTCGACACCGGCTGCTGGAGGTCGTTGTGTGCCACCAGCACCCGGTCGGCGTAGTAACGGAAGATCCAGCCGGTGTGGGTGCCGCCGGTGACGACGTTGCCGATCAGGCTCAGGTGATAGCCGGCCATGAAGGCGAAGAAGCTCGACATCTCCACGCCCACGTTGTCGATCGCCGCAAAACCGTGCGGATAGACGTAGCCGTCGGTGTGCGCCCATGAGCCCTTGAACAGGATGATGCAGTGGCCGATGTCGTCGCACAGGTTGCGTCGGAACACGATGTTGCGCGCGTCGCGGCCGTTGACCTGCAGCGCCACATGATTGTTGTCGGTGCTCGGGCTGGCCGCATCGGGGGTGCGGAACTCCAGATCCTGCACGACGATCTGGTTGATGATCGGCTCGCCAGGACGGTTCTCGATCGCAATCAGCGTGCGTGCAATGCCGAAGTTCGGGTCACCCGGGCTGGGATCGAACGGCGGCCCGAGAAGGATGGGCCGCGCGCCGGTGCCGAAGGCACCGACGACGACTTCCGACATTCCGGAAATCTCCAGCTGTGCGCTGTCAAAGTCGTGCACCTGACCGCGGTGAAACCACACGGCGCGGCCGCTGCCCAGCAGTTCCTGCACCCGCGCAGTGCTTTGCACGGCGCTCTGCGGGCTGAGGCCATCGTTGATATCGTTGCCCTGGGCGTCGACGTAGATCGGCGTGCGGGTATCCGGCGTCACCGTCACCATGATGCTTCCCACACTCTCGCGACCCTGTTCGTCGCGTACCGTTAGCTGCAGCGAGTACACGCCCGGCTCATCGTAGACATGCGTGGCGGTCCATCCGATCAGCCGATTGTGGGCGCCGCCCGGGTTGTCGAAATCCCACTGGTAACGTGCCGACAAGGGATCGCCGGCAAACAGCACGCTGTCCAGACCGTCGACGTTGACGACCAGCGGGGCCATGCCCTCGATCGCCGGACCGGCCTCGCTGTGCCCGATCGCTCGAATGACCACTTCCGGGGGCATGCCCCACGCGGGGCCGCAAAGGATCAGCGCCAGAGTACAGAGGCCGATGCGGAGGCTCTTGCTCACGGCGTCAGCGCCTCGAAGCCGTCCTTCATCACCTCCACGCCGATGTCCAGATCGACCGATACGCTCAGCATGAATGGTGGCACCCCGCTGCCGTCGTTGGCGCCTCCGGTGTCCGGATCGACCGACTGGAAGTGACCCACGACGCTGTAGTGGCCAGGCTGTTGCGGGTTCTGGATAGGCCCGGGCAACAGTTCGAGCATGGTGCGAAAAGAACGGTTCGCGACCATGCGCGCCGCCAGATCATCACCCCCCAAGGGTGCCAGCAGGAGCAGCACCGGTGCCATCCCGTCGCTCAGGCTCAGGACGATCTGCGGCTCGAAGGGGTCTTCGATGCCATCTTCGTCCATATCAAGAAATGCCAGGAAGTCGCTGCTCGAGCGGACTTCATAGCTGCTCTCGGCCACGCCGTCGAAATCAAGATCAATCCTGTAGTGGCCGACGACGCTACCCAGGGGACCGACGCTGGAAAAGCCGCGCTCATCGAGCCGGAAACCTTCCGGATACTGCAGGCCGGCCTGATGCAGCTGCCACTGGCCGGCCTCGAAATCGCAGCTGACTCGATGGGCGGCGGCAACCCCGAGCCCCGCATCGCTGAGCTCTGCGTGAAGGTTCGCGGGCGGCTGGAACCCGCCGGGACCGGCGCGGCTGGCCGCAGCGTGGTCTGCGTCCAACGTCAGTAGGAACGCCTTGTTGCATTCCAGCGCCCAGACCAGGCGCCCCTCCACATTGAGACAACATCCGCCGAGCAGCAGGCAAAAGAGCAGGCCGGTGGCGCGGCGCACGACGGGTAGAGGCATGGTGAGGCTCCTTGGAACGGATAGGGAGGGTGCGTCTAGGCTGGGTGTGCTCGTTGTCGTTCGTTGAGATGCACTACACTCTTCTCGCACAAGGCGACGCGCCTTGTTTGAGCGCGCCTGGATCGAATCGTGAGGAATCCTGAGCACCCGCCGTTGTTCGCCCCGAACCGACCGTTGATCCGCGAAGCAGCAAGCACGATGGGCACATTGAAATGAACGACGAGCCGGTCCGCTCGGCGCCCTTGCGGCCGAGCAGAGGCTGGCGCTTCGGCGACTTCGAAGTCGACGTGGGGCGTCGCGAGCTCAGTCATCGCGGGCAGGCGGTGCGGGTCGAGCCGCGGGTGCTGGAACTGCTGGTGCATCTGCTGAGCCACGCCGACCAGCTGGTCAGCAAGGAGCAGTTGCTGCGCGAGGTCTGGGGCACCCCCCATGTCACCGACTGGGCGATCAGCCGCGCAGTGGCGGATCTGCGCCGTGTGTTGCGCGAGCATGGTGGCCAGGCCAAATGGATCGGGACCGTGCATGGCCGCGGCTACCGCTGGCAGGCCCCGCTCGAAGCCTTGGTTGCCGACGCCTCAGGTGGTGAAACGAGAGCAACCAGTGCAACCGCTCCGGGTTCGTCCAGACGAATCGGATTGTTGGGCCTGGCGCTCCTGCTTGTCGTGTTCGGCTGGTGGCTGCGGCCCCGACCCGCGCCGCCATTGCGCGAAGCGCTACCGCATGTGGTGGTCGTTCCGCCGGAAGCGGTCGCGCCCATCGCCCATTGGTTGGGTACGGGTCTGGCAGACGATGTGATCACCCGGTTGGCCCACCATCCGGAACTGCGCGTACTCTCGCGCGGCAGCGGCGAACGGGTTGGCGTCACCGGCCCTGATCGCGCTGCAGCCGCGGCCAGCCTGGGTGCCGACCATTTGTTGGAGCTGTCGCTGCGGCCTATGGAGAACGGCCTGCTGGCCAACGCGCGGCTGACCCGCGCGGCCGATGCCGTGGTGGTCTGGTCCGAGCAGTACCAGAGCACCGAGCCGCGCATCAGCGAGATAGCTGAGCAGATCGGTCGCGACGTGGTGACAACGCTGCTCAGCCAACCACCGGCTCCGCGCGCCAAACCCGGAAACACTGACGCGGAAGTGGCGTTCCTGCGCGGTCGCCATTTGATGCAAAGACGCGGTAGTGACGATCTGATTGCCGCCCAGAAATTCTTCGCCGAGTCGATCGCGCACGATCCTGACTACGCCCCTGCCTGGGCCGGCAAGGCAGCCGCGCACATGATCGCTCGAATCTACTATCTCGAGTCGGCAGAGGTCGCCTGGCCGCAGGCGGCAAAGGCAGCCGAGCGGGCACTGCTGCTGGACCCGGAGTTGGCCGATACCCACGCCGTACTTGGATTGATCGCCGTCAATCAGGATTGGGACTTCAGCGCCGCCCGCCAGCACTACGCGAGGGCCCTGCAACTGGCGCCCAGCCATCTTTCGGCGCTGCAGTGGTCAGCGGAGCTGGCCATGTTTGAAGGCCGCGACCAGGACGCCGAACGCTGGATCAGTCAGGCGATGGCGCTCGATCCGACGTCGCCGGTGTTGATCGGCATTTCCGGCCTGATCGAGGCCGCCCGCGGTCGACGTCAGCAGGCCCGTGCCCGCTTCGAGGAAGCCCTGCGACTGGAGCCGCAGTTCTTCTGGCTTTACCGCGAAATGGCCTACCTGGACGAATGGGACAACCGGCCCGCCGAAGCGCTGGCGACACGGGTCAAGGAGATGCAGCTGCGCGGAATCAGCAGTGCGGCCATGGCGGCATTGCTTGCCGCGACCGCGGAAGAGGGTCCGACGGGGTTCTACCGATGGTATCTGAACCATCTGCAGAGCGAATACCCCAGCGAAGAGGTGGCTCAAGAGCTGATTGCCGAAGCACTCGCCGTGCTCGGTCGACACGATCAGGCCGTCGCAGTGCTTCGACGGCACGGCCGACAGATGGGCGAGGCGCTGCCACATCATTTGGTCCGCAGCCCCGCCTTGCGCGATCCGCGCTATCGCCAGGTGGCCACCGAGCTGGGCCTGCACGGGCTGCGCGCGCCAGTCGACTGATCAGGTCTACAACTGTCCGCACTGCGTAGACATCCGGCGCCAGCTCCAAACTCCTCACGGTTTCCTCCAGCTCTCCTCAAGCGCCGGACCCGCTTCGAGGGCGAAGGTGGGGTCTCCCATCATGCGGCTTGGCCATGTTGACGGGACGTTGCTCGCTGCAGTGTTGTGGCAGGCAAACGTGCGCTTTTGCGCGCAATGAGCTTGACGGGCATGCAGCCCAACCCGACGGGTGTCGCCCACGTTCACCGAGAATTCGACCATGCCGCAAACCAAACCGCTTCGCACTCGCCGCCTGTGTGCCGCGATTGCAGCGGCATTGGGTGGTCTGCTGTGCGCACCCGCCGCGCAAGCGACCGCCGTGCTGCCGCTGTCCTCCCTTGATGGCAGCAACGGATTCCGCATCGACGGCGTAGCCGCGGACGACTTGAGCGGGCTTTCCGTATCCGCCGCCGGGGATATCAACGGCGACGGCATCGACGATCTGATCATAGGTGCCAGCGGCGCTGATCCGAATGGCTCTGCCTCAGGCAGCAGCTACGTGGTGTTCGGCCGCAGCCCAGGCGACTTTGCCTCTGCCATTGATCTGTCCTCGCTCGACGGCAACAACGGTTTTCGACTCGATGGTGTGGCGTCGTACGACTTCAGCGGTCGCGCAGTGTCAGGCGCCGGTGACATCAATGGCGACGGGTTTGATGACCTGCTCATCGGTGCCTATGGCGCCGGTCCCAACGGCAGCTTCTCCGGCAGCAGTTACGTGGTGTTTGGCGGGAACAACGGATTTGACCCGGACATCAATCTGGAGACACTCGACGGTGGTACGGGCTTTCGCCTCGATGGCGTCGCGGCAGGCGACTACAGCGGCTTCGCCGTATCTGCAGTCGGCGACATCAACGCCGACGGCATCGATGACCTGGTCATCGGTGCCCCTCTGGCCGATCCGAACGGCATCAGCTCCGGCAGCAGCTACGTGGTGTTCGGCAGCAGCAACGGCTTTGCCTCGGTCATCAATCTCTCGACGCTCAGTGGCAGCAACGGCTTTCGCATCGATGGCGGGGCGGCAAACGACTTCAGCGGCGGCGTTGTATCTGCAGCCGGGGACATCAATGGCGACGGCATCGACGACCTGATCATCGGCGCCATCGGTGCCGATCCGAACGGCATCAACTCCGGCAGCAGCTACGTGATATTCGGCGACAGCTCCGACAGTTTTGCCTCGGCGATTGATCTCTCCTCGCTCACCGGTAGCAATGGTTTCCGCCTTGACGGGGTCGCGGCATACGACCGCAGCGGCCGTGCCGTATCTGCCGCAGGTGACATCAACGGCGACGGCATTGATGACCTGATCATCGGTGCCGTTTTCGCCGATCCGAACGGCAGCAATTCCGGCGCCAGCTACGTGGTGTTCGGTCGCAGCATCGGGTTTGACGCCGCCTTGGACCTTTCTTCGCTCGACGGCAGCAACGGTTTTCGGCTCGACGGCGTCGCGGCAGAAGACCGCAGCGGTATTGCCGTATCGGCCGCCGGCGACATCAATGGCGATGGCATCGACGATCTGATTGTCGGTGCCTATGGCGCCGATTCGAGTGGCAGCGACTCCGGAAGCAGCTACCTGGTGTTCGGACGCAGCACGGGCGCCTTTGCTGCGGTCATCAATCTTTCATCGCTCGACGGAGGCAACGGCTTCAGACTGGATGGCGTCGCGGCAGGCGACCAAAGCGGCCGTTCCGTTTCCGCGGCCGGCGACATCAATGGCGACGGCATTGACGACCTCATCATTGGGGCCGATGGTGCCGATCCGAATGGCAGCAACTCGGGCAGCAGCTACGTGGTGTTCGGCAAAGGCATCGCCATCTTCTGCGACGGATTCGAGGCCGCCGGCTGCCCCTGAGTCACGCCAGGAAGCATTGCGACAATGGCGTGACGGTAACGCTGGTCCGCGGCGCCGAAGGCGATGAAGGCGATGAATCCAACGCGAGTACGATGCTCGGCTGATGCGGGCATGGCCTACCGGATCCCCATCTACTTCGTGGTCCTGATCCAGGAGCCGGTATCTCAGTCCTCACGCATGCAGCGCACGCTGAAGCCGTAATCGGGACTGCCGAAGTAGCGGTTGAGATGCGGGCGGTCAGCGCGGAAGTAGCGGCTGGCGCCGGTGCTCCAGTAGCGGCCGTCGCTACCCAGGCTGTCATAGCCACCGCCGACGCCCAGGAAGCCTCCTGGCAGGGCTTCGAATCCATGAATATCCGTGGCGCCGCTGTTCGGCGATGTCCACAGTGTGGTCCCGGTCTGCTTCAGCTGCCCGCCTTCATCAGCGCCGCGGAATTCGGTCTGGGTCCAGTCCAGTTGCAGCTCGGCCGGATCCATCCCGAGATGCGCCTCCAGCACCATCCAGTCGCCGTCGCTGGGCAGGCGCCAGCCGGACAGAGCGGCGCACGCGGAAATCGCCGCGCTCTGGTTGTACAGACGACCGTAGATCGGATCGTGGCCGGGATCGTCGGCGTAGCTCCAGCTGTCGACGACCACCGTGCGCAGGTTCTGCGCCAACCATAGCTGTGTGCCGATGCGCACGCTGCGGTAGCTGTGACCCTGCGCATCGACCACGGTTGGCGTGCCGGCCTCGAAGCCGTCGCGGTGGATCGGCCCGAGGAGCCCGGCGTAGACCCGCTGGAAGAGGTGTTCGGCGACGGCCAGATAGCCTGCCTGTGATTGATGTACGCAGTCCTGCTGCTCGTGCATCGATTCGATCGGGCTTGGTCGGTTCAGATCGCCCGGCAGCGGCAGGTCGCCCGGTGCGATGCCCTGATCAGGGAAACCGAATTGGAACTGCATCAGGCCGAGGTGGCTGACATGGCGCAGTCGCGGGCGCCCGCTGGTCAGCTGGGCCAGTCGCTGGGTGAAGGCGGTGAGCGCGGTGTTGTAAACCAGGCTGTCGGGTTGTCCGACATTGTTCCAGAAGTCCGTGCAGGGCC
Organism: uncultured Gammaproteobacteria bacterium; assembly: GCA_964526035.1. GTDB lineage: Bacteria > Pseudomonadota > Gammaproteobacteria > Xanthomonadales > BPKI01 > DAOMOD01. Next base: position 28,964 of record CAZGKE010000014.1, on the reverse strand, counting down.
CGGCCAGACCCAAGGTCAGCGATTCGACCAGATTGGCGTAGTCGTACAGGCTCAGCACGATGATCAGATCCGGGTGTGCCGCCAGCAGGTGGTCGACGATCGTCGCCACGTCGGTTGCGATGCTGTCAAACAACGCGGCGCTCGCTGCGGCGTCGAGGCCCGTATGCCATCCGCCGCCAGCGGCCCCGGCGCCGAAATCGTTGCCGCCTACGGTGAGCTGCAGCCATTGAGTTTCCGGATGGGCGGCCAGTTCGCCATCGATCAGCGCCAGTTGATTCGGTTCGGCCCAGAAGGCCGCCGTGGTGCCGCCGATGCTGGTCAGGGCACCGACGGTTTCAAGCTGCGGATGACCGTTGGCGGCAAAGGCCTGACCCATGCTGTCGTGAAAAAGCATGAATTCGGCCCAGCTGTCGCCGACCAACAACAGCTTCGGCGACGCGCTTGCCGGCGCAGACGCGACGCTGGCCAGCAGCAACGCGATCGCGAGCAGTGCACCGATCGGCGACGCGAGGGCAGCAACGCTGACGACACCGTCGGCCCTCGATCGGCTGGACCGAAGCCAGACTGGAAAGAGCCTGTGAGCGATGTGGGCCAGAATGATCATTCCAGGCTTCTCGTGCGTTGCGGAGCCGCTACTCTGCAGCTGCGGGTACAAGGCAGGCTTGAGGGAATCTGGAGCAGATCGTGAGGAACCTGGAGCAAGGACCGGCCGCACCCGGATTGCGACCGCCGGTCGGCGGAAGCGACGACCTGGCCCGCGCTCTCCGCACCGGTCGCGGATGATCGCGCCGATGGCGTGGGGGTTGGCGCAGCGAAGGAGGGCGGACAGACGCTTGGCACCCTGCCAACCGAGAAACCAAATGGAGGATCAGGCATGGCCAGGTTTCTTGCGGCCACCAGCCCATCAGGGCATCGTCGGCTGTACCTCCACAATCCAGGGCTCCCGCCGCTTGCCGTAGGCCAGCATCACCTGATAGCGGGCCGCGCGCCGCGCCTGTGTGTCGTCGAGAAGCGACTCGAAGGCCTCCCGGAACTCCAGCGGCACGTGGATGCTGGCGATGCTCACCGCCTCGACGTGGCCGCGCCACTCGCGCTCGCGCTGCTTGCGTGGATCGGGGACGCGCCAGACTGGACGCACGCGGCCATGGACGATGGCGTGACGCTCGCGGTCCGGGTAGCGGACGCGAAGCGCCCGGGGATCGCGGTCGGCGTCGATCACGAACAGTCGGCTCCACTCTTCGCTGGCCTGGGTCAGCAGTTGCCGTGCCGCCTTGGCACGGTCCTGCAACGGGCGCTCGTCCGGTCGTTCAGCCAGCGCCTGCTCGGCCGCGGCCAGATGCGCGCGCGCCTGCCGCACGCTGTCTTCGTAGGCCGGACCGTCAAGTTCCAGCGCCAGCCAGACTTCGCGCGCCTGCTGCCTGCGGTAACGACGCGCGTGCTCGTCGCTCAAGGGACGGACGTCGAAGCCCAGTGCCGCCAGCTTGTCGACGTTGAGCCAGTTCGCGCCTACGTAGGCGCCGTGCTCGGTAGGATGAATCGCGTCATCAAGGGGATTGGCCACCGGCACCCGCCAGCGCAGGTGCAGCGCCAGGCCGCTGTCCTCGCGGCTGCGCCCCCATATGCCGGGTACGCCGAGCTCACGCTCGCTCAGACGAAGGCGCACCTCCGGCTCGCCGCTGCGATTCCAGGCCACTCCGGCCAGCACGATGACGTTGATCAGCACCACTACGGCAGCGGCCGCCAGCAGCATCGATCGCGCGCGCGGGCTCATTCCGCACCTCCAGTGCTTGGGGTGATTCCACGTCGCAGCCGCTGGAACACCAGCAGCAGAAGGACTGCGGACAGTCCCACGACCAGGAAGAACATCCACTTCGGCATCAGCTCCCACCACCAATCGAATACCTTGGTGTAGAGAAAGATCACGAAGAACACCACGCCGGTATTGACCGTGTCGTTCCAGCCGTGGCGCACGCCGATCCAGACCGCCAGCGCGCTCAATACAAACCCCACGGTCTGGTACACGCTCTCGATGAGCGACGCGTTCCACTCGAGGTAGCTGACTTCACCCCAATTGCCCAACACCAGCACCGGAACCAGCAGGCACAGCAGGCCGAAGATGCGCCATGTGGCGGCAAAGCCGGGGTAGCGACGCTGCGAGATAGTCATCGGCAGAACGAACGCCAGTACGCCGCTCAGCAGAAAATTCTCCGGCCGCTCGCCGAGGTGCAGCCAGTACATGCCGCTCCAGGTGCCGGTGCGTGCCGCGATCCAGGCGGCAAGGCACACCAGTCCGGCCACCAGAAGCAGGCGCAAATCGCAGGCGTAGGCCAGCAGCAGGGCAAGCGCGGCCCACGGCAGCAGTGCCCGGTCGGTCGGGGTGATGTTGAAGATCTGGCCCAGCATCGACAGGTTGAGAACGAAGCAGGCAAACGCCACCAGTGCCGCGAGTTTGGCGAAATAGGCCGCGCCCTGGCGCGAGAACAGCCAGGCGGTGAGCGCAAGCATAGCCAGCGGCGCGGCCACAAGGATCGCCACCTGCAGGCCGGTGCCGAGCCAACCCCAGAACTGGTAGAAGAGAAAGTACACCGAGGCCGCCAGCGCCAGCGCGCCGAGAAAGGAGGCGATACGCATGCCCAGCGAGAGCTGTTTGGCGCGCACGTCGCGGTCGACATCGAAATCGCGGGTGAAGCCGATCAGCAGCGACGCGTGATGCGCGTCCAGGGCCTCCTGTTGGGATGCGTCGAGTTCAAGCACACGCGCTTCTGTCAGGCGCGCCAGTTCGGCGCGAAACACGCGGATGTCGTCGGCGCGCTGCTGGGCTTCGGTGCGGCTGAGGTCGGTCATGTCGCTGCGCTTTGGCCAAGGATTGTCATTCGGTTCATGCGGCTCGATCAAGGGCCCTGCCGTACGCGACGCTGTCGTGACCGTTGGCATGCATCTGATCAATCCGCTGGCTCTACCTGTTCAACGACATGGCCACCGCGGGATTGCGGCACGCAAGAAATCATAGCGCCTTGTTCTCGGCTTCGGTGCGAGATGCCGTTTGGAGTGCGGACCGCGGCACCGACGAGCCTTCGAGTCCCGGCTCGGTGGTTCGCGCGCGCATCGCGCGCACCCAGGCGCGTAGTTCTGGATTGATTGGCGCCGAAGGCAGCGCGTGGGTATATTCGCAGTGGGCGCGGTTCTGTGCTCGTTGCCAAGGTGATGCAGTGCACCAGCTCACTTCTGTTGTCCGATATCTGCTCACCCTGTCGATTGCGCTGTCGCTCTTCGGGTGCGCTGCCGTAACGCGGTTCGAATCGCCTGCCCCAGGAAGCACGCTGGAGATCCTTGGTCGTCCCGGGTCGGCTCTTCCGCGTGAAGAGAAGCTGTCCTCCAAGGCGACCGGGCAACACGAGTTCAAGGCAGCTTCGCCCGATGGGGCGTTGATGTACGGCATCCTGCCCCTGCGGGTGAGCGGTGGGAAAATGGCGGTGAGCATCCTGTTCTTCGCGCCCGGACTGTTCCTCGGGGGATTTCGCGACGTGTTCCCGTACTACGAAGTCGATCCGATGGCGCGGGTCATCCGTTACCGTACTTCGGCAAGCGACGAGTGGCGCGTTTACACGCCGACCCGTGCGGAAATGGAGCGCGGCGAACGGGCCTTTGCGGCTTCCGATTTCTGAGGACGGGTGAGGAAGGCGAGGGCACTCACCCATTGCCTCGACGCTGAGCCGACGCGTGACCGGGGAGGTCAGCCATTGGAAGGTGCAATACGGGCGCGTTTCCTCCCCCCGACTTGGCCGTTTCCGCTTTTTCGTCTTTCTGTTTCAGCCATTCCGTGCGGCCGCTGAGGAGTGGCAAGCCTTGCAGGTTAGACTGTCCGCCGCACCCGATGTACAGGTGGCGAAATTTGGGAGCAGCCGGAATTGCAGGCCTGAGGGAATCGGCTCACTGCAACGTCATGTCGATGGATGGGCAGTCCTTGGCCGTCGAGGCGTGACGGCATCCTGGTCCGAGTATCACCGATGTCCGAAATCCAGCAGGAAATCACCGCACTGCTCGGTGCCTGGCGCTCCGGCAACGATGCGGCCGAGAGTGAGCTGATGGCGCTGCTCTATCCGCGCGTGCTGGCGCTTGCCGGTCGCCACCTGGATCGCCTGTCGGGACCGATCACGCTTCAGGCTGGCGATCTCGCCAACGAGACTTTCATCAAGCTGTTCGGGCAACGGAGCCCGCACTGGCAGAACCGACAACACTTTCTTGCCATTGCCAGCCGCGTCGTGCGCAGGGTCGTGCTGGATCATCTCAAGCGCAGGCTGAGCGACAAGCGTGGCGGGGGTGTCCTGCGCATCACCCTTGACCGCGTCGCCGAGCATGCCGTGGCGTCCAACGTCGAGCCTGCGGATGCCTTGAGCCTGGAGACGGCGCTTGCCGAGCTTGAGCGCGAGGATCCCGAGGCCGTGCGGCTGATCGAGCTGCGCTATTTCGCTGGGCTATCGGTGGAAGAGGCGGCCGAAGTACTCGACGTTTCGGTTTCGACCACGGTCCGCAACTGGCGCGCCGCGCGTGCCTGGCTGCACGCACGGCTGCGCTGAACTGCGCTGCTCAAGGACGCAAGAACGCAAGAGCACGGAGACAGGCCGCCCGGGCGAGGACGGTCCCCGCCCGGGAAGCGCGTCACTACCAGTCAAATGGGTCGAACAGGTTCAGGTAGCCCTTGCCCTGCTCCGCCGCGTCCACTTCGCCGGTGACGCCCAGGCGTCCCAGGCTGAGGCGCACCGGTTCGCCGACGTTCGACGTTTGCATGACCTCCTCAATCCGGAAAGATTCCGTTGGAGAAGCACAGTCGCGCACCGTCGCCACTTCCCATCGGAGTACTGGACGGACCGCGCGCGCCCCACTGCGCTCCCAATGCCCGAGAATGCGGGTGCAGGCCTCAAGCGCGTCGAGCGCGGTTTCCTGCACCACCTCGAAATGCGTCCCGGAGTCGTGTGCTGCCAGGTGCCGCAGCCTGATGCGCGGGTGGCCCTCCTGATGGCGGTTTGCTTCGACCCGGAAAATCCGGTCGATATCATGGGCGGCGTCGAAAGTCTCGAGCTCGAATACGTTGAACCAGGCGTCGGAATCGCGTGTGCGAAGCTCCCCAATGTCCAGGATGAAGTTCACCAGGTAGTCGTCGACTTCAGGGTCTACAACGATCGTGAGGAAGTGCGGTGCAAGCCCCTCATTCGGTCCGATTTCTATGAAGCAGCCGCGGTCGCCGAGGTTTTGGGGAGCCGGAGGCTGGAAGTCAAATTCGCAGGCGGGGAGGGCACCTGCCAGGGAAGGCACCAGCGCGAGACCCAGGAGGGCACCGAGTGAGCAGAGCGTACGCATGTCAGTCTCCAGTACCGCCGGTGGCGGTGTCGATGAGGGTGGAATCGTGAGCGAGAGCCGCTTCAAGCCGGCGGCGCGCGGTCAGCGTTGCCGCGGCGCCTTCGTCTGCGCCGGCCCCGAACTTCGCGACCGCCTGCGTGAGCAGCGTCGCGGCTTGCTCGAAATCACCCAACAAACGCAGCGATTCGCCGAGCTCGCTGAGGATGAACGTCGATCTGCGCGTATCGGCCACGCCCCGCGACTGCTCGCTGCGCTGGGCCGCTTCCAGCAGCGGGCGTGCTTCCTGAGGGCGCGCGAGCGTATTCAGGGCAGCCGCGAGCCCGAGCTGGAAGACCGGCAGGTTGCCGCTTGCGCCTGAGGCCTCTGCGGCGTCCACGGCAGCGCGGAACTGCGGCTCGGCGGCTTCGGGATCGTGCAGACTTTCGTACAGGATCCGACCGAGGTTGTAGTGGGCCATCGCCGCCATGGCGCTGTGCTCACCGTGATATCGGTGGATCAGCTCCAGCGCGCGTGTCATTGCCTCGGTGGCCTCGCGATTGCGACCGGCCGCGGCCAGCGCATTGCTGAGTGAGCCCCAGGCGCGTCCGACTATCGGATGGTCGTCGCCGTACACCTTTCGGTGAACTTCAAGACTCTCCTCGACCATCGCCAGCGCGTCCTCCGTATTGCCGAGCGCGCGCTCGACCGAGCCCAGCCCGGCGAGCGTCTCGGCGATGGCCGGATGGGCCTGCGGCAGCACGCGGCGCTGATCTTCCAGCGCGTGTCGGTAGAGGACTCGCGCCTCTTCATGCTTTCGCATGTTGCGCAAATGGCGCGCGAGGTGGGTTCTCGCCGATGCTACAGCCGCGAAATCAGCGCCCTGCAGAACGCGTGATGCCAGAACCTCGCGGTACAGCGCTTCGGCCTCGTCCGAGCGATCGAGATTGGCAAGAATCGGCGCCATCGTCGCGCGCGCATCGCTGTCGTCGCGCAGTTCGCGGGCGAGCTCGGCGTGCTCAAGCGCGGCCTCGAAGCGGCCGCTGCCATTGAGAATATCGGCGAGCAGGCGGTGCGCGCCCGCGCGTTCGTCGTCGTTTCGCGCAGCTGCGGCGGCGCGCTGCGCCACGTCCTCGGCCTCTTGCGAACGTCCGAGCCCCAGGTAGGCGCGCGCCATGGTACCGAGGATGCGCGAGCGCACGGCATCGCCCGAGTCCGGTTCGGTCTCCAGACGCAGCATCGCCTGGTCGAGGATCTGGCGCGCGCTGATCTGATCGCCGAGGGTGCGCGTCGGGTCGGCCATGGAAAAGGTATCGATCAGGAAACCGCCGATCCTTTCGGCATTGGCGCGCTCGCTGACAGCAACGTCGCGCTCAACCGCCACGCGGTGCGCCTGCAGCACGGCCATCGCGGCGACGGCGAACACCGCCATCGTCGCCGTTGCAGTCAGGGCGACCGGCCAGAGGTTTCGGCGTACGAACTTGCCGATGAGGTAGCCGATCGAATCGGGTCTCGCCACCAGCGGTCTTTCGTCGAGATGGCGGTCGATGTCCTCGATCAGCGCATCGACGCTGGGGTAACGCCGCAACGGTTCCTTGGCCAGCGCGCGCAGCACCAGGACGTCGAGATCGCCGCGCAGCCGCGTGACGAGTCCTTGCCCTGATGGCAAACCACGATTGCGGGCAATCTCCTGGCGCAGCTCGGGAGGCAGAGCCGCAACCTGTTCGCTGGGGCGCGCTGGCGGCTGATTCAGGATGGCCGCCTCGATATCGGCAATGCGCGCGGTCGCGAAATGCAGCGGGGGAATTCCGCACAGCGCCTCGTACAGCAGCGCGCCGAGTGAATAGGTGTCGCAGGCGGTAGTGACCGGGCCGCCTGAAAGCAGTTCCGGAGCGGTGCAGTGGGGCGAGAAGAATCGATTGTGCGTGGCGGTTTCGTCGACTGCGGCCGCGGCTTCGCCGTCGAGCGCCTTGGCGATCCCGAAGTCGAGAAGTCTGGGGCGGCCGTCGCGATCGACCATCACGTTCGATGGTTTGACGTCGCGATGCACCACCAGCGAACGGTGCGCATACGCCACCGCAGCGCAGACCTCACGCACCAGACGCAAGCGTTTCTCGAGACCAAGCCCGAGGCGATCGCAGTAGTGAAGCAGCGGTTCGCCATCGACGTACTCCATGGCGTAGTAGGGCAGTCCATCGATGCTGCCGGCGTCGATCAGCCTGGCAATCGCCGGGTGCTCGAGCCGGGCCAGCAGACTGCGTTCGAGTTGAAACCTGCGCGCACTGTCTGCACCGAAGCCACCGCTGCGGACCAGCTTGAGCGCCACCCGCTGCAAGGTGCCGTCCTGCTCGCGCTCGGCGAGGTAGACCACACCCATGCCGCCACGCCCGAGCAATCTGACGATCCGGTAGGCGCCGAGGCGCGTCCCTTCCAAGCGGCGGTCCGCCGCGTGCTCGGCGGCATCGAGCGCGGTCGCCACCGGGTGAGCGGGTGAACGCTCCAGTTCGGCATCGGCCGAGAGCATCGACTCGACCAGCGCGCGAATCTCCGGATCGAGCGCAGAATCGTCCAGCGCGATGGCGCGTGCCTCCGGCGCGGTATCGACCACGCTGAGAAAGATCTGCTTCGCCGTCTGCCAGGTGCCGCCGCTCATCCCCTCTCCAACGTCCCGTCCGTCGTCTCGCTCAGGGCTCCCGAAGTCGCTCTCCGCGATCACGCGCGTCGCATCCGAAGGGCCGGCAGGATAGCCGAAATTTTCGCGGCAAAGCGGCTTTTCGACAGGCTCTGCGAAGGTTTCGGTCGGGTTTGCCATGCGAACGGGCATTTCGAGCAAGACATGACCATGACCGACGCCCATTCTCGCGTCACACAAGTTTGGGCTCCGACAGCGGATGCCCTGCGAGTCGTCGGTCAGCAGTGTTCGATTGGCGCAACATCCAGATGCGCGCATGGGTTTCGGAAACGCGTCGGTTGCGCGAGTACGCGTCTGCGAGTCGAGCAACCGACCATCACCCTTGCATCGCAAATGACCAGATTTTCCGCCCGACGGCGCGTCCTTGCCCAGGACCGGCATCCGTAGGACATGGGTTGGGTGGGAAGCTCGATGAAAGTCAGGAAGAGTGCGTGCCGGGTGCTGCGGAGCTGAGTAACTCCAGGGTGGGGGCACCGGCATTCCATCACCATTCCCCGGAGTCCAGCACGTGAAACGATTCTTCCTGACCGCCACCGGCTTCATGTTCCTCGCCGCCTCGAGCCCCGGCCACGCAAAGGGATCGCTCGTGGTGATCGATACGCCGCTCAGCCGCCATGCGTTCTCTGATTGCGACCTGGTCGAGTATGTGATCCAGCGCAGCGCCACGGTGGCAAGCTTGATCGTCGACTGCGCCAGTCACGCGGCGCTGCCCCAGGTACCCCACTGGGAACCTGGTGTCCATCCAGACGGCGCTCCGCTGCTGTGGGAGACACGTGTCCGCGTCAGCGACGGCCTCGAACCCTTCATGCAGTGCACGTTGCTGAACCTGGTCGAGCATCCCGAGTATCGAGCATTGGAACTCGAGTGCCTGGACGACCCACTGCCCGTGGGATTGATGGGAGACGACTACCCCCAGCTTCTCGAGTTGCCCGCCGACTAGACCTTGCCATCCAAGCTCAGCTTCACTGAGGGCGGGGGGTTTCGGAAGATCAGAGACCCCCGGTGGGGGCACGGACTGCGACCTCATGAATTGAACTGCTTGAATTTCGGGCATGCAGGGAAACGATTCGAGCGAAGGCTGGTGAGAGCGGCAGGGCGCCTGCTTGACTCAGGTGCTGTGCGCCTTCACCAGCTTCCGACTTGCTGATCCGCGTCGCGGACCAGACGCTGCTTGACTCGTCCCGAACGGCCGCTTCGCAATGAGTAGCCGAGGTCGAAGCCCATGAACCATGCGCTGGGGATGCCCGGCGTGGGAGAGGATGTCCAGTAGGAAGGGTTCGGTGTCATCGGTGTGTTCGGGAACATGGTGACGTTGATGGCCGGCATGGTCCTGCAGGTCTCGACAAGACTGCCCAGCTCCTTGACGTTGGGCAGGCGCCAGTCGGAGTAGCCCGCATAGTCGCTGGCACTTGCCGCGTTGACCGCTTCCGGCCACGTGAGTTCGGTAGCGGTTCCGCTGCAGGTCGCTCCGGTCCAGTTCTGACCTTCACTGCAACGCTTCCACATCAGGCTGGTGCGGGTGTCGGTGACGGTGCCGTCGTCGTGCACGATATAGATGTGGTCGGGGTTCTGTGGAGGGATGCCGTTCTGGCAGGCGAGTGCGCTGGCAGGCGCAACGAGCAGGGCAAGGATCGAAGCGGCAGGTGCAAATCGAAAGACTTTCATGATCGTCTCCAGTGTCTGGGATGTCAGTGTCCGGCGCGCACCAGGCGCACCTTGCCGGGACTGCTGCGATCGCGGTAGTCGATGCCGCCGGTGTCGAAGAACCCGGCCCAGGCCATGGCCGCGCTGTCAGCGCGCGGCAGTCCCGTCCAGTAGATGGACGCGCCGCTCTCGGACGGTGTGTTCGGGAAATAGTCGGTATCGATGGTGGGTCCGGTCCGCGAGTAGTCCATCACGCTTTCCATCTCGAGACGCGTCGGCATGCGCCAGTCGTTCGCTGCACAAAGGCCTTCGGCATTGACCGCTTGCCTGTATTGATGGGTATTGCAGGATTGCCCACCCAAGGTGTTGATGCAGGAGGCAGTGTTTCCGGCGGCGCCTTGGTGGCCATCCACGCTGTTCGGATCGAACCAGGTGTAGCCGTGGAGCGCGTGGCGGCGGTGCGCTGCGTCGTCGACTTTCACCTCCCATATCAGGCCGGTGACGTTGTCGCGCGTGCAGGCCCAGTCATCCGGACCAGGACCAAGCTGCGCCTCCGCCGACAGCGCGTGGCCGCTGTTGGAAATCTTGGTGAAGTCAAAGCCGGCGCTGCCAGCGCCGACTTTGCTGAGCTGGCCCGCCGCAGCCAGGGCGTCGCGACCGTGCTGCGCGTCCTGACCCTGCGGCTGAGCGGGGATGCAGGGGTTGCTGTTGCCGAAGCCGGCGCTGCCGCAGAACTGGATGCCGGTGTCATTCAGGACGTTCAAGGTGACCGGCTGGACACATTCGGGCAGGCCGGGCACTCCGACCAGCATCTGCAGCTGCTGTTCCTGTTGCCCGTCCTCGCCGGCAATGACTGCGACGCCGCTGCGGCAACTGGCGAGCGTCAGCTCGACGGTTCCCCAGCGTTCCAGCTGCTGCGGGGGAACCGGGCTGTCAAAGCTGCCGCCCTGGCCGGCGAGCAGATTGAAGCTTTGCGGAGCGCCGAGTTCGATATCGAGGATCTCCTCGGTGATCAACCAGAGCGGGGCGCCGCTCTGATCGTAGCCATAGAAGAAGGCGATCAGGCCCACGCCGGTCTGGACGAAGTTCCAGCCCTGGCCGGACGTGGTGGGATCGAACCATGCGCCGGTGGCATCGACCAGCGGTCCCGCCGCATCCGGCGTGGAGCAGTCGGTTGGATCGAACCCGTCGATCCCTACCAGCAACATCAGATCGAACTCCTGTATTCCAGTCAGGCCCTCCAGGCGGGCCTGCGCCTGCGTGCACGAATCAAAGCGCAGGGTGAGGGTTCCCCAAGGCGCCACGCCGCCCTGCTCGGGCGGGACCGGTGCCCCGAAGACACCTTCCTGGGGAACCAGCGCGTCCAGCTGCATCGACTCGCCCAAGACCACGTCGCCCGGAAGTACATCGAACACCAACCACAGTGGTTCATCCTCGCCGTAGCCGTAGTAGAAACCGAAAAGCCCGCCCGCGGTGATCTGCAGATTGAAGCCCTGGCCCTGCGTCGCCGGATCAAACCACAGGCCGGAAATCTGCGGTGCAGTCGTGCCCGACTTGGCGAGCGGTGCAGGAGTCGAGGGCCCGGCCTCGGCGCCAGGCGATGCCAGACCGAGCAGTCCGACAGCGCCAAGAATCAATCCCCAGAGTCGGGTCCGGTCTTGCTGGTCGCGTCTGCTGTGCGTCATCGCTCCCTTCCTCCGGCGCTGGACAGCTGAAGAGGTGGTCTCTTCGCACCATGATCTCCGCGATGACGGCGCGCCATGCCCGAAAATCCACGCACGCGCCATCGTGCGGTCTCTTGCAACGCAGGTCTTGATCAATCGACCGTGGCAATCAGATGCCAAGTCACACGGTGCCCTGCATTCCTACTCGACGGAATTCCAGGCCTTTCCGTCGCAGAACGCCGCTCGTCGCTCTTCGAAGAGCGCGCGCTGCGTCGCATCGATGTCCCCATGAACCACGACCGCCACCTCGGTCTGGATTCGGCACGCTTCGTCGAAGTGCCCGGCGCGCGCCAGCGCCGCCGCCAGGGTGTCGCGTATCCATGGTTCCTCATGTCCCGCGGCAATGCCGCGGATCAGCTCGACCGCGAAGGCACCATCGGCCTCGTCTGAACGCGGATCGACGGCGAGTTCCCAGGCGACTCTGTTGGCCAGGCCTTCGTTGCCTTCGGCCTGCCAGTGCTCAACGCGATCACCCAGGCTCATGGACGGCTCCGGACAGTCCGAGGGTGGCGCGCACCATCGGCTCAGCAGGTAAGCCGCCAGCGGAACGGAACCGGGGTCCAACAGCAACAAACGCTGGCGGGCCTCGAAATGGCGGCCTGCATGCCAGTCGATGCGAGCCAGCAGCGGCGCGAAGTCCGGATCGCGGTCGACGAGCGCTTCAAGGTAGACGCGCGCCTGTTCGTCGTCGGGCGCATCGCGGTAGTACTCGGACAGTGCCAGATCAACGGTGGCCTCGTAGTCGCCCAGCTGGTAGGCGTGGAGGGTCCAGCGTCGAGCCGCCTCGGGGTCGGGCGGGTCCGACCACCACAGGTAGTGGCGCACCAGGATCATCGCGCAGCGTGCGTCGGTTGCGGCGCAGGCCTCCCCGTCACGCAGTCCGATCTCGGGCGCGTAGGCCGAAGCATCGGGCTGCAGACGCAGGGCGACCAGGTTGACCTGCGCGAACGAACTGCCTTCGGCGGCGGCCCGTTCGAGCCACGGAATGGCGGCGGGCTCATTCTCGTTGCGCAGTTCGTGCATCGCCATCTGCTCCTGGCAGGTGACGGCACCTTCCTCTCCAGCGGCGCTCGCAAGCGCGACGCCGCGCTGGGCAGCCTCGCTGTCAGCGCCTCCTTGCATTGGCGCGCTTTGCATCAGCGCGACGCCCAGCGTGCAGCGGGCGTTTTTCGACCCCAGCGCCACGGCGCGTTCGAGCACCTCGATGCCACGTGTCCTGTCGACGGCTGTGCCGATGCCCTGAAGCAGCGCTTCGCCGAGAAGCCACAGGCAGTGGCCGCTGTCGCTTTCCTCGCAGCGCCGGTAGTAGTCGAATGCGCGCGCATGATCGCGTTCGACGCCATCGCCGAACTCGTAGCGCATGCCGAGAAATGCCCAGGCGTACGCTTCGCCTGCTTTGCCCGCGCGGACCAACCATTGTTCGGCCTGCGCGAGATCCTGAAGCGGCGGATCGACGTTCCAGAGCAGCCGGCCGAGCTGCGTCATTGCCCAGATATTGCCGGCCTCTGCTGCAACGCGGTACATCTCGACGGCCCGCGCAGGGTCGCGCGTGACGCCCCTGCCGGTTTCGTACATTTCGGCAAGGTATGCGGCAGACGTTTGATCGCCCTGCGCCGCCGCTCGCGCGAACCATCGAGCGGCAGCGGCAGGGTCCGCGGCCACGCCCTCGCCGCGGTCGAGCGCGCGGCCATGGAAGTACTGGCCGAGCGCCATACCGGCCTCGGCCGAGCGCCGGTACATCGATGCCGCGCGCTCCAGGTCTGCCGCCCCCTGCTTGCTGTCGACGAGATGCAGCCCGTACTGGTACAGCGAGTAGGCGTCGCCGTACTCGGCGCCACGTTCCATCCATTGCATCACTTCGTCGGTCACCCCGTCGATGCGACGCAGCTCGTAGACCAGATGGCCGATCGCTTGAGCGTCGCCCGCTTCGGCGGCCTTGCGAATCCAGGCCAGCCCTTCATCGCCGCGTGATTCAGCAGTCGCGTTGTCGAGCAGCTCCAGGCCAAATTCGAGCATCGCCCGCGTTCGACCCGCTTCGCTTGCCTGCCGCAACCAGCGAACCCGTTGCTGCGCATCGGGCAGCATGTCTCCTTCTGCATGCAGCGCCGCGCGACGGTGCGCGGCTTCGGCCGGCGAATATGACTGGGCAAGCCATGTGTGGATCGCAGCCATGGACGCCTCGTCGTCGCAGACCAGCCGCCCTGCCTCGCAAAGCGCAACCAGCGCCAGTGCCGCTGGCCCGTGGCCGGCATTCATCGCCGCCTCCAGGTGCCGCTGCCCCTCGTCCCGGCGCGCGTCGATATCGGTGACCGCCATGCGCTTGCCCAGGAAATACGCGGCATCGGCGGAACCGGCCTCGGCGGCGCGCAGAAGCAGAGCTTCGGCGTCCTGGTGCCGGCCGGAGCCTGGTCTGGCCAGTATGTCCAGCGCCTCGGCCACCAGGATGTCGTGCGCCTCGCCGCGGGTCTGCTGCAGCGAAGCGAGCAGCAGGGTGCCGGGATGCTGCAGGTAGAAGGCGGCTGATGATTCATCGTCGTCACGCGCGGCCATCAGCAGCGCGAGGCGCTCGGCCATGGCTGTCAGGTCGAACTGGAGTTCCTGCAGTCGCTCCCTGTCTCCTCCGACAAGGACGTTCTGGGTCAGTCGCTGGCCGGCGTGCGACAGCCGCAAGTGCGTCGCCAACGCGCGCAGCCCCATGGAATCGATGATCGCGTTGACGTCCAGCATGCTGCCGGCAGCGAAGCGCGCGACGCCCGGAGACAGGTGGTCGCTGATGCGCTGGTTGGCCATTGCGGATGCAGTGGTCTGACGCCAGCGTTCGGCCTCGTCCGTGGCACCTGCCGTTTCGGCGCAGCGCCAGCGCACCCACGAAACGCCGGCTGTGCCAGCGTCCGTGTCCGACATGCCATCGAGCCACGGCGCATATCGTCGGCAGGCATCCGCGCCGAATCGCGGCGAGCCGAAACGCTCGGCGATCACCGCTTCGGCGAACACAAACCAGCGAAAGGCTTCCGGCGTGGCTGCGGGTGCGATCTGTGCTTCGGACGACGCTTCGCCGACTGCCTCCGATTCCAACGGTGGCTGTTCGGCAAGCGCAGGGATTGAAGCCAGCAGCAGAATCCCCAGGCATCCGTAGACAAGCGGTTTGTTCATGATCGGTCGGCGCCTCTTGAGCATTCTTTCAGCAGCATCGCGGTATGGAGGGGGCAGCGGACAGCCCTCTGACCACGGGCCTGATCGATTGTCCACGTCTCGGATGAGATCGTCATGGCCTTTGCGGACGATCCTGGTCGTGCCCTTTCGACGCCGGATTGCCTTCGACCTGCCTGGCATCTCGACCGCGGCTCTCGTACCAGCGGGCAACGGCGGCGCGCTCGGGGTCGGTCATCCCGGTGAGGTTGCCTGGCGGCATCAGCCGCAGCGCCACGGTCTGCTGATGTATGCGCGCCGCCTGCAGTTCGATCTGCGCCACGCTGTCCAGCAGAAGGCCCTGCGGTGGAATCGGCATCAGGCTGGGCTGGGCGCCATGGCAGACGCTGCAGTGGCGCTGCATGATCGGCATGATGTCGGCGCTGTCCGGGTGCGCGCCCCAGCGATCGATGCTCGTCGCGCCAGACTCGGTCGCGTTGACGGCGGCTGCAATCGGTTGCGGTCGTGGCGCAAGCCAGGCGAAGGCGATCAGAAGCGAAGCCGCGCCGGCGGCCAGCAGCCACCAGGCGCGCCCGCCGCCATGCCAGAGAACGAAGAATTGCCGGATCAATGCACCGGCCGCCATGAACAGCGCCAGCAGCAGCCAGCTCTCCGGGTGCGCGTGCGCCGCCGGGTAGTGGATGCTGAGCATGGCGAACACCACCGGCAAGGTGAAATAGGTGTTGTGCACCGAGCGCTGCTTGCCGCGCAGGCCGGGTAGCGGGTCCACCGGATCACCGCTCTGCAGCGCCGTCACCATGCGTTTCTGGCCGGGAATGATGACGAACAGCACGTTCGCCGACATGATGGTGGCGAGCACGGCGCCCACCAGCAGGAAGGCTGCGCGACCCGCGAACAGATGGGTCGCGGCGTAGCACAGCGCCAGCACGAACAGCGCCATCAACGCGCCGAGCAGTCGCTCGCGGAAGCCGACGGCTCGGCACAGCGCGTCGTAGACCAGCCAGCCTGCGAGCAGGAAGCCGACCACCAGTGCGATCGCCTGGGCGTTGCTCAGCGCTGCGACGGCCGGGTCGATGAGATAGATGCGCGGCGAGGCCATGTAGATCACCGCCAGCAGCGCAAAGCCCGACAGCCACGTGGTGTAGGCCTTCCACTTCGACCAGTGCAGCACATCGGGGAGCTGTGGCGGCGCGGGCATGTATTTCTGCTTGCGATAGAAGCCGCCGCCGTGAACCGACCAGGACTCGCCGGACAGGCCTTCAGCCGGCTGTGCCGGTGCGCGCAGCCCGCGATCCAGAGCCACGAAGTAGAACGACTCGCCGATCCACGCAATCGCGGCCACCACATGCAGCCAGCGCAGGAGGAGGGTGGCGCTGTCGAGCAGGAAACCTTCCACCGCGGTCAGCTGCCCCGATAGGTGCTGTACGACCAGGGCGAGACGAGCAGCGGCACGTGGTAATGCGCGTCGGCGTCGGCGATGCCGAAGCGCACTGTCACCACGTCGAGGAAGCGGGGCTCGGGCAGCGCGACGCCCTGGGCGGCGAAGTAGTCGCCGACGGCGAAGTCGAGTTCGTAGCGGCCGACCTGCAGCGTCGCGCCGTCGAGCAGGGGAGTGTCGCAGCGGCCATCGGCATTGGTCGTGGTTTCGTGCAACGCGGTGCGCGCTCTGCCGTCGAGCCGGTACAGGCGAACCCTGATTCCGTGGCCCGGAAGGCCGCTGGCGGTGTCGAGGACGTGCGTGGTGAGGCGGCCATTCCCGCTCATAGCGACACGCCGGCCTGGTCGCAGTGCTTCGCGAGGCGTTCGAGGTCGGCACGTTTCTGGTCTGGGCTGGCGAAGCTGGCTTCGATGCTGTTGCGCGCCAGGCGCACCAGCTGCGCCTGGTCCAGCGCCAGCGCCTGCGCGGTTTCGGTGAAGTTCTGGTTCATGTAGCCGCCGAAATACGCCGGGTCATCGGAGTTGATGGTCACCATCACGTCGAGATCGAGCATCTGTTTCAGGTTGTGCGCCGACAGCTGCGGAAACACGCACAGTTTGATGTTGGACAGCGGGCATACGGTAAGCGGGATGCGTTCGCTCACCAGGCGCTGGATCAGGCGCGGGTCCTTGAGCGACTGCACGCCGTGGTCGATGCGCTCGACCTTGAGCACATCGAGTGCGCTCCACACGTACTCCGGTGGCCCTTCCTCGCCGGCGTGAGCCACCGCGCGCAGTCCGAGGCGACGGGCTTCGGCGAACACGCGGGCGAACTTCTCCGGCGGATGCCCAAGCTCGCTGGAATCGAGGCCGACGCCGATGAAGCTGCCCAGGTGCGGCTTGGCCTGCTCCAGCGTGGCGAAGGCCTCTTCCTCGCTGAGGTGGCGCAGGAAACACATGATCAGCTCCGCGCGCAGGCCGAGTTCGGCACCGGCCTTGTCGGCGGCGCGCTTGAGGCCGCGGATCACGGTGTCGAAGGGCACGCCGCGCTCGGTATGGGTCTGCGGATCGAAAAACAGCTCGGCGTGGATCACGTTGTCGGCATGGGCGCGCTGGAAGTACGCCCAGGCCATGTCGAAGAAGTCGTCTTCGGTGATCAGCACGCTGGCGCCGGCGTAGTAGATGTCGAGGAAGCTCTGCAGGTCGCTGAACGCATAGGCGGCGCGCAGCGTCTCGACATCAGGGTAGGGCAGGCTGAGGCCGTTGCGCTGCGCCAGCGCGAAGATCAGCTCGGGTTCCAGCGAGCCTTCGATGTGCATGTGCAGCTCGGTCTTGGGCAGGCCGCGGGCGAAGTCGGCGATGGGCAGGTTCATGGCGCCTCCGGGATCGGTTCGGGCATCAGTTTGCCTGATGTGGTCGGGGATGCGTGCGCCGCGCATCGCCACCCGGAGCGCATCGCGCTAACCTTCCGCCATGAGCGATTCCCCTGGATTCACCCTGAACGGTCGCAGCGTGACGCTGGACGGCAATGAGCCGTGCCAGCCGCTGCTGCGCTGGCTGAATGCGCAGGGCCGGCACGGCACCAAGGAAGGCTGCGGCGACGGCGATTGCGGCGCCTGCACGGTGGCGCTGCTGGAGCGCGATTCCAGCGGTCGCGCGCGCTGGCGTGCGGTCAACAGCTGCCTGCTGCCGCTTGGGAGCCTGCCCGGACGCGAAGTGCTGACCGTGGAGGCGCTGGCTGCAGGGGAATCCCTGCACCCGGTGCAGCAGGCGATGGTGGACTGCGCCGGTTCGCAGTGCGGCTACTGCACGCCGGGCTTCGTGATGAGCCTTTTCGTCGGCGTCCAGAACGGCGAGCTGGACGACGGCTGCATCGAGGGCAACCTGTGCCGCTGCACCGGCTATCGACCGATACGCGCGGCGATGTCGGAATTGCGCACAGTCGACGCCGGCGCCGATCAGTTCGCACCGTGCGTTGCGCAGACGGACGCACCGCTGGAGAGCTCCGTGCTTGCCGCGTTTTTCAGTCCGACCTCGGTGGACGAGGCGCTGGCGCTGAAGCAGCGCCACCCGGACGCGGCATGGATTGCCGGCGCGACCGATCTCGGCGTCGACTTCGGTCGCGGCAAGACCGTGGCGCCAGCCTTCGTCGCGCTTGATCGCATCGAAGCGCTGCAGGTACTGGACATGGGAGCATCCACGGTGCGCATCGGCGCAGCGGTGAACCTGTCGCGCATCGAACGCGAGCTGCACGGCGTGTTTCCGATGCTCGACCAGATGCTGCGCTGGTTTGCCGCCCGGCAAGTACGCAATCGCGCGACCTTCGGCGGGAACCTGGGCACGGCGTCGCCGATCGGCGACCTGCTGCCGGTGCTGCTGGCGCTGGATGCGCGGATCGAAGTCCGTGGTCCGCGCGGCACGCGCTGGCTGGATGCCGACGGCTTCTTCCTCGACTACAGGCAAAGTGCGCTGGCGGCGGACGAACTGGTGGTCGCGGTCGAGCTGCCGCGACGCGACGATCTGCATACGGCCAGCCTCAAGGTGGCCAAACGCCGGAGCGACGACATCAGCATCGTGGCGGGCTGCTTCGCACTCGGTATGGATGCGCGTCGTCGCGTCAGCCACGCGCGACTCGCCTACGGCGGCGTCGCCGCGATTCCGCGTCGGGCCAAGGCGGTCGAGGCGTTCCTGCTTGGGCGTGTGCTTGACGACCGCACCGTGGAAGTCGCGCGCCAGAAGCTGGAGGCGGAGTTCGATCCGCTGAGCGACCACCGCGCCAGCGCCGGCTATCGGCGCGCGCTGTGCGGCAATCTTTTCGTCAAGTTCGTGGAAGGAGTGGGCGCATGAGCATCGAGCGCCATGCACCTGTTGCCGGCGATCCCGGTGGGAACCATGGCGGGCGCGACGTGACCGATGCCCCACACTTGGCAGCGTCCGACCGACCTACCGCCGTCAACAGCGGCGCGGCTTCCAGGCCCCCGGCCCATGAATCGGCTGTGGACCATGTCACCGGGCGGGCCATCTATACCGATGAACAGCACCCTCCGGTCGGGCTGCTGAGCCTGTACCCGGTGCAGGCGCCGCACGCGCATGCGCGGATCATTGCGCTCGAGGTGGGCACGGCGCGGATCATGGCGGGCGTGGTCGACGTGCTGACCGCCGCGGAGATCCCCGGGGTGAACGACACCGGTCCGATCATCCACGACGAGCCGCTGATCGCCGACGAAAAGGTGAGCTACTACGGCCAGCCGGTCGCCTGGGTCGTCGCCGAGACTGAAGACCAGGCGCGCGCCGCGGCACAGGCGGTGCGCGTCGAATATCAGCCGCTGGCGGCGCTGCTGACCATGGCGGACGCCATAGCGGCGCAGAGCTTCCATCGTCCTCCCGTGACAATCGAATGTGGCAACGTCGCCCAGGCGCTGTCGCGCGCAGCGCACCGCGTGCATGGCGATGTCGCGATCGGCGGTCAGGATCACTTCTATCTGGAGACCCAGACCAGCTGGGCCCAGGTCGATTCCGAAGGGCTGGTGCAGGTCACCGCCTCCACCCAGCATCCCACCGAGACGCAGGCCATCGTCGCGCACGTGCTGGGCGTGCCTTCGAATCGGGTGGTGTGCAGATGCCTGCGCATGGGTGGTGCATTCGGCGGCAAGGAGACCCAGGCCAACGCCTTCGCTGCCCTGGCCGCGCTCGCGGCGGTGCGCACCGGTCGTCCGGTGCGCATCAAGCTGTCGCGCAGCCAGGACATGCAGCTCACCGGCAAGCGCCACCCGTTTCTCGCCCACTACCAGGTGGGTTTCGACGACGGCGGACGCATGCTGGCGCGCGACATCACGCTGCACGCCGACGGCGGCTGGAGCTGCGACCTGTCGCCGCCGGTGCTGATGCGCGCGATGGTGCACGTCGACAACGCCTACTTCTGCGCCCACACGCGGATTGCCGGATGGATTTGCAAAACCCACCTGCCTTCGAACACCGCCTTCCGCGGCTTCGGCGGTCCGCAGGGGATGCTGGTCGCAGAAGAGATCATCGATCGCATCGCCCGCCACCTGGGTCTGCCGGCGGAATTGGTGCGCGAGCGCAACTTCTACGCGCCCGCCGCAGGCAACCACACGCCGTACGGGCAGCCTGTCGACGACAACTGTCTGGTGCCCTTGTGGTCGCAGCTCAAGCGCGATGCGCAGTTCGACGCGCGGCGTCTCGACAGCGCCGCGTTCAATGCGTCGAACCCGCAGCGCAAGCGCGCGCTCGCCATCACGCCGGTCAAGTTCGGCATCTCCTTCAACAAGACCGAATACAACCAGGCCGGCGCGCTGGTGCACATCTACGCTGACGGCAGCGTGCAGCTCAATCACGGTGGCACGGAGATGGGTCAGGGTCTGCACAGCAAGATGATCGAAGTGGCTGCCCGCGCGCTGGGCGTCAGTCGGACACGCATCCAGATCATGGTGACCAGCACCGACAAGGTGCCCAACACCTCGGCCACGGCTGCCAGCAGCGGTTCGGACCTCAACGGCCAGGCGGTGAAGGCGGCCTGCGATACCCTGCTGGCGCGTCTTCGCCCGGTGGCCGCGGGCATGCTCGGTGGTGAGGACGAGGAGGTGGTGTTCGCGGATGACGCAGCCTTTCTCTGCGCTGCACCGGAAACCCGCGTCGACTTCGACAAGGTCACCCGGGCGGCCTACAGCGCGCGCGTCAGCCTGTCGTCCACCGGCTACTACCGAACGCCGGTCATCCACTGGGATCCATTGGCCGGGCGTGGCCATCCGTTCTACTACTTCGCCTTCGGTGCGGCGGTGGCCGAGGTTGAGGTCTGCGGTCTGACCGGCGTCTACGGCGTGCGTCGCGTCGACCTGCTGCACGACGTCGGCGACTCGCTGATCGAGGCGATTGATCGTGGCCAGATCGAAGGCGGATTCGTGCAGGGTCTGGGCTGGCTGACCTGCGAGGAGCTGCGCTTCGGCAACGATGGCCGCCTGCTCACCGACGCGCCGAGCACCTACAAGATTCCCACCGCGGGCGAAGTGCCCGAGGACTTCCGGGTGGGGCTGTTCAAACGGGCGGAGGCACCCACGACCGAGGTCATTTTCGGAAGTAAAGCGGTCGGCGAGCCGCCGCTGATGCTGGCGCTGGCGGTGCGCGAGGCGCTGCGACAGGCGATCGCCGCATTCGGCCCGAACACGCGGGCAGGCGTGAGTCTGTCCAGCCCTGCCACGCCAGAGGCCGTATTCACGGCGATCGGGCGCATGCGTCGTTCCGCGCATGGATGAGCGGCTGTTCGCGCGCTTGCGCGCGCGGCTTGATGACGACGCCGTGATCCTGGCCAGCGTGCTGGAGACCCGCGGCGCCACGCCGCGCAAGCGCGGCAGCCGCATGCTGATCGGCAGGGATGACAGCGAGTTCTCCATTGGCGGCGGTGAAGCAGAGGCGCGCGTGATCGGGGCGTCCCGCGCCCTGCTGGCGAGTGGGGAGGAATTCGCCGAGATCGCCATCGATCTGGGCGGCGGCGAGGGTGCCGCCGGAGTGTGCGGTGGTCGAATGACGGTCGGCCTGCGCTGCTGGCGCGGCGTAGCAGATCGTCTGTTGGCCGGTACCATCGCCGACACCCTGGCAGCGGGGCGCCCTGCGATCCTGCCCGGTGCAGTCATCGGATCCGGCGCCCACGACGCGACACTGGAAGCGGACGTGCGTCTGCTCATTGTCGGCGCAGGTCATTGCGGCCTTGCGCTGTTTCAGATGGCGCGCCATCTGGATTTCGATCTTTGGGTGTTCGATCAGCGCCGCGAGTGCTTTGCGTCAGGTGCCTTTGGCGACGCGCGCGTGCTGTGCGGTGAATCCAGCCTATTGGAAGACGCGCTCGACACCCCTCGCAGCGTATTCGCGATCCTGCTCAGTCGCGACTTCCAGTGCGATATCGACGCACTGTGTGTACTGGCCCGCAAGCCACCGGCCTTTGTCGGCATGATGGGGAGCCTGAGGCGCATCGCACAGGTGCGTGCGGCGCTGCCGGCGTCGGCCGCGGGCATCGCAGTCACGGCGCCGGTGGGTATCGATATCGGAGAGCAGACGCCGCACGAGATCGCGCTGGGCATCCTCGCGCAGCTGGTCCAGCAGCGCGCCGCGCGGGCGCGGCGGACTTTCAACGAGCGCTCAGGTTCATAGCTCCGGCCGCCCCGCTGCCTGGGCGTTTGTCGCGTCGGTTTCTTCATCTTCGTCGTCCCCGCATTCCAGGCACTCGGCCGGGAGCACCCTCGATGCGTACCAGAGGATGGCCCAGCAGATGCCGGCTACGATGGCGGCGCCGTACGTACCCATGTCGCTGATCAGGTTGGCAGGCCAGATCAGGGCCTGGATGAAGTTGGTGAACGACTCGATGCTGAAGCCGATCAGCCAGTTGATGCCCAGCTCGGAAACGAAGCTGCGGATGGGCGTCGGTCCGCCGAGCTGGTCGAGCAGGGTCTGCGCTTCCAGCAGCAGAAACACCGCGAGGCCCATGACCCCGTAGAAGCCGGCACCGAGATCGCCGACGTTCTTGCGGATCCAGGTCCGGCCGCGGGCGCCGCCCCACTCGTCGGACAGGCGCGACAACAGCGCTGCGGCGGCGTAGACGAACAGGAACGCCGCGACCAAGGCCAGGCCGCGGGCGTAGCCGGGCGCAGCCCACATCGACAGCAGCAGGAGGACTGCCGAAAGGCCGAGCATCGTCCCCAGCAGGATGCGCTGGCTGCGATCAAGTTCCACGCTGAACATCGCTGTCTCCCGTTCCCCATGCCACTGTGCCTCTCGCTCGGGCGGCGCGGCAGTGCCGAAAGTAGGGCGGTCGTGGCCGCAGGCTTCAATTCGCACGTCGAAGCCCGCTTGCCCCGGACTCAATCGGTGCGGCACCAGGCGGCGGAACATCGACTGCTGCCGGCGCTCGCCGAGGCGATATCCGGATCCATGACTTGAAGTACGCCCGTCCCGGTGTGAGCATGTGCGGGTCGCAAGCGGGGCATGACGATGTCGGAGACCTATTTCCTGCACCACGGCGTGGCGCCTCTGCTGATCAGCCTCCCGCATGACGGAACCGAAGTGCCCGACGAGGTGGCGGGCCGCTTTTCGCCGATCGCGGCGACGCTGCCGGACACCGACTGGCACGTCGGTCAACTCTACGCCTTCGCCATGACCATGGGCGCGTCGCTGCTGAGGCCGCGCTATTCCCGCTATCTGATCGACCTCAATCGCCCGATCGACGGCAGTGCGCTGTATCCCGGCCAGACTGAAACCGGGCTGTGCCCGCTGCAGACCTTTGATGGGCTGCCGATCTATGTCGAAGGCAAGGAGCCGGTCGCCGAGGAGGTCGAGGCGCGCATCGAGCGCTATTGGCGCCCCTATCACGAGGCGCTGGCGGGTGAACTGAACCGGCTGCGCCATCAGCACGCGCGGGTGGTGCTGTGGGACGCACATTCGATACGCGGCGTGCTGCCGCAGCTGTTCGAAGGCGAGCTGCCGGATTTCAGCATCGGCACCCGGAACGGCGAAAGCTGCTCGCGCGCGCTGGAGGACTCGCTGAGGAAGGTGCTCGATCTGCAGCAGCACTACAGCTACGTGATGAACGGGCGCTTCAAGGGTGGCTACATCACCCGGCACTATGGACGTCCCGGCTCGGGGATCGAAGCGGTTCAGCTGGAACTGCGGCAGGCCGTCTATATGGATGAGGCCACGTTCGAGTACGATGAGCCGCGCGCCCTGCGCGTGCAGCCCGTGATCCGCGCGCTGCTTGAAGGAGCATTGATCCATGCGCAGTAGAATGCTGACGTTGGCGCTGTTGCTGCTCACTGGTGGCACACCCCCACTTGCAGCCACGGTGGATGCGAAGCTTGCCGAGGCGGCGGCGCAGGGTCCGGTCGAAGCCATGATTCGTCTGCATGGTGAGGCACCGCCCAAGCAAGCCGCCGGCTCGCGCGCCTTTGCCGATCGGGTGGCCGGGAAGGTCGCGCAGCTGCAGGTGCAGGCGCAGCGTTCGCAGTCCGCGGTGCTGGAGCTGCTGCGGTCGCGCGACATTGAGCACCGCGCCTTCTGGGTGGCAAACGCGATCTGGGCGCGCCTCGACAACGGCACCCTGGACGCTCTAACGCTGCACCCGGACGTACGCAGCATCGATTCGCATCCGCTGCTGCCATCTGACATTCCGCGCGCCGAATTGGCGTCGATGAAGAGCGTGCTCGTCGTCGAGTGGGGCGTCGAGCGGGTCAATGCGCCGACGCTGTGGAAACTCGGATTCTTCGGTCAGGGCGTGGTCATCGGTGGCCAGGACACCGGCTACCAGTGGGATCACCCGGCGCTGCGCGACAGGTATCGCGGCTGGAACGGGACCACTGCGGACCACAACCACCACTGGCACGACGCGGTGCACGCATTGATCGGCGACGGTACCAATCCCTGCGGCGTCGACGCGCCTGCGCCCTGCGACGACAACAACCACGGCACCCACACCATGGGCACCATGGTCGGCGATGACGGTGCCAGCAACCAGATCGGCGTGGCGCCGCAGGCTCGCTGGATCGGCTGTCGCAACATGGAGCGCGGCGACGGCACCCTGGCCTCCTACCTGGAATGCTTCCAGTGGTTCATGGCACCCACCGATCTTTCGGGGGCCAATGCCAATCCGGCCCTGGCGCCGCACATCATCAACAATTCCTGGGGCTGCCCGGCATCGGAAGGCTGCAGCAGCATCGAGGTGCTGGAGGAGGCGGTCGACAACGCGCGCGACGCCGGCATCCTGGTGGTGGTCGCGGCCGGCAACAGCGGGTCCTCGTGCGGCACCATCAACACCGCACCGGCGCCGTATGCATCGAGCTTCACCGTCGGCGCGTTTGGCAGCGCCAATACCATCGCCACCTTCTCCAGCCGTGGCCCGGTCACCGTGGATGGCAGCCAGCGCCTGAAGCCCGACATCGCCGCGCCCGGGGTGTCGATCCGCTCGAGCATCCGCGGCAACGCCTACGGCAACGCCAGCGGCACCAGCATGGCGGGACCGCATGTGGCCGGCGTGGCCGCACTGCTGATGAGCGCCGACCCGTCGCTGATAGGCGATCCCGGTCGCGTCGAGGATCTGCTGCGCGGCAGCGCGATTGCCGCCACAAGTGCACAGGACTGCGCGCCGTTTCCGGGCGCGCAGGTGCCCAATGCGGTGTTCGGCCACGGCCGGCTGGACGCCGCGGCGGCGTTTATGGTGCTGGGTCCGGTGTTCAAGAACGGCTTCGAGTAGTGGCTACACGAGCGTGAACGGGTCCTCGGCACGCTGCTGCTGCAGGCGCCACATCTGCGCGTAGTGGCTGTCGAGCAAAAGCAGTTGCGCGTGGCTGCCGCGCTCGACGATGCGACCCTGGTCGAGCACCAGGATTTCGTCGGCGTCCATCACTGTCGACAGGCGGTGTGCAATGGTGAGCGTGGTGCGGCCCTCGGCGATGCGCGCAAGCTCGGTCTGGATTGCCTTCTCGCTCTTTGAATCGAGCGCCGAGGTGGCCTCGTCGAAGATCAGGATGGCCGGGTTCTTGAGCAGCGCGCGGGCAATGGCGACGCGCTGCTTTTCGCCACCGGAGAGCTTGAGTCCACGTTCGCCGACTTCGCTGTCGTAGCCGTCCGGCAGCGATTCGATGAAGTCGTGGATGTGCGCCGCGCGGGCGGCGGCGATCACGTCGTCGCGCCCGGCCTCCGGGCGGCCGTACTGGATGTTGTAGAGAATGCTGTCGTTGAACAGCACCGTATCCTGGGGAACGATGGCGATCGCGCTGCGCAAGGACTGCTGGCTGAGCTCGCGGATGTCGGTGCCGTCGATGCTGATGCGGCCGCCGCTGACGTCATAGAAGCGATACATCAAGCGCGACAGCGTCGACTTGCCGGAGCCGGAGTGACCGACCACCGCCACGGTATGACCGGGCGGGATGCTGAAATCGACGCCGTGCAGGATCTGGCGGCGCTCGTCGTAGGCGAAATCGACCGCTTCGAATCGCACCAGCGGGCGTGTGACCCGGAGTTCGACGGCGTCGTCGCGATCCTGCACTTCGCGGTTCTCATGCAGCAGACCGAACATGCGCTCGACGTCGGTCAGCGCTTGCTTGACCTCGCGGTAGACCATGCCGAGCAGGAACAGCGGCGCCGACAGCTGGATCAGGAAGGCGTTGACCAGCACCAGATCGCCGAGCGTCATGGTGCCTTCGACCACGCCGACGGTAGCGCGCCACATCAGCAGGGTGACCCCGCTCGATACGATCAGCGCCTGTCCGGCGTTGAGAATGGCGAGCGATTTGCGGCTCATCACTGCGGCTTCCTCGAACTGCACCAGGTGGCGGTCGTAGCGGCGTGCCTCGTGCGCCTCGTTGTTGAAGTACTTGACCGTCTCGTAGTTGATCAGGCTGTCGACGGCGCGCGTGTTGGCGCGGCTGTCGGCCTCGTTCATGCGGCGGAAGAACTGCGTACGCCAGTCGGTGACGTAGTAGGTGAACACGGCGTAGGCGACCAGCGTCGACAGCGTCACCACGGCGAACCAGATGTCGTAGCGCCAGATCAGGATGGCGGTCACCAGGCTCACCTCGACCGCGATCGGCAGGATCGAGTAGATGGTCCAGTCGAGCAGCTTGCCGATGGCCTTGGTGCCGCGCTCGATGTCGCGTGAGATGCCGCCGGTCTGGCGCGCCATGTGGAAGCGCAGGCTGAGCGCATGCAGGTGCGAGAACACCGCCAGCGTCACCTGTCGCGTGGTGCGATGCATGACCCGCGCGAACACCACCTCGCGCAACTCCTGGAACAGCGTGGAGACCACGCGCAGCGCGCCGTAGGCGGCCAGCAGCGCCAGCGGCACGATCAGCAGAGGCTGGCTGCCGTCGAGCGCGTCGACGATGCCCTTCATCACCAGCGGCACGCCGACCGCGGCGAACTTGGCCGAAAGCAGCAGCGCCAGCGCCACACCGATGCGCCAGCGCCACGGCCACAGGTAGGGCAGGAGTTGGCGCAGCGGGTGGTGGGAGGATGCATGCATGGGTGGGCAGGGTAGCTCAGGAGCGGGGAGCAGGGAGCAGGGAGTGGGGAGTTGGGGAGTAGGGGAGTGGGGAGGAGCCATCGGGCTCGCCGTTGCAGGAGCCCACTTGTGGGCGACCGGGGGCGCTTCGAAGACAACGGATGGTCGCCCACGAGTGGGCCCCTACAAAGGCAAGCGCGGCTTTCCCTAGTCCCGAGTCCCGGCTCTTGCGCTACTCTGTCGCGCCCGACCCCACCCCCACCCCATGCACGCCTCCCGCCAAGGCAAAGCGCTGATCGTCCTGCTGGCCGCGCTGACCATGTTCGGTCCGCTCAGCATCGACACCATGTTTCCGGCTTTCGGAGTGATGGCGGAGGCGCTGGCGGTGACGCCGCTGGCGCTGCAGCAGGTGCTCAGCGTTTACCTGGCCACCTATACGGTGATGGCGCTGTTCCACGGGCCGATCTCCGATGCAGTCGGGCGCAAGCCGGTGATCCTGGTCGGTGCGGCGGTGTTCACCGTGGCTTCGCTCGGTTGCGTGTTCGCGCAGACGCTGGACCAGCTGCTGATCATGCGCGGCCTTCAGGGACTGTCGGCGGGCGCCGGGATGATCGTCGGCCGCGCCATCGTGCGCGACATCTACGACGGCCACCAGGCGCAGCGGGTGATGGCGATCATGACCATGCTTTTCGGCATCGCCCCGGCGGTGGCGCCGATCATCGGCGGTGTGATCCTCGGTGTCGCAGGCTGGCGGGCGATCTTCGTGTTTCTCGCTGTGTTCGGCCTGTTGCTGATGCTGGTGACCAGCCTGCGCCTTCCCGAAACGCACCCTGAGGCGTCGCGCCAACCGCTGGCGCTGAAGCCGCTGCTGGCCGGATACCGAGAGATCTTCGGGCACCGCGGGTTCCAGCTGCTGTCCTTGACGGTCACCTTCAACTTCGGCGCGCTGTTTCTCTACATCATGTCGGCGCCGGCTTTCGTGATGGGCCTGATGGGCCTGACCGAGCTGCAGTTCTGGGTATTCTTCGTGCCGGTGATCGCCGGCATGATGTCCGGCGCCATGCTTTCCGGACGCATGGCAGGTCGCCACAGCGGCGCCGTGCTGGTGGGCTGGGCCTATCGCCTGATGGCGGTGGCCGTCGTGCTCAACGTGGCTGGCAACCTGTACGCGGAACCCGCCGCACCGTGGGCGGTGCTGCCGCTGACGGTGCTGGCCTGCGGTGTTGCGCTGGCCTTTCCGGTGATCACCATCGCCATCCTCGATCTGTTCCCGCACCGCCGCGGCGGTGCTTCCTCTCTGCAGACCGCGGTCAGCCTGTCGATCTTCGTCGTGGTGGCCGGCGTGGTGGCGCCGATGGTGTTCGACAGCGGACTCGAACTGGCGCTGACCTCGGCCAGCTTCACAGGCCTTGGCTACCTGTTCTGGAGGCTGGGGCGACGCTGGCGCGTTGAGCCCGAGCTCACGCCGCCTGCTGTCGCGTCTGCGACGGGTCGGCCATAATCGACAGCGGTTTCCGCGGAGAGTGCCGATGGCAATGATTCTCAGCCTGCTGCTGCTGGTCTTGCTGGCGTGGGTGGTATGGGTATTCAACCGCCTGGTGCGCGACCGCAACCAGGTGAAGGCCGGCTGGGCCGACATCGACGTGCAGCTGACCCGACGCCACGACCTGGTGCCGCAGCTGGTCGCCGCGGTCCAGGGCTATGCCTCGCACGAGCGCACCTTGCTGGAGACCGTCACCGAGCTACGCACGCAGGCGGTAGGCCTGAACAGTCCGGCGCAGCTGGCGAAAGTGGAGGGCGCCATGGAGCAGGCGCTCGGTCGGATATTCGCGCTGAAGGAGAGCTATCCCGATCTCAAGGCCAGCGAGAACTTTCTGAAGCTGCAGAACGACCTGGTCGCCGTGGAAGATCACCTGCAGTACGCGCGGCGCTTCTACAACGGTGCCGTGCGCCAGTTCAACACACGCATCCAGAGCTTCCCCGACCTGATCGTGGCGAACGTGTT
>CAZGKE010000013.1:24665-39730 GCA_964526035.1 uncultured Gammaproteobacteria bacterium | reverse complement strand
TTTTCCTTCGCCGCCGCGCGTACGGCGCTGCAGGCAATCCTGCCGCAGCGCTGAGCGACGCACCGACCAGGTCGGACGCCAAGCAAGAGCATGGGTCCGCAAAGGACGCAAAGAACAGCCGCTCGTTGTTTTCGCTCTTCTCTTCTTCGCGTCCTTTGCGTCCTTCGCGGACGTCGTCGCATCTGTCTTCTTGCGGCTATTTCGCCGCCATGAACGCCGCGGTCATGTCGAGCATGCGGTTGGAGAAACCCCATTCGTTGTCGTACCAGGCCAGCACCTTGACCAGGGTGCCGCCCATCACCCGGGTCTGGGTGGCGTCGTAGACCGAGCTGCGCGGGTCATGGTTGAAGTCGACCGACACCAGCGGCCGGGTGTTGATGCCGAGGATGTCCTTCAGGCTCCCTTCGGCGGCTTCGCGCACCACGCTGTCGATTTCGTCCTTGCTGGTGGCGCGCGCTGCGACGAAGGTCAGGTCGACCACCGACACGTTGATGGTGGGTACGCGCATGGCGAAGCCGTCGAGCTTGCCGTTGAGCTCGGGCAGCACCAGTCCGACCGCGGCGGCGGCGCCGGTCTTGGTGGGGATCTGGCTCATCGTTGCGGAACGCGCGCGACGCAGGTCGCTGTGGAATACGTCGGTCAGCACCTGGTCGTTGGTGTAGGCGTGGATGGTGGTCATCAGGCCGTGCACGATGCCGATTCTGCCATGCAGGACGCTGGCCAGCGGCGCCAGGCAGTTGGTGGTGCAGGAGGCGTTGGAGATGACCGTGTCCGTGGCCCTCAGCCGGTCATGATTGACGCCATAGACGAAGGTTCCGTCGACGTCCTTGCCGCCCGGTGCGGAAATGATCACCTTCTTCGCACCGCCGCTGATGTGCGCGCCGGCTTTCTCCTTGGTGGTGAACAAGCCTGTGCACTCCAGCACCACATCGACACCCATGTCGCCCCACGGCAGCTTGGAAGGATCGCGCTGCGCCAGCACCTTGACGCGGTCACCGTTCACCATCAGATCGCCGCCGTCCACCTCGACCGTGCCCGCGAACCTGCCGTGGGCGGTGTCGTACTGGGTCAGGTGGGCATTGGTTTCGGCGTCGCCGAGGTCGTTGACCGCAACGATGCGGATCTCGTCATTGCGGCCGTACTCGTACAGCGCGCGCATGACGTTGCGACCGATGCGGCCGTAGCCGTTGATGGCGACCTTGATGGTCATGGTGGGGGCTCCTTCTCGGACGGGCTGAGGAAAGCCGCGTATTCTACCTGCTCGAATGACGGCGGCGGCGGCGCGCCTGCGCAGAACAGGAGAACATGTAGTGATGGATACATTCCTCCGCTTCCTGGTCGTGGCGCTGTGTCTGGCGGTGTGTGGGCCCACTGCAGGTTTCGGCGGGCTGGCGCACCGCATGGTCGGCGATCTGGCCGACGCTTCGCTTGCCGAACCGACCCGCAGCGCCGTTCTGCACCTGCTTGAGGGCGAGCCGCAGCCAACGCTCGCCGCCGTATCCACCTGGGCCGACGATGTGCGCGCCGGCGACGACCCGCGATTCGAGGGCACCGCCCCCTGGCACTACGTCAACTTTCCCCGCGATTGCGCCTGCCGCTATCGACGGCAGCGGGACTGCGTCGATGGGGCCTGCATCATCGAAGCGCTGAACCGGCAGGCGGCGATCCTCGGTGACCGTGGGCGACCGCCCGATCAACGACGAGAGGCATTGAAGTGGGTGGTGCATCTGGTCGGCGACATCCACCAGCCGCTGCACGCCGGCTTCGGTGACGACCGGGGCGGCAACCTGTTCCAGCTGAACTACATCGGCCAGGGTACCAACCTGCACGCGGTGTGGGATCGGCTGGTGTTTGAAGCGGCCGGGCTGACCGAAGCGGAATACGTGGACGCGCTGCGGGCGCGCGAGGCCCCCGCGGCAGTCGCCTGGCACGCCGGCGCAGCCGCGGCGTGGGCCGAGGAATCCTGCCGGATGATCGCCGAACTCGATCTCTACCCGCGTCGCCAGGGTCGCCTCAATCGCGCCTACCTGGAGCGCATGCGTCCGCACGCCGAAGCGCGCGTGCTGCTGGCCGGCGCACGGCTGGCGGCGCTGCTGGATGCGGTGCTCGGGACCGCTGCGGGATCCGCAGCACCTGATGTGGAGCCCGATGTTGGGCAGGTGCAGCGAGGATTGCAGCCCGCGCCCATGACCCAGCGCTGATCGCGGCTTTCGCCGTTCGGCTGCTGCCTGGCTACGTCGGGCTGCGCCCGAACCTGCAGGGCTCGGCTGTTGCAGGAGGGGCCTCAGCCCCGACAAGGGCAACTCATCGAAACGAGGGGACGGTCGCGCACGGGTGCGCTCCTACAGGGCCTGGCGCTTGCAGGACGGGCCTCGCCCCGACCCGCGCATTGCATCGAAAATGAGGAACCGTCGCGGCTGAGGCCGTTCGGCTGTTGGGCAGCCAATGTCGGGCTGCGCCCGAAACCATCCCCAGTCCCTACGCCCTCCTCCCTGCTCCCCTCCCTTCTCCACCCCTTCACCCCGCAGCACGGTCTTTTGACTACAATAATTTCAGACATTACTGAAATGACTGAAGTCAATGAACCTGTCTCCCCTGATCCAGGCCTTCGTGCTCCATTTCGGCGAGATGGGCAGCCGCTGGGGCATCAATCGCACCGTGGGCCAGATCTACGCGCTGCTGTTCGTATCCGCCGAACCGCTGAACGCCGATGACATCACCGAACGGCTCGGCATGTCGCGCTCCAATGTAAGCATGGGACTGAAAGAGCTGCAGGCGTGGCGACTGGTGCGCCTTGAACATCGCCCGGGCGATCGCCGCGAGTGGTTTCGCGCACCCGACGATGTCTGGACCATCTTCAGGACGCTGGCGGCGGAACGCCAGCGCCGCGAGGTCGAGCCGACCCTGTCGATGCTGCGCGATGCCCTGCTCGAGCAGCCCGGCTCCAGCGAGGAGCGCCACGCCCAGCAGCGCATGGGCGAAATGTACGCCGTGATGGAACGGATGACCGAATGGTTCGAGAAGATCCGCGACCTGCCGCCGGAGACGCTGTCGGCGCTGATGGCGCTCGGTACCCGGGTGGTGCGCCTGCTGGAGCTGAAGGACCGCCTGCTGCCGGCCAAGTCCGGCGCGGAGAGCGCATCGTGAACGTACGCAACGTCCACCAGCGCAAGTTGCCAGTCGCGGCAGCGCGGGTCGGCGTGCTGCTCGACGGTCTCGGCGGTCCCGACGATGCCCTGTGGCCGCAGCACAACTGGCCGGCGATGCGCCTGCATCGCGGTCTGGCGGTCGGCTCACGCGGCGGGCACGGGCCGATTCGCTATGTGGTCGAGGACCATGTCCCGGGTCGCAGCGTGCGCTTTCGCTTCGAGAGCCCGGAAGGATTCGATGGATACCATGCGCTCGAGGTGGAAGGGACCGGCGACGCCTCCTGCATCCTCCGTCACCTGCTGGTCATGCGCACGCGCGGCATGGCCAGGCTGAGCTGGCCGCTGCTGTTCCGGCCGCTGCACGACGCCCTGGTCGAGGATGCGCTGGCCCTGGCGCAGTTCAACCTGGGGCTGCCCGTGGAGATCAAGCCTTGGTCGCTTGCGGTGCGCGTATGGCGCGTCCTGCTGTCGGAGGGCAAGGCCGGCGACCAGCATCTGCCCGAAACCCGCGCCGCCCTGCCCGGGGCCACGGAGGTGTCGTGATGGAGACCGGCCTTGATCCACTGTTGCTGGCGCGCATCCAGTTTGCCGCCAACATCAGCTTCCACATCCTGTTCCCGACCATCACCATCGCGCTCGCCTGGGTGCTGCTGTTCTTCAAGCTGCGTTTCAAGACAAGCGGCGACGCCAAGTGGATGGACGCCTACGGTTTCTGGGTGAAGGTGTTTGCGCTGTCGTTCGCGCTCGGCGTGGTCAGCGGGATCACCATGAGCTTCCAGTTCGGCACCAACTGGCCGGGCTACATGAACACGGTCGGCAACATCGCCGGGCCCCTGCTCGCCTACGAGGTGCTGACCGCGTTCTTCCTCGAAGCCAGCTTCCTCGGCGTGATGCTGTTCGGCTATCGCCGCGTCAGCGAACGGGTGCATACCGTGGCCACCGTGCTGGTGGCGGTGGGCACCTCGCTGTCGGCGTTCTGGATTCTCGCTCTGAACTCGTGGATGCATACGCCGGCGGGCTTCGAGATGCGCGACGGCGTGGCGCACGCGACCGACTGGTTCGCCGTCGTCTTCAATCCATCGATGCCGTGGCGACTCACCCACATGATGCTGGCCTCCTTCCTGACCGTGGGCTTTCTCATGGCCGGCATCTCGTCATGGCGCTGGCTGCGCGGCGACCGCAAGCCGGCGGTGCTGGCGGCACTGCGCACCGGCATCCTCATCGGCGCGACGCTGATTCCGGTGCAGATCGTGATCGGCGACTTCCACGGCCTCAACACGCTCGAACACCAGCCGGCGAAGATCGCCGCGGTGGAGGCGATCTGGGAAACCGAACGCGGCGCCGCGCTCACTCTGTTCGGGTTTCCGGATGAGGAGGCGCGGACCACGCACTTCGCGATCAAGGTTCCGAAGCTTGCTTCGCTGATCCTCACCCATGAACTTGACGGCGAGATTCGCGGACTTGACCAGTTCGAAGGCGAGCACCCTCCGGTAGCGCCGGTGTTCTGGTCGTTCCGGATCATGGTCGGCATCGGCCTGCTGATGCTGCTGACCGGCTGGCTCAGCGCCTGGCAACTGCGCCGCGGCGGCATGCCGGCATCCTGGCTGCTGCGCACACTGGTGTGGATGGCGTTCTCCGGCTGGGCTGCGGTGCTGGCCGGCTGGTACACCACCGAGATCGGTCGTCAGCCGTGGCTGGTACACGGCGTACTGCGCACCGCCGAGGCTGCTTCCAGCGTGCCGGCCGGATATATCGGTTTTTCGCTGACGCTGTACCTGACGCTGTATGCGCTGCTGGCGTTCGCCTACGTGCGGGTGATCTTCCATCTGGCCGCCAAGGCGGCGAAAGCGCCGCCGTTCGGCGAGCGCGGCACCGCCGCGGGCATGTCGCCGCCGATGGCCTACGTCAAGCCGGCGTCCGCCGACGCCAAGGGAGGCGCATCATGACTCCCGACCTGATGACACCCGAAGGCTGGCTGCCCATGGTGTTCCTTGCGGTGATGGGGCTGTCGATGCTGGCCTACGTGGTGCTCGATGGCTTCGATCTGGGCGTCGGCATCCTGTTTCCCGGCAATCCCGATCACCACAAGGACCGCATGATCGACAGCATCGGCCCGTTCTGGGACGCCAACGAGACCTGGCTGGTGCTGGGCATCGGCGTCCTCCTGGTAGCCTTTCCGCCGGCGCACGGCGTGATCCTCGGCGCGCTGTACCTGCCGGTGGTGATGATGCTGGTAGGACTGATCATGCGCGGAGTCGCCTTCGATTTCCGGGTCAAGGCACGCGCCGGGCACAAGCCGCGCTGGAACCGCGTGTTCTTCGCCGGCTCGCTGACCACGGCACTGGCGCAAGGTTACATGCTCGGCCTGATGGTGATGGGTTTCGAGGGCGGCTGGGGTGCGCACCTGTTCGCCGTGCTGATCGCCGCCTGCCTGGCCGCCGGCTACACCTTGCTCGGCGCCGGCTGGCTGATCGTCAAGTGCGAGGGCGAGCTGCAGCTCAAGGCGGTGCGCTGGGCCCGACGCGCGCTGTGGCTGACTGCCATCGGCGTCGCCGCCATCTCGCTGGCCACACCCCTGCTTTCCGAGCGGATCTTCGACAAGTGGTTCACGCTGCCGTGGATCGTGCTGC
Organism: uncultured Gammaproteobacteria bacterium; assembly: GCA_964526035.1. GTDB lineage: Bacteria > Pseudomonadota > Gammaproteobacteria > Xanthomonadales > BPKI01 > DAOMOD01. The sequence goes on along the minus strand of CAZGKE010000013.1, from coordinate 33,951 downwards.
TGGCGCCGATCCCGCTGGCTACCGCGGCGCTGTTCCTGGTGATCGAACGCAGCCTGCGGCGCCTGCCGAGACGCCTCGCGCAAGGCAACGAGTACGGCATCTGGGTCCCCTTCGGCGCCACCATCGGCATCCTCCTTCTGGCCTTCTACGGCCTCGCCTACAGCCTGTTCCCGTACCTGGTCGTGGACCAGATCACCATCTGGGACGCCGCCGCCGCCCCCGAATCCTTGATGATCATTCTTGCCGGTGCGGCGGTGGTGCTGCCGATGATCATCGGCTACACGGTGTTTGCCTATCGGGTGTTCGGGGGAAAGGCGCGGGGGTTGAGTTACGACTGAGGGCCGGGGCTCGGGAAAAGCAGCGTCTCGAAAGGCCTGGATTCATGGCCATCCCCGATGGTCTCGGCACCATTCCCGGCAAGATGACGAAAGCAACTGTCCGCGAAGGACGCAAAGGAAGAGCATCTTTTCATTCTTTTCTTGCGTACTTCGCGTACTCCGCGTCCTTTGCGGACCCAAGCTCTTGTCCCGAGTCCCGAGTCCCGAGTCCCGGCTCTTGAGGGTCCCGACCCTGCCAACAGCGGTCGTCGGACTTGATCTCGCGCAAGAAGCGCCGCGCGGAACCCGGCATGATGTAGGGAACCGATGCGGGGAAACGCCGACATGTCCCACCGACTCTTCGAATCCGTCGACGCCATCGTTGACGCCATGCTCGAGCGCAGCGCGCCCGATATCGTGGCGGGCGCGCCTCTGGCGCTGGGCAAGCCGAACCGGATCATCAATGCGCTGTACCAGCGCATCAAGGCGGACCCGTCGCGTTCGCTGCACCTGCTGACCGCACTTTCGCTGAATCCACCGCAGCCCAAGAGCGATCTGGAGAAGCGCTTCCTCGGTCCGTTCCTCGAGCGCCACTTCGGCAGCGACTATCCACGCCTGGAATACGCCGACGACCTGCGCAGCGGCCTGCCGCCGAACGTGGAGATCGAAGAGTTCTACATGCAATCCGGGGCCATGCTCAACGTCCCCGAGGTGCAGCGACACTACGCCAGCGTGAACTACACCCACGTGCCGCGTGCGGTCGCCGGGCGCGGCGTCAACATGATCATGCAGCTCATGGCGCGCTCTGCTGACGGCAAGCGACTCAGCTTCAGCTGCAATGCCGACACCACGCTCGATACCCTGGACGAACTCGAGCGCCTCGGACTGCCGCGCCCGCTGCTGGTCGCCGAGGTGCATCCCGACCTGCCGTTCATGGACGGCGACGCCGCGGTGTCGATCGACACCTTCGATCTCGTGCTCGACAGCGGCACGCGTGCGCATCGGCTGTTCGGGCTGCCGCGGCGTCCGGTGTCGGATGCCGACTACGCCATCGGCCTGCACGCCAGCACCCTGGTGCGCGACAACGGCACCCTGCAGATCGGCATCGGCACGCTGTCCGATGCGCTGGCGCACGCGCTGGTGCTGCGCCATCGCCGCAACGATGCCTTTTGCGAAATCATGCACGCGCTCGACCCCGAAGCCGCCCAGCGGCCGCTGGTTCGCGAATGGGGCGGCCTCGACGCGCTACCGCGCGGCCTGTATGGCGCCAGCGAGATGGTGATGGAAGGCTTCCGCCATCTGATGGAGAACGGCGTGATGGGCCGCATGGTGGTCGAGGACATCGAGGTGATGCGCCGGCTGGCCAATGACGAGGGCACCCAGCAGGACTACGAGCAGGCGCTGCGTGAGGGCTTCTGCCTGCATGGCGCCTTCTTCCTCGGCTCGCACGAATTCTACGAGTGGTTGCGCGAGATGCCCGACGAGCGTCGCCAGCGCATCGGCATGACGCGCATCACCCAGATCAACCAGCTCTATGGCGGGCGCGAGGCCCTGGAACGTCTGCAGCGGCGCGATGCGCGCTTCTTCAACGCCTGCATGATGGTCACCGCGCTCGGCGCCGCGGTGTCCGATGCTCTGGAAGACGGCCGCGTGGTGTCCGGAGTCGGCGGCCAGTACAACTTCGTCGCCATGGCGCATGCGCTGAACGAAGGGCGCTCGGTGCTGATGTTCCGCGCGGTACGCCATCACAAGGGCAAGGCCATCTCCAACATCCTCTGGAGCTACGGCCACGTCACCATCCCGCGCCACCTGCGCGACATCGTGGTCACCGAATACGGCGTCGCCGATCTGCGCGACAAGGTCGACGAGGACTGCGTCAAGGCGATGCTTTCGATCTGCGACGCGCGCTTCCAGGACGATCTGGTGACGCAGGCGAAGGCGGCCGGAAAGCTGCACAAGGACTTCGTGGTGCCCGAAGCCTGGCGACAGAATCGCCCCGAGGTCCTCAGCGCGAGACTCAGGCCCTACCGCAGCGACGGCCTGCTGCCGGACTATCCGCTGGGTTCGGATTTCACCGAGGTCGAGCAGCGCCTGGTCAAGGCGCTGGCCTGGCTGAAGCGCAACACGGCCACCACCGGCGACCGCCTGCGCACCATCGGCAAGGCGCTGCTCGGCGGTCGCAGCGACGACCACGAGGCGATGGCGCGCATGGGCTTCGAATCGCCCAGAGGCCTGCACGAAAAGCTGATGGCGCGTCTGGTGGCGCTGGCGCTGAGCACGACTTCGGCCAGAACGTAGGCGCTGCGCGTCCCTGCGCCCGGATCCAGAAGCTCAGCGCATCAAGCCGAACCACACGCTCATCAGCGGGAAGGCCGCCTGGCGCAGGGTGGCGCGGGTGCGCTGGGTCATGCCGCCGCCGCCGCTGCGCTTCTCCCATGTTTCGCGGTCGATGCGCACCAGCGGCTGCAGTCCGGCGGACTCGATACGGCGGTTGAGATCCGCCAGCTCGCGCTCGATCAGCGCCGCGGCGTCGGCCTCGGCCTTGCGCAACTGCGCCTGCAGCTGCGCGTGGCGCTCGACCTGGGTGGCGGTGGGGCGGCCGTCATAGCCGGTCACCTGGCCGTAGAGGTTGCCGTAGTGCTCGCGCAGGCGGGTGTCGCCGGATACGAAGCCTGCAGTGCGCGCGGCCAGCGTCGCTGCCAGAGTATCGATCCGTTCCGCGAAGGCGTTCACGCGGCGCGCGTCGCCGCCCTTCAACGCGGAGGCACGCTCGCCGGCGTCCTTGTGCAGCATGGCCAGGCTTTCGGCCAAATAGGTCAGGTCGTCGAGCTCGCGATACAGGCTCATGGCCAGGGTCTGCTGGGCGCGGCGATCCTCAGCGCTGTGCGGCGAACGCGGATCGGGCAGCAGCTCGACGCGGCCTTCGATGACCTCCTTGCCCTTGACCAGCTCGATGCGATAGTTGCCCTCGGGCACGCGCGGACCGACGAAGCCGGGCACCAGCTGGGTCGACGGCGGAAAGCGCGGCGCCTTCAGCCGCATCGGCCATTCGACCCGGTTGAGTCCACGTCGACGACTTCCCGAGATTTCGTTGATCAGCTCGCCATCGGCGTCGTACACCCGCACCAGAAGGTCGCCGAACACGTGGCGACGCTTGAGGTAGTAGCTGATGGTAGCGGCCTCGGGCGGGTTTTCGGCCACGAAGTCGGTGTTGCCGGGAAACTCCTGCATGGACACCGCTGGGCGCTGCAGCGCGGGTCGCGACGGCAGCAGGGTGACGTCGGCCTCCAGCACCTCGCGGCTCAGCGCACGCAGTGACGACAGGTCGTCGATGACATAGATGCCACGTCCGTGGGTGCCGATCACGAGGTCACCCTCACGCGGCTGGATCACCACGTCGTGCACCGCCACCCGCGGCAGGTTCTCGGTGAAGCGCGCCCAGTGCGCGCCGCCATCGAGACTGATGTACAGACCGAATTCGGTGCCCGCATAAAGCAGGTCGGGATTCACCGGATCCTGCAGGATGGTCCAGACGTAGCCTTCCAGTCCCGGGCCCACCAGTGAGCGCCAGCTGTTGCCGTAGTCGTCGCTGCGGAACAGGTAGGGGCGCTGGTCGCCGCTGCGGTGATGGTCGAACGCCACGAACACGGTCGGCGCCGCGTGCGGGCTGGCATGCACGCGCGACACCCAGCTGTCGACCGGTGCGCCATCGATGCGCGAGGTCAGGTGGGTCCAGGTGGCGCCGTTGTCGCGGCTGAGGTGCACGCGGCCGTCGTCGCTGCCGGTCCAGATCACGCCGGCTTCCAGCGGCGACTCGTCGATGCTGTACAGCGTGGTGTTGTTCTCGGCGGTGGAGTTGTCGAGGCTGAGACCGCCGGAGGTGGCCTGGCGCTGGCGGCGCGGGTCGTTGCTGGTGAGATCGGGCGAGATCACTTCCCAACTCTCGCCGCGGTCGGTCGAGCGGTGCAGGAACTGCGAACCGTAGTAGAGCACCCCGGGCTGGCTGGGACTCAGATGGATCGGGGTGTTCCAGTTGAAGCGCAGCTTCGGCTCGCCAGCCGCGGCCACCGGGGCGATCGACTTGATCTCGCCGGTCGCCATGTCGCGCCGCATCAGGTTGCCGCCCTGGTATTCCAGGTACACCGTGTTGCGGTCGGCGGGATCCGGGAACACCCAGAAGCCGTCGCCATAGCCGATGCTCTGCCAGTGCTTGTTGCGCACGCCGCCCGGGGCCTCGGAGGGTCCCATCCAGGTGCCGTTGTCCTGCAGACCGCCGTAGACGTTGTAGGGCACGGCGTCGTCCACGGCGACATGGTAGAACTGCGCGACCGGCAGGCTGCCGACCATGCGCCATGTGCTGCCGCGACTCTCACTTACGTAGATGCCGCCGTCGGTGCCCAGGATCAGGTGCTCCGGCCGGTCGGGATTCACCCACAGCGCGTGGTGATCCGGGTGGGTGCCGCCGGCGCTGGCGCTGAACAGTCCGCTGAAGCTGGCGCCGCCGTCCTCGCTGACGGTGAGGAACAGCGCCGGGCGATACACGCGCTGGTGGTCGTCCGGAGACACCACCAGTTCGCCGAAGTAGAACGGCCGCACCTGCACGTTGGCCGAGGCGTTCAGCCGCTGCCACTGGCTGCCGTTGTCATCGGAGCGATACAGCGCGGTGTCGTCCGACTCGACGATGGCGTAGACCACGTTCGGCCGGCTCGGCGCCACCGCCAGGCTGATGCGACCCTTCTCGCCTTCGTCGAGACCACGCTCGATCAGCTGCCAGCTGTCGCCACCGTCGATGCTGCGGTACAGGCCGCTGCCGGGGCCGCCGGATTCGAAGAAATCAGGGTAGCGGCGCACCTGCCACATGCCGGCATAGAGAATGCGCGGGTTGGCGGGATCCATGACGATGTCGGAACACCCGGTGCGCGCGTCGACGCTGAGCACCGCCTCCCAGGTTTCGCCGCCGTCGGTGGTCCGAAACACGCCGCGCTCGCCGCCTTCGCGAAAAGCCGGACCGGTGGCGCAGACGAACACCCGGCTGCCGTCCTGAGGATCGATGGCCAGACGGGCTATATGCTGGCTGTCGCCAAGACCCGCATGTTTCCAACTGGCGCCTTCATCACGACTGACATGGACGCCGTCACCCGGCGCTACGCTGTTGCGCAGACGACTTTCCCCGGTTCCGACCCAGATGGTGTTGGCGTCTGAAGGGTCGACCATCAGGGCGCCGATCGACTGCGTGTGGGCATCGAACACCGGGCTCAGTGTCACGCCGCCGTCGCTGGACTTCCACACGCCGCCGCTGGCGGCGCCGACCCACAGCGACTTTCCATCGGGACTGACGTCGATGGCGGCGATGCGCCCGGACATGACGCCGGGACCGAGCGCGCGGGCGCGCAGCCCCCCGAAATCGCTGCTCGCGAACGGTGCATCAGACTGCGCCCACGCGGCGGGCATGAGGCTAAGTGCAGCTGCAAGGCCAAGGGCGGGACGAATCATCGGCACGACTCCGGTCGAAGTGGTCGCGGTGGCGCCGCCGCAGCGGCGCCGCCAACGCTGGGATGGCGTCAGTTGCCGGTTTCGGGCATCGCGAAGCGGGCGTCGTCGATTTCGGGATTGACTTCGACGTTGAGCACGCGCAGCGACTGCGGCGTGGGAATGCCTTCGATACGCACCTGGATCGAGTGCGGAATGGTCAGGCCATCGACTTCCTTGTAGTCGCCGATGTCCTGGACGATCTGCAGTGGGCGGCCGCCAATGGGGCGCTGCGTCTCGCTGCGCAGGTCGAGGAAATACTCCCCGTCGAGGTAGATGACGTCTTCCCGGCCTTCGGCGCGAATCACCTTCAGCTTCCATACCTCGCTGCCCTCGATCTCCTCCTGGCCGACCAGCTCCACGCTGTAGCCCTTCTCCTTCCAGTCGACCAGCGGGCCGTCGAAGGCATCGGCCTGCTCGCGGATGCTGTCGAGGTCCTCTGCGGACATCTTCTCGGGGTCAGGCTTGCCGATGAAGGGCATGATCTGCCAGCCCGTCTCACCGTCGTAGGCCTGCACCATGCGCATGCCCTGGAACTCCATTTCAAAGCGGATATTGTCAGGGCGCTTGAGCTCCATATTGAAGGGCGCTTCCATCGGGCCCATGGTCATGGTGCCGGCCATGCGCATGGTATTGACGGCGCGGATGCGCTCCAGCCCGCCGCGCGCTTCCAGATTGCGCTCGATGATTTCGTCGACCTCCATGGCCTGCGCGCCGGACATCGGCAGCAGGAAGAACAGGGACAGCAGCGACAACGTCATTGGACCACGCATGGTTCGACTCCCGAGCAACGCGCCGGACCATCCAGCGCTTACCGACGACAGCCTAGCGGGTCATGATCGACCCGCGACAGTGACAGGCGTCATGTTGTGGTCGTGGCGCCGTTCCCGCCCGTGATTCGGGTTCACTCGCCGCGGACGCTGCGCGCCACGTCGTCCAGTCGCGGATGGCCCGGATCGATTTCCCGGGCGGCCGCAAGCGCCGCCTCGGCACCCTGACTCTGGCCCGCTGCAGCGCGCTGCAGCGCCGAATCCAGCAGCGCATCGCCGGTGCGGCGACGCAATACCGGCAGCCTGGCATGGTTGGGGGCCAGCTGGGCGAGGCCATCGACGAATCCGCGGGCAGCGTTCAAGCGCTTCGCTTCGAGCGCCTCATCGGCAAGCCGCGCCGCGAGCTCCGGCAGCCGCCGCAGACCGGCCAGCGCTTCGGTGTGCCGGGGCTCCAGCGCCAGCACCGCACGGTAGCGGTCGTAGGCGCTGTCGCCAGGTGGGTACAGCAGCTGACCGGCCTCTTCCGCGGCCAGGGCCAGCGCCAGCATATGATCGCGCTCCACGCGTTGCGCCGCGGTCAGCTCACTGCTCTGCACAGCGATGGCGGCGCGCTCGCGCGCTTCCTCCAGACGACGGCGCAGAGGGGCCAACTGGGCAAGATCGGGGGCCAGCGCGGCGGCCTCGGTGATCAGTTCGTCGGCAAGCACCAGTTCCAGCTCGCCGAGCGCGCGGTCGGCCTGCGCCGACAGTCCCAGGGCTACGCGGCGGATCCCGGCGCGCGCGCCCTCATGGTCGGGTGCAGTGGCCAGCACCGACCGATAGCGATCGAGCGCGCTGTCGCCTTCCGGGCGGGTCAGTCGCCCGCGGCGCAGCATGGCCTCGGCCTCGGTCATCATCAGATCGAGTTCGGTGCGACGATTCTCGTCATTGGCCGCAAGCGCCGCGCGCGCCACCGCCAGGCCGGGATGCAAGGGCCGCCAGGTCGCCACGGATTCGATGCGCGCGCGGGCGCCCGCCTCGTCTTCGGCCGCCAGCCGCGCGGCGACCTCGTCGAGTTGCAGGGCCGCAAGCCGATCCAGCTCTGCGCTGACCTCGCGATCATCGGGATGCCGTTCCAGAAGTGCCAGCAGCTGGGTAACTGCGGCTTCCTCCCCGCCCTCGATGCGGCCGGCGGCTGCCGCCTGCCGCGCACGTTCGATCGTTTCGCTGCGCGTGTCGTCGACGCTGGCGGCTTCGCGCAGGGCGGCTTCTATATCGCCCAGCGCCGCGGGTGCGGCGCCGCTGGCGCGCGCGGCACGCAGCCAATCGCGCGCACCGTCGATATCGCCATCCTGCAGCGCCTGGCGCGCCCGTTCGGACTGCGCGTCGGCCACCTTGCGCAGGCCACTGCGCGCCACGTCGTGATCCGGCTCGATATCGAGAACGGCTCGATACAGCGCCTCGGCGCTGCGCGCATCGCCATGCAGCCGCCCTTGCTGATACGCCTGCTCGGCGTCCACCAGCAGCACGTTGAGCTCGGTGCGCGGAATCAGCGCCCGCAGACGGTCCTGCTGGGTCCAGGCCACAGCGCCGAGAACGAGGAACAGCAATGCGACCCATGGCCAGCGCCGGGCGCGTCGCCGCGCGGGCAGGCGTCGACGCTTGGGGCGGTCGAGCTCTGCGGCCGTGAGGTTGCCCATGACCGGTTCCGCGCGCATCTCCGGCGGCGGCGCTTTCGGCAGCGGCGTGGCAATGCGCGGCGTGAAGGGCGGCGTCATGCGCTGCCCGATGGGCGGCAGCAGCACTTCGTCGGGACTGCCCAGCGACGGCAGCTCGCCCGCAACGATGGCGGCCTCGATCGACTCGATGGCGGCCGCCACGCTGGCCCCGTCCTGGAAGCGTTCTTCACGGTCCTTGGCCATCAGACCGTCGAGGATCGGCTGCAGCGGCGACAGCAGGTCGGGCAGCTGCGGAAGCGGCGCGGTCAGGTGCTTGATGCCGACCGCCAGCGGATCGTCGGCCTGGAAGGGCACCTCACCGACCAGCAGCTCATGAAGCACGATGCCGAGGCTGTAGAGATCGGCGCGACCGTCCAGCGGCTGGCCGCGCGCCTGCTCCGGGCTCATGTAGTGAGGGGTGCCGATCACCGAGCCGGTGCGCGTCATGCTGCTCATCGCGTCGGTGGCGCGGGCAATGCCGAAGTCGGTCAGCGCGGCGGCGCCGTCCTCGCGCAGCAGGATGTTGTCCGGCTTGACGTCACGATGCACCACGCCCTTGCCGTGGGCGTAGTGCAGGGCCACCGCAATCTCGCGCAGCACGCGCAGTACCGCCGGCACGCTCGGCAGGCGCCCATCCCCCGTGGTCACGGTCCCGCCGGAGAGATACTCCATGGCGATGAAGTGGTGATCGCCACTGCGGCCGACGTCGTGGATGCCGACCACATGGCGGTGATGCAGCCGCGCGGCGATGCGCGCCTCGCGCAGGAAGCGTTCGCTGTAGCGTGGGTCCGCGGCCAGCGCCGGGGTCATCACCTTGAGCGCCACCTCGCGGTCCACCGACTGCTGGATCGCCAGGTACACGGTGGACATGCCGCCGCTGCCAAGCTGGCTGACGATGCGATAGCCGGGGATGTCGATCACGATGGGGTGCAGGAAGGTGCCGCGCGGGGTGCGCCGGGGAGGATAGCATGGG